>JAYVSE010000360.1:0-46666 GCA_043775635.1 Planctomycetaceae bacterium | reverse complement strand
GGTGTAGATTGACGCTGGTCCAGTGGGCTGAAGCCGATCAACCAGTCCGTCGTCGAATAATTCTCGCAGCGAGCCGATCGCGTGAGCCAATTCGGTACGAGAAATTGCGGGTTTTTCTTCAATAGCAGCAGAGTGTAGCATCGATTCCGTCCGATTGCGAAATAAGGAGGCGGCTCAGTTCCTGCCAGCCTAACGCAATACTAACTCAGCTAGAATCCATCAAGGAAATTAAAGTGAGTGCCATTGGGCGCTAGCCACGGGCCGTCAACGGTAGGCGTCCTGCCGTAGCGCCCGACGCTAGCGCGTACGGCTCACTAAATCAACAGCGCGCTCGCGCCGTTCCGCTACAGTAGGTGCCACTTTTCAATCACGATCGCGTGGTTGTTGCGGTGCGTTCCAAGCTCATCCCGAGCGATTCGAGTCTGGATCGAAGCGTCGTTCGCGTGATTCCTAGACGCTTGGCGGCTTGAGTCAGGTTGCCGTCGGTATACTTCAAAACTTCGGCAAAAATTTCTCGCTCTGCCATATTGATCAGATCGCGATGAATATCGTCGTTTCCCAACAGCAGTCGTTCACGAGTTAGCGCCGTGAAATCGAGTCCTGGTGAAGTAACACTGTCCGACTTATGGGAGCCGACCGATCGCGATGGCCTTTCGCGCAAGTACTCTGGTAGGAACCCTGGCACGATCACGGGACCCGTCGCTTGAAGCAGCGAATGCTTAACGGCGCTTTGCAATTCGCGAACGTTACCGGGCCAGCGATAATTAGCAAGCAGCTCAATCGCTTCGACCGCAAACCCCGTGATGTCTTTGTTCAGCTCCACTGCATAGCGGCGTAGAAAGTGATTCGCTAGCAGCGGAATGTCATCACCACGTTCCCGCAGAGGCGGCAGTTTGATCGTGTAGACGTTGAGCCGATAGAACAAGTCGCTACGAAACTCTTTTTCCTCAATTGCCTTTTCCAAATCGCGATTGGTTGCAGCGATCAGGCGCGCATTGGTGCGAATGGTTTCTGTGCCGCCAACTCGCTCGAATGTTTGGTCCTGCAGCACCCTGAGAATCTTGGTCTGCATGAGCGGCGTCATGTCACCGATCTCGTCGAGGAACAACGTCCCATCGCTACAGAGTTCAAACTTTCCAAT
The DNA here is from genome assembly GCA_043775635.1 of Planctomycetaceae bacterium. Classification (GTDB taxonomy): domain Bacteria; phylum Planctomycetota; class Planctomycetia; order Pirellulales; family Pirellulaceae; genus UBA6163. The sequence goes on along the minus strand of JAYVSE010000360.1, from coordinate 45,525 downwards.
GCGTTTGCGTTCGGCCCCGGTGAAAGCACCTTTTTCATGACCGAACAATTCGCTCTCGAGAAGGTTCTCTGGAATCGCGGCGCAGTTAATCGCTAGAAACCTGCCGCTGGAACGTTGGCTGTACTGATAGATCGCACGCGCAATGACTTCTTTCCCGGTACCGCTTTCACCCAAGATTAAGGCAGTCACATTCTGGCAAGCAACACGCCCAATTGACCGGTAGACCTCTTGCATCGCGGGACAAGAACCAATCAACCGATCCGATGAATCTCCCATCGATGGTTCGTCATCGGTGCCACCTGGAACAATGGCACGTGTCCGAGTCATGCGACTGGTTTCTGCTGCGTCCTCGATCAATGGGATCAAAGTATCGGGGTCGAGAGGTTTGAGAATGTACTCGAAAGCACCTCGTCGCATCGCTTCGATCGCGGTAGACGACGTTCCTCGCCCGGTCATTAGGACAATCGGCACCTTTGCATCGATGCGATGCAGTTTCTCGAAAAGCTCCATGCCGGTCATGTCTGGAAGCCGAATGTCGCACAAGACGACATCCGGAGTACTTTTCAAAAACGCCGCGATGCCGGCCTCGGCCGACAAGCATGTGACAACTTTGTCGTCCGGAAACGACATCGCGATCGTGTCGCAGATCAATGGCTCGTCATCGATGACAAGAAGGTGAATCATTTGCGATTCGCAAGTCTTTTCAACATCAGCAGCCATGGGTCCAACATTCAATCGCGACTAAAATCCCATCCGTACCATAACGTGATTAGTAAAAATCACAAGCCTAGCTACGTTTAGTCGCGTAATTGCGTTGTGCTACGACAGGCGGAAAGCTTTTCTTATGCCTATTGTCTAGCCGACTAAGAATTTACCAAATCGCGAGTTACTTGCACCACCAAAACACAGCATCGAACTCATGACCAATCCAAAGCGAATTTACGGGCTGACGGTCGCAATCATTGCAGCGTTTCTGGCTGTCGCGGTATTTGGCGTCGTGTCTTATCTGAACACACGAACCATTCGTGCCAGTGAGCGGCGAGTGGCAAGATCCTACGCGGTGCGTGAAACCGCGAACAGATTGTTATCGTCAATCAAGGACATGCAAACCGGACAACGCGGCTACCTTTTGACCGGCGACAAGTCGTTTCTTCAACCTTATCGGGATGGCCTCGCAAGCGTTGAAGACGAGTTTGAACAACTACGGCAGTTGACGCAAGGAGATGCGAACCAGGTTGCACATCTCCAACAAGTGCGAACGGCCTACGAAGTCAAAAAGTCTCATTTGGCCAAAACGATCGCGCTCCGCGATGCAACGCCGGGACCGCGCATCAGTGACGAGGTGCTTGAGATCGTTCGGTCAGGGCGTGGCGAAAAGGCGATGGAGAGGGCTCGAAAATCCATTCGTAGCATCTTAGACGAAGAAGCCATGATTTTGGCGGACAGCGAAGAGACCTCCGCATTCCTGGCGATTGTCTCGGAATCAACGATCGCGATCGGGCACTTCCTCGCTTTAGGGTTGATTGCACTTGCTGGATTTGCTGCTCATATCGACCGAACAAAACGCGATCAAGCTGAGTCGCTCATGCTAACTCAACAGAACCAACTCGCTGCCGTGATTGATTCTGCATTTGAAGGCATCATCGCTTTTGATGATTCCCTCGAAGTTCGGTTGCTGAACCCGGCTGCGGCAGCCATGTTCGGCATCGACGCCCATGCTGCCGTCGGGAGATCGATCTCGGAGTTCATTCCGATCCGCTGGAAAGAAGAGTTTATCGCGGATGTCGGAAGTCTGAAAACCTCCAAACAAATATCGGTCGAGTACAAGGATGCTGTCGGATTGCGAAGCGATGGCAGCGAGTTCCCTTACGAAGGCACGATGTCTCGATCCGTAACCGATATTGACCAATTCAACACCCTAAAAATTCGGGATTTGAGCGAAGCGAAGGCGAGCGAAGCTAAACGGCGGGAGCATGTTGCCATCTTGCAGCAGCTTCGTGATGCCGTACTGGTGTGTGATCTGAATGACCAAATCTTGTCTTGGAATGAAGGCGCGGCTTCCATGTTCGGAATCACTGAATCAGAAGCGATCGGAAAGAATGTCCAAGAGCTGTTATTCCACGATCGTGCTGAAGACTGGATGCGAGGCCGACAGGCGATCCTTGAAACAGGCAAGTATTCCGTTGAGCTAACGCAAACAACGCGCGATGGACGTGAGCTCTTCGTCGAACAGCGTCGATCGTTGATTCGCGATGCTGACAATCGGCCGACTGCTCAGTTGATTTTCACAATCGATGCCACCGATCGCAAACGAGCGGAAGCGAAAGAGCGGCGATCGCAACGACTAGAAAGTATCGGCACATTAGCTGGCGGCGTCGCTCATGATTTGAACAATGTACTGACGCCAATCCTGATGAGCGGCAAGCTTCTCCAGCGCGGCAGCACGAATCCCGAGCGACTGTTTGACACGATTGTGAAAAGTGCTGAACGCGGTAGCCGGATGATCAAGAAGCTATTGGCGTTTGCAGGTGGCGATGCGTCGGAGCGACAACAGGTTGACGTTCGCGAGATTTTGCTTGAACTTGAAGAGATTCTTAGTCACACGTTGCCGCAAACGATCGACTTCCAGATTCGGACATCCGACGAACTGGACCTAGTCGATGCGGACAGCACTGAATTGTCACAAGTTGTAATGAATCTGGCGATCAATGCCCGAGATGCGATGCCCGATGGTGGACAATTGACGCTGGAAGTCCGCAACGCATACGTCGATCAAGCAAGAGCTGATCGTAGCGATAATCTGAAGGCCGGGCGACATGTTTTGCTGTCCGTCTGCGACACTGGCGAAGGGATTCCTAGAGCGATTATCGATCGAATTTTCGATCCATTTTTTACCACCAAACCTCAGGGGAAAGGAACCGGACTTGGCCTAGCAACAACACTCGGTATCGTCCGATCCTATGGTGGAGAGATCACGGTCGACAGCGAACCCGGCACCGGCACAACTTTCTCAATCTACCTTCCGTCGACAAAGCAAATCGGAGGAACGGCACCGAACCCGTCCCAGTCGGATGAAGTTCCCGTCGGTCGAGGAGAGCTCATACTCATTGTGGATGACGAAGCGCCAATTGTCGAAACAGCACGTGAAATTCTTGAATCGAACAACTACCGCGTGTTGAGTGCGACTAGCGGGGTCGATGCGATCGGGATCTTTCGAAAGCAAAGTAGCAGCATCCAATTAGTTTTTCTTGACATGATGATGCCCGGTATAGATGGTCTCGATACGAAGGCTGCCATGCGAGCGTATGATGCAAGCATTCGTGTGATTGCCAGCAGCGGACTGCGTCGGCCCGGCACCGATACCGAACGCTTCGTTGGAATCAATGGCTTCTTGGCAAAGCCCTACTCCGACGAACAATTGCTACGCGTCGTGCGAGATGTCCTGGACGCACCAACGCTAATCGCGAAACTGTGATGGGAATTTCGGAAGATGCTGAGTGCCTTCAGTGTCGCCTTTCGCTCCGCGAAAGAACGCGCTTGCGCGGAGCGAAAGGCGACACTAGTTTCTGACCAAGGTCGCGGCGGAGTGAGCCTCGCTACCATGCTTCTTGCCCACAATAGCAAATTTATCTGCCCAGGGTTGCTCCTGTCCGGTAGCTCCGCAACTGTATGGTCTGGAATGATCCCGATAGGGATCGAAGACATTCGCCGGTGGGTACAGTGAGGCACGGCGAGTGCGTTCCCAGTCAGGAGCCTACGACGTGAACGATTTTGCCTCAGCAAAATGAACGGTTTTAGCGGTACGGCGTGAGCCGTCCGGCCTCGCTGACGCCCGAGTCACCGGATGGCTCGCGCCATACCGCTAAATTATCGTTCACGGCGTAGGGCAGGAGACTGGAAGCACGCGTGTTTAAGAGCACGACGTTTTTGACGCAAGGCGAACACAAATTTTCCGATGAGAGCATTTTCTGGTCGTATTCGTCACGCGATCGAGATCGGGTCGCGGACACAAGCGTCGCCAAAGGCAGCGTCTTGGGCTAAAAGCCACGATCGCACTAAGTACGCCGCATATTCTTGGGACACTTCAAAACCATTGGCCCAAGTTGTGCGTTAGCAAAGCGATCGTCCCAACAAGACTGTTAAAATGCTTCCCACCTCGATTATGGAGTTCAAGGATGTCACGTCCCCTAGCCCTGTCTCTTCTCGCTGCACTTAGTGGCAGTACGTACGTAACGCCGACAACCGCCGCACCAAACAACAAAACCACGGAGGCCCGAACGCAGTTGATTGAACCAAACGAAACGTCAGAAAAGCAAAAAATTATGATCGAGGCGCGCAAGCAAGTCGGCAGCGAAATGAACCGATCATAGGGCGTTTAGTTAGCATCGTTCGGTCTTTTATTGTCGTCTTTCGCTCCGCGAAAGAACGCTACTTTCGCGGATCGAAAGGCGACACTTATTTGCCGCACGATGCTTACTCAATCTCAATGACCTTGCCATCGGCGGCAAGGTCGATATCGCGAACTTTGCCTTTTGCGTCCTTGCCGCGAATTTCGTAGGTGCCATCGCTGCGCCGAATCGCTTGACCAAACTTTACATCAGGCAGGTTTTCGTCGGCGATTTGCCGCAAGTTCGCCGGCACGTCCTCAACAAGGATCGGCGTGTCGACAACGGCGGGACCACATCCGGAGAGCAAAACGACAAGTGAAACCAACAACATCTGACGCATCAAAAATCTCCGACTAACTCGTTGCCTGAACGAGTGGAAAGGTGGCGAAACAGTAGTTTTTCCGTGGACGACGAGACGAAGTAAACATGTCCATCGGCGAATGCGACGTTCGCTCCACCAGGATGCAGACTTGAAAAGTTATTGCACTCGTTTCCGGGAGCGTTCGGAGGTCCTTCAAAGGTATGACTAAGGATGAAGCTCGATGCTTCTTGCACAAAGGGGACTGCGGGAGAACCGGCAAGTGGAAAAAGGTTGCCGTCAGTCACAGAGCCGACCCACGTGACTTCGCCCCAATGGTGCGATCGCTCGCCAACAATCAACGTATGGCTCGTCCCATCCGAAATGTCGCGGGTCGAGATTTTACTGTTGCGATAGAAAATGCCCTCGCCCTCGACGCCAGGTTCGCTGACCCCGAAACAGCCTGTGTAGTTCGCGCCGGCAACATCACAAATCACAGACAGTGGATTGCCAAGCGAATCACGTTTGGAAACGACAACGACGTTTTGAATCACGTCAGTTGGGCAAATGTATGTCGAAACCAGCGTCACTCGCGGCTTCGCATTCTCTGCTGCCTCGATCGATAGATTGATATTGAGTTGATCGTAAAGCGAACCTTGTTCCAGTTGCGGCAAAAGCTGTGTCGCCCAACCCCAACCAGGGCCAAGATCGTTGCCGCTGGCGTCAACGCGAGAGAAGTAACCCGATGGAAACGTGCGGTGAATACTGTGATAGTTCTGAAGCCCCAAGCCAATTTGCTTCAAATGGTTGGCGCACTGGGATCGACGCGTCGACTCGCGAACTTGCTGGACAGCAGGCAAAAGCAAGCCGATCAAGATCGCGACAATCGAAATCGTGACCAACAATTCAATCACCGTGAAGCCACGACCTAACCCGGTCGTCGTCTTTCGAATTCGAAGTCTATTCACAGTCGAACTGATCCATGGTCAAAAGCGGCTTGCGTAGGGCCGACAGTAGACCACTCTTTTGAAATTAGACAATAGACCGCAGACCGCAGCTATCTAGGCCATGGGAAAGCGTCGGCCGCACCGCGCACGCTGTGGTCTGCCCTCCAATCAGACGAGGGATCGCAATTCATTTGAAGTTTCGGCTTCCCGCTCGTCGGCATCATAGCTTGCGAAAAAGTCGTCAAGTGTCTTGGTTCGCGTCACGATTACAGAGTCAAGGAAGAGTGGCTTGGAGGTTAGCGATGTTGGTCGCGATATTGGTAGCGACGGGTCGGTATTGCAGATCGTGACGTCGGCTTGCTTGAAGTCGATCTTGGCAATTGGCTCGCTAGCTGCGGACAGTTGATCGTTGGCTGCCGTGGTTTGTGCAGTCACTGTTCGCTGGGTTCCGGTGGTAGTAGCGACTTGTTGTCCTGCAGAAGCAATGGAGACGGTTTTTAACCCAGCAGCAGCGTAGGCGACGGTTATCGAAGCATTCGCCTTACCAAGTGAATCGGAGCCGGCGGCTCGGCCTGAGGTATCGGTTGCTAGTAGGTCACGAAGTTCGCGACTCGTCAGACTTGGATTCGCCGAAAGTGTCAGTGCCGCCAATCCAGCAATATGCGGGGATGCCATGCTCGTGCCTGACAGCGTCGCATACCCTCCACCCAGGTACGTGCTATAGATGCCGACTCCAGGCGCATCGATTTGTACGGCACCACTATTGCCGACGTGGTTGCTGAAACTTGCGATGCTACCGGATGAACTATACGCTCCTACGGAAATGACGTTATCGTCGGTAGCGCTGAACCTCGCCGGATATCCAGGAACGGCTGCCGATTCATTGCCTGCGGCAGCGATGATGATCGAGCCAAGCGATCGCGCGTAGTTGATCGCCGTGTCAATGGCTCGGCTATACACGCCACCGAGGCTGAGATTGATGATGTCGGCACCGAGCTTGGCGGCATAACGAATTCCGGCAGCGACGCTGGCCTCACTGCCGGAGCCGTTGCGATCAAGGACGCGAACAGGGATGATTTTGGCATCGGGGGCAACTCCGGTAGCTCCAAAGTTGTTTCGCGCCGCAGCGATCGTCCCGGCGACATGTGTGCCGTGTCCGTTGAGGTCATCGGGTATCGCATCACCGTCAACGAAATCGTAACCATGCACATCGTCCACAAAACCGTTCTGGTCGTCATCGATGCCATTGCCCGCGATTTCGCCAGGATTGACGTATAGGTTTTGCACCAAATCAGGATGGTTTAAATCGACGCCGGTATCGACCACCGCAACGGTCACACCCTTGCCCGTGTAGCCTGCGGCCCAAGCTTCGGGGGCTCCCACTGCGTTCAAATTCCATTCGCGACTGCTGCCAAAATAGGCCACATCGGTTAGCGGGTTGACGGTGCCGGTGCTGGGAGGATTCGTGCTGGGAGGATTCGTTGCTGTCGGTGGAGTTTTCGGTGTCGGTGTCGGAACTGTTGGCGGAGTTGTCGCTGTTGGTGGAGCTGGCTCTGGCTGCGGGTTTGCGGAGAGACGCAGGCGATAGTTGGTTGAGTTCAGAGTTGCGTTGACGACAGCAATGAAATAGGTACCCGCTTCAAGCGTTCCAGCGATTGAGTCGACGTTGCGACCGGGTAACGTTGAACTTGCAAGTTGCTCTCCTGCATCGTCAAAAAAATACAAGTCGGCATCGCGATTCAAATTTGACAATCGAACACTGAAGTCAGCATCTCGAACAATGGAAAATTGAATCACGTCGATTGAATCGGTTCGACTGAGTGAGCCTGCAAGTTGCTTAGTACCGTTCAGGCTGCCGATGTTGGCAGCGGTGTCTCGCGTCGATCCTGCATCGGTCGCAGAGACCAGGCTCGTCGCTGCTTGAAGCGCCGAAAGGAAGGTCCAGATGTTGGCCCTCATGCCTTCGCTGAAAATGCCTTCGCTGAAAATATCTTGGCTGAAATCATTGCCAATCAGTAATCGGCGACTTTCCAGCGGCTCGATGCGAAGCGCTCGTTGGCGGTGTTTTCGGGAGCGTAACATCAGCTTTACTCCGATCAATTAAAGACAAGAAAAACAGGAATCAATCTCGATACCCAGGTATGCAATGGGACGTTTCTTTCGCCAAACGTTTCGGTATTTTGACCGCAAAAAATTTTCAGTCGCTGGTCAGCGAAGCCCTCGTTGTACCACACATCTTGAAATTGCTTCGGCCCCACAGTCTCCGCCAGCGCGTACGCAGGCGGAGCCGGCGGAGCTTTGGTACGAGTAAAACAGGAGGCGGAGCCTCCAAGACATTGCGTCCCCTGGCAGAGCCAGGGGACGAGAATACGGAATACTGGCGGTCAGCGAGACTAACCCAACAGCCCGCTTGCGCTACTCCGCTACCATTGGAAGATGGACTGATGGACTGATGGACTGATGGACTGAGACGGAAGGGCCGGTTCGGCTCCTTTCAGGGTGGCGTTGTTCATGAATCGCGCCCGTTAGCAATATCGCTCGTGCTAGTGATTGGCCGCTAGCCAAATAGCCATTGCTCTGATTACACCATCAAGATAACATCAAAGTTGGTTGATTTTCTCAGCAATCGCTGATCTCAGGAATTGATGTGGGCCGTCGTACTGCGAATCGAATGTCTTGGTGTGTGCTACTTGCATTAGTTAGCACGCTGTGCCTTTCGTCGTTAAGCAGTAGGATTGTCGATGCCGATGACTGCCATCCCAACGCGTCGGGCCTGCTTGGCAACATGTCAGTGTCCATAGAGTTCTGGGAGTGTAAGCCGAACGCATCCTGCGACGACTTTCGGTACGAAGTGGCTTCACAACGTTTAGCTGGCTACGACTGTTCGTTTCTTGGCGAACGTTGTTCAGATGCGGGTACCCGGACCTTGAATTCGTCGCGGGACCATTCATTGTTTTCGATGGGCTCTCGTTTGAACATTTGACGTCGCCTTATGATGTTTATGTATCTGGCGTGTACGCGTTTTCATTTCTGTATTGACCGCTTTGCAATGCTCCGTTTTGTTGAATCGATCCTAAGTTAGGCGAGTGTTTGTGAAAAGTTTCACAAAGTCAAAGACTTAAATGACTGAATTTGTCCCTATTTTTCTGTACTTTCTCGCTGTGCTCGGGTTCGCCGGGTTCAGTTTGCTTGCGCCACACTTAGTCGCGCCGCGGAAGAAGACAATCGTCAAGGACATGCCCTACGAGTCAGGCATGGACCCGATCGGTGATGCGCGAAAGCCGCTGGACATTCGCTTTTACTTGATCGCGATCCTGTTTTTGATCTTTGATATTGAGTTGTTGTTAGTCGTGCCCTATGCGGTTGCCCTCAAGGCTGAGAGTGGCATCCCCAGCGATTTTCGTGGGCTTGTATTGGGCGTGATGCTGCTCCTTATCGGGACGCTGGCCCTTGCCTATTTAGTCGCTTGGCGACGAGGCGTTTTCCATTGGCGGACCAATCAACGTTGAGGTCGTTATGAGTAGTAAGATTCAACCGGCAAGCAATGGACTGTTTTGGACCACACTCGACGCCGCCGCCAATTGGTCGCGGGCGAACAGCTTGTGGCCAATGCCGTTTGCAACCGCGTGCTGCGGCATCGAATTGATGAGCACGTCGGCAAGCAAGCACGACTTGTCGCGTTTCGGTAGCGAGGTGATGAGGTTCTCGCCACGGCAATGCGATCTGATGATCGTGGCTGGACGCGTCGTCATGAAGATGCTGCCGGTGCTGCAACGAATTTGGCTGCAAATGCCTGAGCCGAAATGGTGTATCTCGATGGGTGCATGTGCATGTAGCGGCGGTGTGTTTGATACTTATGCCGTTGTCCAGGGTATCGATCGGTTCATGCCTGTCGACATCTATGTTCCCGGTTGCCCGCCACGCCCCGAACAACTCATTGCAGCGATCATCGAGTTACAGGCCAAGATTCAAAAGACCGGCACGCTTCGCGCGACGGAGTTCGCCGATCGAACCACGCCCGAGGGTCCGGCTCGGTTTGATGGCGACGAGTTGGTTCGAATTCGAGATCGCAATCCCGTGCAGTTTAATTTGCCAGTTTATGACCCTCGACATTGATTGGGCATTGATCGAACATGATAAATTCAACTGAACGACGGAAAAGCGTCTGGGAAGCTGCGTTGAGTGCCGTGCCAGGGCCGCGAGCGTGGTCAACGTTTCGAGATTCGCTGCGATTGAATATCGACGCGATTTCGTTGGTGCCGACAATGACGCGGCTACGGGAAGCTGGCCTGAATATGCTGATCGATTTGACGGCCGTCGACCTACTTGAGTATGCCGACGCGACGGATCGTTATCGCGTGGTTTACCAGCTTCTGGATACGGAGTCGGGTGCGAGGCTAGAAGTCAGAACCCATGTCAACGACCCCGAACCCAAGCTGCAAACGATGACAACCCTTTGGAGCTCGGCAAATTGGATGGAACGCGAAGCCTACGATATGTTCGGCATTGTATTCACTGGTCACCCGAACGCGAAGCGATTGCTGCTGCCCGACGAGTTTGCTTCGTTTCCATTACGCAAAGATTATCCGGTCAAGGGCCGTGGGGAACGCCACAATTTTCCCGTTGTCACTCGGTCAGAAAGTTAATCAAATATGCCACTAGAACTACTTGAACCGACGAGCGATCCTTCTCATCGAGAAGGTCTGTGGACATTGAATTTTGGTCCCCAGCATCCGGCAACGCACACGACGCTGCGTTTGGTTTTGACGCTGGATGGTGAAACGGTCGTCGACGCTGAGCCCGACATTGGTTTCTTGCACAGCGGCTTCGAAAAGCTTGGTGAAACGCTCGACTTCAATCAGTACGTGACGATCGTCGATCGAATGAATTACATTTCGCCGCTGGCGAATGAAATCGCTTGGCATCATGTGTGCGAAAAGCTGCTGGGAATTGAGTTAACACCCCGGTGCACCTATTTGCGAACCATTCTCGCGGAGCTGATGCGGATCAGCGATCATTTGCTTTGCGTCGGTGCATGCATCTTGGACCTTGGTGGCATCTCTGCGTTCATGTACGCGTTCAATGAACGTGAACGAATCTATGAACTTTGCGAACAAGTATCGGGGCAACGGTTCCATACCAGCTTCACGCGCGTTGGCGGCCTGCTGTTCGACGTTTCCGATCAGTGGCTCGCGAACTTGAGAGATTTCATCACGACCTTTCCCAAGATGTTCAAAGACGTGAACCGCTTGGTGCTGAAGAATCGAATTTTCATCGAACGATGCCAAGGGGTTGGGATTCTGAGTCGAGAAGAAGCGATCTGTGGTGGTGCGACCGGACCGGTGGCCAGAGCCAGCGGCGTGACTCGTGACCTGCGCCGCGACGAGCCGTATCTCGCATACGCTGACCTGGACTTTGACGTCATCTGCTCACGCGCCGGAGATTGTTTTTCACGGTTTCAAGTCCGCATGCTCGAGATCGAGGAAAGTCTCAAAATCATCGATCAGGCGCTGCAAAAGTTACCCGGTGGACCGATTTTTGCGGAAGGCAGCGGCAAGGAATTGCTACCGCAAAAGCGAGAGGTTTACACAAGCATCGAAGGACTGATCCATCACTTCGAAGCGATCATGCCCAATCGTCAATTGCAGCCTCCCAAAGAAAGCTTGTACGCCGCCACCGAATCGCCCAACGGCGAGCTCGGTTTTTATATCGTCTCCGATGGAACCTTCCGGGCTTATCGAGCGCGGACACGCCCGCCGTCTCTTGTTCACTTTGCACTGTTTCCACAATTGATTCGTGGTTGCATGTTGAGCGACGTCGTCGCGGTTTTAGGTGGCTTGAACATCATCGCAGCGGAGCTAGATCGATGAACGCACTCTCCGAAATTACCAAACAGAAGATTCGTAGTCAGTTTGCGAACTATCCGAACAAGCAAGCGTTGACCTTACCTGCACTTCATCTCGTCCAAGATGAGCAGCGGTGCGTATCGCGCGCTGCCGTGGCCGAAATCGCCGAATTGCTAGAACTCTCTCCCGCGCAAGTTCAGGACACCCTTTCGTTCTATGGTTTCTTCAAAGATGAAAAGAATCCATTAGGCAATCGCCGCATTTGGGTATGCCGCAGCCTAGCATGCATGTTACGAGGTGGCGATGAGTTGTTAACGGATGTCTGCGAGCGATTGCATGTCGCGCCGGGCGAAACAACCGCAGACGGCGAAGCCACGATCGAGTTGGCCGAGTGTTTGGGCGCATGCGATGGAGCACCGTGTATTTTGATTGATGACGAACTCCGCTTGAATGTCACCGTTGATGAAGTTGTCGCCATTGCGGAGAATCGATCATGAACGAAACCTTTGAACCCGTACTACTTCGACGCGTCGGCAAGCCGAACCCGCAATTGCTGTCAGGCTACATCGCTGATGGTGGATACCAAGGCTTGCGAAAAGCGTTGGCACTGGAGCCGCTCAAGGTGATTGAAACGGTGCTGAACTCTGGCTTGAGAGGCCGGGGCGGTGCTGGTTTTAATACGGGAGCGAAATGGATGTTCCTGCCCAACAACGTGGTGGGGCCGATCTACTTGTGCATCAACGGTGACGAAAGCGAGCCCGGCACGTTTAATAATCGCATCTTGATCGAAGAAGATCCGCATCAAGTGTTGGAAGGCATTGTCATTTCGGGCTTCGCGACAGGCAGCTCAACAGCCTACTTTTACTTGCGATATGAATACGGTCGGTGCTACCGAGTCTTGAAGGCGGCGATTGATGAAATGTATGCCAACAATCTGTTGGGCAAGAACATCCTTGGCTCTGGATACAGTCTTGATATTCATTTGCATCGAGGCGCGTGCGCCTACATTTGCGGTGAAGAAACAGGCTTGATCGAAAGCCTCGAAGGCAAGCGAGCTTGGCCACGCATCAAGCCACCATTCCCGGCTGTCGAAGGTGCGTTCAAGCGTCCAACGGTGGTCAATAATGTCGAAACGATGGCGTGTGTCACTCAGATTTTGGATCGAGGTCCCGAATGGTTTAAGGCGATCGGGGTCGCCAAGAATCCTGATGATCCGCGTGACAGCGGGAGTTATGGACCGAAGCTTTATTGCATCAGCGGCCATGTCAATAAGCCGGGTCTGGTGGAACTTCCGCTTGGCATCACGGCTCGCGACTTGATCGATAAACACGCCGGTGGTGTATGGAAGGGTCGACAAGCCAAAGCGGTGGTGCCCGGCGGTATCAGCATGGGATTTTTGTCGGCAAGTGAGCTCGACACGCCTCTTGATTTCTCTGGTCCAGGTCGCGCCGGTTGCTTGGGACTGGGCACGGCAGCGGTGATTGTTATCGATGATCAAACGAGCATGGTCGATGTGCTTTACAACACTTGCCGGTTCTTCGCTCACGAATCGTGCGGCCAATGCACGCCTTGCCGTGAAGGAACGGCATGGTCAGCAAAAATCTTGCACCGAATTCGTGAAGGTCGCGGTTCGTTGAAGGATCTCGACACGCTAACAGACATTTCAAAGACGATGGGCACGATGCCTGGTACTACGATCTGCGGCTTAGCCGACGGAGCAGCCTGGCCCATTAAAAACGCGCTCGCGAAGTTTCGCGACGAGTTTGAAGAATACATCAAGAGCGGTCGGCGAACAGAAGTTCGTGAGTTCGCTGGTACGCATTAGCAAGGAGATTTCGCGGTGGGAACCGTTCTCGTAAATAATATCGAAGTGGAGGTTGGTCCCAAGGATAACTTGGTCCAAGCTGCTCAGCGCGCCGGTGTCGAAGTGCCACACTATTGTTGGCATCATGACTTGAGCGTCGTTGCCAGTTGTCGCATGTGCTTGGTCGAAGTCGGCGAACGTAAGCCCGACGGCACCGTCTCGATGATGCCTCGCCTTACACCCGCGTGTCAGACGCTGGCAAAACCTGGGACGGTTATTGTTACCGATTCTCCTAAAGTCAAGAGCGCGCAAGCTCAAACGCTCGAGTACTTGTTGCTCAATCACCCACTGGATTGTTCCATTTGCGATCAAGCGGGCGAGTGCTATTTGCAGGACTATACGCATAAATTCGGACGTGCCCACAGCCGATTGAACGAGCCCAAAGTACAGCGAGAAGACAAGTATCACATCGGTGAAGAAATTGTCTTGTTCACTGACCGCTGCGTCATGTGTACACGTTGCGTGCGATTCACGCGTGAGATCAGCGGCACCGCTGAATTGCACGTGACCAATCGCGGCAGCGTCGAAGAGATCGATGTGTTTCCCGACAACCCGTGCAACAACAAGCTGGCGGGAAATGTCGTCGATCTCTGCCCCGTCGGTGCGCTGTGCAGTAAAGATTTTCTTTACAAGCAGCGAGTGTGGTGGCTGAAGAATCAAGATTCCGTCTGCGTTAATTGCAGTACGGGCTGTAGCATCACCGTTGATCAAAACGAAGATCAGGTCTATCGGTTGCGTCCGCGCGAGAATCCACAAGCTCAGGGTTCGTTCATGTGCGACGACGGGCGATTTGGGTGGAAGTACATTCAGAGCGACCAGCGTCTGACATCACCGCGAATCGGCAAAGCAATCGTTTCGAATTCGCTTGTCCCCGCTGTCAATGGCGATGCATTGCATAGCGCAAATTCGACGAACGGGGATGCGGACGCCGAGTCCAAGCGTCGCAGTTCGCAACTGACGTTCATCGATCCATGGCCAACGGTTTTAAAGGCGACGCGCGACGCGATTTCAGCCGCAACGGTTCAAAACTCAAGTAGTTTCGTCGCCGTTTTATCGCCCATGATGACCTGCGAAGAAGCGTTTTTACTTGCCAAGTACATTAAGTCAGTAAGCAAACGAGCGACGCTTGCCCTTGGCCCGGTGCCAGTGATTGGCGAGGATGATTGTTATCCCAAGAACCATCGTGGCCTGCCGCCAGCCGCAGACAAAACGCGTTTCACGATTCGTGCCGAAAAGTGCCCGAATCGAATCGGTGTGGAGCATGTCCTCAGATACTTTCAAGGCGAACTGCTCGGTTTCTCTAACGTCGTGGAACGATTGAAGCAAGGCAAGTGTACCTCGGCGTATGTCGTCGGCGGATATCCAGATGCCTGGCTCGATGAAGCGTTGCTGCCTCTTTTTACGTCGCTGCAATGGCTGATTGTTCAAGACTTCACACGTTCACCGCTGACCGATGCAGCCAGCATTCTGTTACCTTCGGCGACTTTTGCTGAACGCGAAGGCACCGTTGTCAATCATGCGGGCTTAGCTCAATTGATTCGCACCGCCGTGAGAACGGCTGGCGACGCGCGACCTGATGGCCGAATCTTCAGCGAGCTGGCGAAGCGACAAGGGCTGTTTAACGCCGCAGTGGTGCGAAAAGAAATGGCTGATGAGATCCCAGCATTCGCGGCTTTTGAGTCTGGCGATCTTGGCAAAGACGGAACTTTCCTCAAGCAACCTGAACTGGTTCAAGCATAGCCATGACCTGGAATTGGAATACACTTTGGCCGTTGCTCGTCGCCATCGGAATCGTCCTGGCGGTGATTCCGATCCTTGGATTGTATCTGACGTTCATTGAGCGAAAGGTCGCCGCATGGATCCAAGATCGTATCGGCCCGAACCGTGTCGGACCGTTTGGATTGTTGCAAGCGGTTGCGGACGGTATCAAGATATTTCTTAAGGAGCAGGTCATTCCTGACCATGTCTTTAAGACGGTTTACTTCTTTGCACCAACGATCGGATTGATCTGTGCAATGTTGTCAATTGCGGTGATCCCGTTTGGACCAGCGAGCCCAACGCCAAGTGACGGATTCCGCACGATCATCGCACCCGGTGTCGACATTGGCATCTTGTTCGTGATGGGAGTCTCGAGTCTTTCCGCTTATGGAATTATCCTGGGCGGCTGGGCATCGAATAACAAATACAGCATGTACGGTGCCGTCCGCTCTTGTGCGCAGTTCATCAGCTATGAGATTCCGCTGGGACTTTCGTTGCTGGGAGTGATCATGGCGACCGGCAGTCTCAATATCGAAAGCATCGTTGCCGCCCAAGGCGACGGAATTGCGAATTGGAACATTTGGTGGCAACCGCTTGCCGCCATCATGTTCTTCACGGCGGCGCTAGCGGAGACAAATCGGTTACCGTTTGACCTTCCTGAATGCGAACAAGAATTGGTCGGCGGTTTTCATACCGAATACAGCGGTATCAAGTTCGTATTGTTCTTCTTGGCGGAGTACACGCACGTTGTCGCGGTCTGTTTTTTAACTGCCTTGTTGTTTCTGGGCGGCTGGCATTTTCCAGGCCTGACGGGACCGGTTGATTCGTCGCTGTCTGGTTTCTTGATGAGATGGATGGTGTTGCTCGCGAAGGTCTCGCTTGTCTTCGCAGTCATCGTACAACTTCGCTGGACGCTGCCTCGCTTTCGCTTTGATCAACTCATGGGCTTGGCGTGGTGTGCACTGATTCCACTTGGGATCGCGAATTTCCTTGGTTTGGTCGTTGTACTTTCGCTCGATCTCCCCAGATGGACGTTGGCACCTTATTCGATCGCGTTGCTCTTCGCTTCCGCTTTGATCAATGCGCGCCAAGCAACGAAGCGAGCGAAGGATCTTGCCGCGAGAAGTTTTGCCTTGCCCTCGACCGCAACGAACGCACCAGCGAACGCTCAACCACAACTCACGCGATAAGCCTTATCGGCGGCAAATAATATGAATCAAACACCCAACAACGCTGCCAAGCCAAGCTCCCCACCCCCGACGAAGCAGGTCAAGTGGGCCGACCCGCCTCAAATCGGGTTCATGGAGGCACTGTACCTGCCCGCGATTGCCCAAGGCATTTCGACGACTGTAAAGCACATGGTTTCCCGTAAGCCGACAACTCGCCAATATCCCGAAGTTAAACCGACGATCTCCGCAAATTATCGCGGCGTTCATCGATTGAATCGCGATGACAAAGGCCGCGTCAAGTGTGTTGCCTGTTTCCTTTGTCAAACGGCATGTCCGGCGGATTGCATCAAGATCGAAGCGACCGCAACGGATAAGAATGATCCGCAGTGGAAGGACCGCGATAAGTTCCCCGCGACGTTTGTGATCGATGAGCTTCGCTGTATCTACTGTGGAATGTGCGAAGAAGCCTGTCCCGTAGATGCGATTGAGTTGACGAGCATTTACGACCTAACCGGCCTCAGTCGCGAGGAGATGTTATTTGATAAAGACAAGTTGCTGAGCGTCTATGACGAAACCGTTCAAGCTGGACAAGATCCCGTGCGAACCCATCGCGGAGCCCTTGGTCCCGCGTCAGAATCGGGTCCCGCGTCAGAATCGGTTACCGGAAAATCGCAAGCATTGCCTTCGAACGGAGCGCAACACCATGGATAGCCTGGAACTGTTTTTGGCCCTGGCGTTTGCATCACTCGCATCGGTTGGCGCGTTAGGGTTTATCCTGTTTCAACAACCGGTCCACGCAGCACTTAGCTTCGCCGTGACAGTGCTTTCCGGAGCCGGCTTGTATCTGCTGCTGGACGCTCCGTACGCTGCGGTTGCAACCGTGATCGTTTACGCAGGCGCAACGATCATTATATTTCTGTTCGCACTCATGTTTGCTCAACGTTCAACGTTGCAAGTCTATGATGAAAAGAAAGCCAATCCGCTGAGTTCCGTGATTGCATCAGCCGCTTTGATCGCCATACTCGCTTACGCCGCCTTAAGTTTTTCTGGCGTTGCGAGTAAAGACAAAGCGCAGTCGTCAGCAGACGTTGCCGTCGCGACGGATTCATTGGTTGATACGACGGTGCCGAGAGTCGCAGACTTAGGGCGAGTGATGTACACGCGGTATCTGTGGGCGATTGAATTGGCGGGAGCCATTTTGTTGGTCGCCACGTTGGGCGCGATTCAGATTGCCCGTGAAGACTTGACGCCAAACCTTCAAGCGGAGAGCCCCAGTCCATGATTAACGTCTATTTGTTTATGGGCACGCTCATCTTTGGATGTGGCGTGCTTGGGTTTCTGACGCGGCGCAACCTGATCCTGATGTTTTTATCGCTGGAATTGATGTTGTTTGGCGTGTCGCTGAATTTCATCGCGTTCGGCAGCCAACACCGAGACCTCGGTGGGCAAACGTTCGCCATTTTGATTTTGACGGTTGCTGCTTGCGAGGCTGCGTTAGCACTCGCACTGATCGTGACGCTGTATCGAAGTCGAGGCTCGCTGGATGTAAACATTTGGCAGTCGCTGCGTGAAAACGAACCGACGAAGAGCGAAAAGAAAAAGGCTTTGGCGTTACCGCTTGACGATAGTGACCATCAGTCGGAAGACTCCTATGGCGATCTACCGAAACTGACTCCTGCTGGACACGACCCGCTCCGCTTTCCAACAGAGGTTGATTCGCAACAACACAAACCAGCCGGACTGGCATAAACCCAGCCGGACTGGCACAAACAAAACCTAACGATTCAATTTATTCATGGATTACTACCTAGCTTGGCTCATTCCCATTGCACCGCTGATCGCATCTGCGATTTGCGTTGTCATGGCGATCACGCAAACCGGACGGCAACACGCGCATATCCCTGTGTGGTGTGCACTGGCGATATCGGCAACGGCATCTTTGCTGTTGTTGGCCCGGATCAACGTCGACGGCACAGGCGTCGTTTTCGGTGGATATAGTTGGCTGGACGTCGCGCGCGTTCGCGTCGCCCTTTCGATTCAACTTGATGCGATCAGCTTAGTTCAGATATCTGTCGTGACCTGCGTGTCAGCGCTGGTGGCTGTTTATGCTCGCGGTTATATGCTCGATGATCCGGGCTATGCTCGGTTCTTTGCTGTGTTCAGCGCCTTCGTCGCATCGATGGCAATGCTAGTCCTCGCCGACAACTTGCTTGTCCTGTATGCGTTTTGGGAAGGCGTTGGACTTTGCAGCTATCTGCTGATTGGTTTCTGGTACAAACGGCCCGCAGCGGCGAAAGCGGCAACGAAAGCATTTCTGGTGAATCGAATTGCCGACACGGGATTTTTGCTGGGCATTCTGCTGTTATGGTTTGCTGTTGGAAATGTGGCAAGTGCAACGGAAGGTATCTTCAGTCGCCTTGACTACATAGTGATCTTCAATTCGATCGACGCAATCGCGACGCAGTACCCCAATTTGCTGTTCTTGATTGCGAGCTTGCTGCTGCTGGGTGCGATCGGGAAATCGGCGCAGTTTCCTTTGCATGTTTGGTTGCCAGATGCGATGGAAGGCCCCACGCCAGTCAGTGCATTGATTCACGCAGCAACGATGGTTACCGCAGGAGTCTATCTGCTTTGCCGTATGTCACCGCTGCTTGTCCTCACGCCGGACGTTTTGATGATCGCAGGCTGGCTCGGCGGCATTACGGCGATGATGGCTGCGTTAATCGCTTTGTTCCAACATGATTTGAAGCGCGTGCTTGCTTATTCAACGGTCAGCCAACTCGGCTACATGTTTATGGCAATCAGTTGTGGCGCTCGAGCTGATTTGATGAGTGCCGCGGTGATGGCCTCGCTCTTTCACGTTGCAACTCACGCGTTTTTCAAGGCGTTGCTTTTTCTCGGTGCTGGCAACGTCATGCATGCGATGGGCGACGAGATCGACATGCGAAATTTTGGTGGACTGCGACGAGTCCTGCCAGTCACGCATTGGTTGTTTGCCACCGGTGCGGCTGCACTCGCGGGTGTGCCGCTGCTCGCGGGTTTTTGGAGCAAAGATGGCATCCTTTCTTTGCTGACCCAGATGACACACGATGAAACTCGCGGTGGCTCATTCGTCGTGCTACTCGGAGTCGGATACACAACCGCATTGCTGACGGCAATCTATACATTTCGCGCCTTCTTTCGAACGTTCTATGGTCCAGAAGTGATTCCAAAGTCGGCTGGTTCACACGCCCACGAGATGCCATTTGGGATGATTCTTCCCTTGGTGATACTGGCTATGGGTGCCGTGTTTCTGGGTTTAGTCCTTGCTCCGACGGGCTTGCTGGCTGGGTATCTGAAGAACGTTGCTTTTCTGTCGGTGATGGAAGATGAAGCTCATGGCTGGACGGTGCCGCTGGTCAGTGCTGTGTTATGCCTGCTCGGCATTGTGTTCGCTTGGATATCAACGGCAGCAGCGGCACGCAAATCATCGTTCGGTGCCATGGGAACAGTAATTGCGAGGATTTGTGAGAACCGTTTTTACCTCGATGAAATCTACGCGTTTTCAATGGTGCGACCGCTTGAATGGATCGCAGGTTTGTTCGCGGCAATCGATGTCTTTGTTGTCGATGGTTTTTGGAAACGGATCACCAGCGTTCCCGATATTGTTGGCACCTTGTTTAGAAAAATGCAGTCAGGAGTTATCTCCAACTATGCCGGCTGGATGACGTTTGGTTTGGTTGCACTTCTATTGGTCGCTCTCTTGGCTTAGTTTTTGATATGGTAAATTTAGTCCTGCCCCTGATCGTTCTCGTACCCTTCTTCGTAGGCATTGGTCTGCTGGTTGCTCGGCGCTGCTGCTTATCGGAGGCCGTAGGCGAAGTGATCGGTCTGATCGCCGCTGCTGCGATGTTTGTTTGCAGTATTGTGGCCTTCGTGGCGGTTGCGTCTATCGAACCGCTTCGTGGCGACACAGTTATTGCTCCGCGATTGGAGTTCACGCCAAGTTGGCTTGTTCTGCGTTTGCCATCGATGCTCGCAACCAACTCTGAAGGCTGGCAATTGAGCCTCGGTCTGGACGGAATCGGCCTGTCGATGGTTGTGCTCACCGCTGTGGTTACGCTGGCTGTACTGCTCGTGTCTCGTAAAACGGTGACACATGACCGCAGCGATTTTGGTGCCTGGACATTGTTCGCTGCGTCAGGCTTGATGCTTGTTTTCACGTCGATGGATTTGATTCTGTTTTACGTTGGTTTTGAACTCACGCTCATACCGCTGTTCGCGTTGATCGCTTTTTGGGGCGACAAGGATGCGGGCGTTGCCGCGAAGCGTTTTGTGCTCTACACGCTTGCGGGTAGCATTCCCATGGTCGTGGGGATCTTGGGGATTTCGCTGCTATACGCGGGCGACGGCGGTTGGACGGCAAACCTTCCTGAGTTGTCAAGGCGAGCAGCGTTAGGGGCGTCCAGCCTGGAAACAGTGGAAGCACAGACTTGGGTCTTTGGATTTCTAGTGCTTGGCTTGGGGATCAAGATGGCGCTATTGCCCGTTCACACTTGGTTGCCGAAAACTTATGGATCGTGTCACGCAAGCGCAGCCGCTTTTCTTGCGGCGGTGGTGCTGAAGTTGGGTTTGTTTGGATTCGTTCGATTGGCCTTGCCAATGGTTCCTCGTGCCTGCGAAAGCTATGGTCCCACGGTGATGGGACTGCTTGGAGCTACGGCGATCGTCGTGGGAGCTCTGATGGCATTGGCGCAAACGGATCTGATGCGATTGTTAGCATACAGCAGTTTGTCACACGTTGGTTTCGTGACCATGGGCTTGTTCTCGCTGAACGAAGAGGGAATCAATGGCGGTGTGCTGCAAATGTTCAACCACGGTATTACAACCGCCGCTGTGTTCCTGGCAGCTTCCTGTTTGATTGCCCGCCGTGGGACGGCACAGTTGAATTTGGGTAGCCGAGGGCTTTCCAGTCGCTACCCAAAGCTCTGTGCTTTCATGATTTTCTTTCTCATTGCCGGAGCAGGTGCGCCCGGATTGAATAACTTTGTCGGCGAGACATTGGCTTTGACTGCGATGGTCGCAAAGCAGCCGTGGGTTGCGGCGCTCGGCGTGCTAGGGATCATTTTGGGGGCATGGTATTCGTTCAGACTGATCCAAAACCTATTGCTTGGTCAGGACGAACCCGATCGAAATCATGTCGTTGCCGCTTTAGCTCAACAGGATATCGATGTTCGCGAAAAGAGTGTTTTCGGCTGCCTGGCCGTGGTTTGCCTGCTGATCGGCGTCTATCCGCAGATGGCGATCCATGTTATTCAGCGTGATGCACAGCAATTAGGCACCGTCAGTAGTACAGCCGAGAATAGCCGTTTGGCACTCAACTCCTCAGAACAAAAGCCATGATCGATTCAGAGTCCCTATTGCAACAATTGTGGGCCGTAAGCCACGCCAACGTATTGTTATTTGGCGGTGTGTTTTTCATTGCCGTTGGTCTGATGCGAGCGGTATCGAGCTTGCGCAGTGAGCGATTGCTCTGTGGAGCCGGTTGCTTAGTTGTACTTGGAATCGCCGCTGTCGCCGTGCTGATGACAGAACCGACCGAAGCAAGCGCCGATGCTTTATTCGTCTCCGATGCAGTGACGCTTAGCGGTGCGAAGCTGGCGATATTTGGCGGTGTGCTGTTGGTTTTGTTGGGCTGGGACCAAATCAAACCTGGCCATGCTGCCGACCATTACGGTTGTCTACTGATGATGCTGTCGGGGTTGATCTACGCATCTTCAGCGAATGATTTAGTCAGCCTGTTTTTGGGATTGGAACTGGTCAGCATTCCAACGACCGTGCTGCTCAGCATTAATCGCAGCGATGACTTGGGGCGTGAAGCGACGCTAAAGTATTTTACGTTGGCATCCTTTACGTCAGCAATCTTTTTGCTTGGCGCTTCATATCTGTATGGGCTGGCGGGCAGCACTTCGTTACCAGCCATCTACGAATCACTCGCGGGTAACACATCCGTTTTCGCCAGGGTGGCGTTAGGCTTATCGCTTTGCGGACTCTGCTTTCGCGTTACAGCCGTGCCGTTTCATTTTTATGCACCGGACGTATTCGCCGGGTCAGCACCGCATATGGCGGCAAGCATGTCGCTGGTTCCCAAAGTCGCAGGTTTTGTCGCGATCATCCGATTACTCGGCGGTGCGGACTTGAATCCGGCCATGGTCGATCTCGCGATTCCGCTTCTGTTAGTAATCGCGGTGACGACGATGACTCTTGGAAATTGCGCAGCGCTTATTCAGACACGGTTGCGGCGAACGCTCGCCTATTCAAGCGTCGCACATTCGGGCTATTTATTACTGGCGATCGCGGCAATCTTGTCCACAGGCGGTGCCCCGACGATCGTTTTCGACTATCTGATCATTTATGCTGCGATGACGTTGGGAATGTTCGCCGTTGTTTTGACGGTTGAGAATGCATCCGATGGAAGTGACGAGCTATCGCATCTCAATGGCCTCTATTTTCGAAATCCCTGGCTTGCGATCAGTGGTACCGTTTGTCTGTTGAGCCTGACTGGTTTGCCGCTGACAGCAGGCTTTTGGGCAAAGTTGCAGATTTTCTTGACGAGTCTCGCCGCCGATCGCCTTGATATCCGAATCGCGACCATTGCCATGGCGATCAACGCGACTATCGCTGCGGTCTACTATTTGTCTTTGGTCTATCGTTTGTATCAACCAAATACGGCGTCACCTGTACCAACAAGAGTGCCATTCACCGTCAGTGTTGCTTGCGGGTTGTCATCGATCTTGATAGTGATTTGGTTTTTCATCCCGTAAGAGACGTCGGCTCAGCTAGAGACGATTCAGCCGGTCGGCTTTTTGGTTGATTCAGCATGAATATGCCGAACAATTTCGCCTTCAACCAGATAGACCACATCTTCTGCAAGGCTGGTTGCTAAGTCAGCGACGCACTCTATGTTTCGTGAAGCGCTAAAGCAATGGACGGCGGGAATAACGTGCTCGGGTGACTCTTGCATCAGTTCCTGCAGTTGATCAATGATAATGCGGTTCATCGCATCGACGACATCATCATCCCGTATCACTTCGCGAGCTTTCGCCGTATCACCGGTTACAAATGCATCCAGCGCTCGGCGAACCATCGAGTTCGACTCGCGAACCATATCGTTGAGTTCATCGGGAACAATGAACAGCGGATACAGGTCCAGCGCCATCGCACGCTCGGCAATATTGCAAGCGAGGTCGGCCATCCGTTCCAGCTCAGAATTGATCTTTACTACCGTAATGACTTGTCGCAGATCGGTGGCGACAGGCTGGTGAAGCGCCAGCATCTTCAAGCATTCCTCTTCGAGCTTTACTTCGCGAGCGTCGACGACGGAATCCGTTTGAATCACGCGATTGGCAAGATCCGGTCGGCGTTCGACAAGAGATCGAACGGCCATATCAACCATCTGCTCAACGACACCAAATAACGCCAACAATTCTTCGCGAAGATCGTCCAGGCCGAGCTGAAGGTGTTTCGACATTCATGTTTTCCAAGGAACAAGCGGTAATTTAAATGTTCTAGTGCGGCTGAACCGCGATGTTGGCGAGACGCTCCGCGACTCGGAATCGAGTTGGCGGGGCAATTCGACCACAATACAATCGAAGGTCTGGCAGCCCATCCTACGTGGCCAAAGCAAATTGTCCACAATCAACCAAACTTACCGCTGATGTAGTCTTCCGTTTGCTTGCGTTTTGGCTTCGTGAATACGCCGATCGTTGGTCCGGCTTCGATCAGCTTGCCTTCAAAGAAGAACGCAGTCTGGTCGCTGCAACGAGCGGCTTGTTGCATATTATGCGTCACGATCACGATCGTGTACTGATTGCGAAGTTCGAAGATCAAATCTTCGATCGCAAGGGTGCTGGCAGGATCCAGTGCGCTGCATGGTTCATCCATTAGTAGCACTTCGGGGCCCACGGCGATCGCCCTGGCGATACACAAACGCTGCTGCTGGCCACCGGAGAGGCCAAGTGCGGGCGACTTAAGGCGGTCTTTGACCTCATCCCAAACCGCAGCCTTGCGCAGCGACCACTCGACAACATCATGTAGCTGTGACTTGTTCATCCGAGTGTGCAAACGAGGACCAAAGGCGACGTTGTCGAAAATCGTTTTCGGAAATGGATTGGGGCGTTGGAAGACAATCCCGATTCGACGGCGCAAATCGACAACGTCGGTTGCACGTGCCAGCAAGTCCGTTTCACCCAGGCGAACATCGCCGCTCGCTTTGGCCGATGGGATCGTATCGTTCATACGATTGAGCCATCGCAGCAGCGTGCTCTTTCCGCAACCGCTGGGGCCGATGAATGAGGTGACGCGGTTGGCGGGAATATCAAGGGTGACATCATGCAACGCTTGGAAATCGCCATACCATGCGCTAAGGTTTTTCATGCGGATCGCTGGCCCCGAAGATTCGGGACCTGCGGGCTTGGCAACCAACGTCCGCATGGGGATCGCTTCGCGTGAATCGGTAGGGTCAAGTTCGGCCATCGTCGCGGTGTCGCTCTGGGGATAAGCAGATTGGGTCATCGATCGTTTTCTTTTCGAACGCGATTGAGAACAAGCCGGACAGTCTTGTTCTATTTAGGAAACACTAGCTTAACGGTTTTTGAAGTTTATGCCGAATGAATACGGCCACGGCGTTAAAGGATAACAGGATGATCAGCAATAGAATAATTCCTGCCGCTGCAATTCCGTGAAATTCCGGCTGCGGGCGTCCGATCCAGTTGTACACCTGAAGGGGCATTACGGTGAAGTCGTCCATTAAGTGTTGAGGTGCGCGGCTGATATAAACGATCCCCGCAATGATCAAAATCGGGGCCGTTTCCCCAATCGCGCGACTCATCGCCAAAATCGCCCCGGTCATGATTCCTGGCAAAGCCGCCGGCAAGGTTACATTCCAAACCACCTGCCAACGCGTCGCGCCAAGGCCCAAGGCACCGGCGCGGAGGGACGAAGGCACGGCGCGAAGTGCTTCCTGCGAGCTGATGATAATGACGGGCAAAACGACCAGCATCAACGTCAACGCCCCGGTCAAAACACCTCGGCCCAGTGGAAGCGAAAAGTAATACCACGATTTTTTCGTAATTCGGCCAGGCTCTGAGTCGTCCATGATCGCGTAGGGCAATTGCGATTCGGTCGGGTCTGGCTCATCTATGCTGAATACAAATACTTCGACCGAATTCAATTCCGAATCGAGCGCTGGCATTCCGTTGCTCAGCTTAGAAACCGGAGCGTCACTCGAAGAAACGGGAACCAAGATTGATCTCTCGCCTTCGCTATAGAACTGGTCGTAATAACGAACGCCAATCTCATACCCGCTCTTGCCGTCCTGCATTTTGAACAGCCCAAACATCGAAACAAATGCGGTCAATCCAAGAATTCCATAAACAACACTCGGCACACCCGCGAGGTTAGTCACGTTCAATTGAATGATGCTATAGAAAAACCGGCCAATCGGATTTCGCGGCTGGTATTCCTCCAGCAAGATTGCTGTTGCAAGCCCAATCGGAAGCGTTAGCAATGCACATATCGAGCAGACCCACAGCGTTCCAAAAATCGCTGGACGAATTCCTGCTTCACTAGGAATTGGCTCTGGGCCGCTTGTCAGCAGCGTCCATGTCAAGTTTGGAATCCCCTGTAGCAAGATTGACCCCATCAATCCAACCAGGATGAAGACCGAAACGGCAGCCACCGAAATACAGAACAATTTGAACTGACGATCGAGCCTTGAGCGACTTTCACTGGCTCGCTTTTCAACACCATCAAAGGGTGACTTGTCGCTCATTCGTATGTCTCCCGGAATCGCTTGCGGACAATGTTACCAACAAGTGTTAACGCAAGAGTGATGGCAAACAATGTGAATGCGACCGCGTACATTGCATAGTATTCAGTCCCATAATTAGAAACGTCGCCGCCAGCCATTTGGACCATGAAGCCAGTCATCGTTTGAATCTGGTCCCGTGGATCAAACGTGACCTGCGGCAAGCTGCCTGCCGCCAGTGCAACGATCATTGTTTCTCCTACCGCTCGAGCAAACGCGAGCAAGAATGCACTGATGATTCCGCTCAACGCTGCCGGAAGGACAACTTTCACGGAGACATCGAATCGCGTGCTGCCAAGCCCATAAGCACCATCGCGCAGTGCTCGCGGTACCGCTTGCAATGCATCTTCGGCGAGCGAACACACCGTTGGAAAACAGAGAATGCCGACCGCGATACCTGCGCTCGCCGCGTTGTAAACATCAAAACCACTGTGCAGCCACTGCAGCATCGGAGTGATCGTCATCAAGGCAAAAAAACCATAGACGACCGTCGGAACCCCGGCCAATACTTCGAGGACAGGTTTAAGTATTTCGCGGACACGTTTTGGCGCGTACTCGCTGAGATAGATTGCCGTCACTAGCCCCAGCGGTAGAGCGATGATCATGGCGATCGCCGTCACTAACATCGTGCCGCTGATCAGCGCCCAAATCCCGAAACTCTTCGTACCACCGAGCAGCGGGTTCCATTTCGTTGAACCGAAAAAGTTCCCAATCGTGACTTCTTCAGCGCTGAAGAAAAGTATCGTCTCTGTGGTTAGCACAAAAATGATCGACGCCGATACCAGCAGCGAAAACAAGCCACAAAGTATCAGCACTACATAAATCCCAATCTCTCGCGCTCTGACCAGTGCTAACGATCGTTGATCAGAACGAATCAATTGACCGACACGTGAGGACAAGTCACGGATGCGCGCGGCGTCAGCCGATTCGAGCGGAAAGGAAGATGAGTTGCTCATCGATACTTAGCGTCACAATTCAAGGGCACGCTGGGTCGCGAAAACGTCGCGACCAACATTGCTCAATTTCAAAAATCTGATTGTCATGGTCGATCGCTCTTTTGGCTAGATTCCGTCCCCGATTTGCAGAGGATTCTGCAAATCGGAGGGAGGTTAGCCAACGATATTACTTCGCGGCAGGCAGATTTGCAGCTTGGAAAACTTCGGTCACGGGACCTGAACGCTTGCTACCATCCGCCTTCAGATAATGTGTCCCTGCGCGGCGAGCTTTAAAATTTGCAGCGGCAGTCGTAAGCACGATTTGTGGCAGCGGTACATAGCCGACTTGCTTTGCCATTGCTGAAGCGTTTTCCATGTAAAACGATACAAATTTTTTGATTTCGGGACGAGAAACCGAAGCGTTGTTGATGTAGATGAACAAGGGGCGACTGAACGGTGCGTACTCGCCACTTTCAATCGTTGCTGCCGTCGCCGTGACTGCTTTCTTGGTGGCAGGATTGACGATCGGAACCGCTTTCACCTTGTCTTTGTTTTCTTCGTAATAAGCGGCGCCGAAGAAGCCAATCGATTCGGGTGTGCCGGCCACTCCCGTCACAAGAACATTATCGTCTTCGCTGGTGCTCATGTCCGAGCGAAGGGATCCTGTTTTTCCGGCAACGACTTCTTTGAAGTAATCAAAAGTCCCTGAATCCGTGCCTGGCGAAAACACCTTAATCGGCTTTGCCGGCCATCCGGAACGGACCTCAGCCCAAGTCTTAACAGCGCCATCGGCAAGGTAGATCTTCTTGATTTCGTCGACCGTCAACTGATCGACCCATTTGTTGCTAGGGTGCACGACGATCGTTAGTCCGTCGTACGCGATCGGCAACTCAATGAAAGAAACCTTGTTCGCCTTTGCCGCTTCTGCTTCCGCAGCATCGATCGGTCGCGAGGCGTCCGAAATATCGATCTCACCCTTCACAAACCGTTTGAACCCACCCCCCGTGCCAGAAACGCCAACGTTGACACTTACGTTGGGGTACAGTTTTTGAAATTGGCTTGCCGCCGCTTCACTGATCGGGAAAACGGTACTGCTTCCGTCAATCGCGATTTTGCCTTGCAATTCAGTGTTTACCGGTGCCGCTAAGGCAAGCATAGCCAGCGAAACGGCCAGACCTTGAAAGAGTGGAGTAAGCATTTTTGAACATCTTGTGTAATGGGGTGAATTGCGGATGTTTTAAAAAAAACCTTCCGCACGAATGCGTAGGCTATCAGAGCCCTGGCCTATTCACACCTAAGGAAGGGTGCTGCAATATGTTAAGAATTGGAGAAGATTTCTTTCGTCAAGAAGACATCTGACGAAATCTGCGTCAATTTGCCACGGCAATGAGCTCGCGCAGCGCGCAATCCTGATTGCAAGCCAAATTTACGTTCAATCCCTATCACATATCCAGGATCGCGCCGGTTGTGATCAACTGCTGCCGTTGCGTCGCATCAAATTTAGCCCCTCGCAGATCAACCAGATAAAAATCCACGTTGTGAATATTCGCACCACGCAAATCAGAATTAACCAAGCTGGCTTTGCGAATTTCTTCGGGTGTCTTGAAGTACTGGTCGTCGTAATCGTCGGTGTAAAAGCCCGTCCTTGTTCCGTGCGACGGGTAGGGACTGCCCACCAAACCACAGCGAGTCGAACCCATCAGGAACGTGCATCCGCGCAGATCCGCGCCACTCAAATCGCAGTTCTCCCAATCGATGTGGGCCATCCTGGCATTCGATAAATCGGCACCACGAAACTTACAGTTTTTAAGCGTAGACTCGGTCCATTTCGATCCGCACAATGTGGCGCATGTAAAATCGACGCCCTCAGCGCGAACGTCCTCAAAATCTAATCCATCAACGGCGTTCAGTTTCGTAAATTTGCAATGATCAAAGATTGCACCACTCAAATTGACCGCCGTGAAAAACGCTTCAGAGAAATCTGCAGCCGATAGGTCTGCATTGGCAAAACTCACTTGATCGAACCAAGTTTCGCGTAGCACTGCCCACTCCATGATCGCGCCGCTGAAATCAGCGAAACGAAACCGGCATCGAGACAAGTTGGCAGACGTTAGATTCGCTCCCGCAAAACTCGTGCGCGAGATCATCTTGCTTAGACTCAACGTGTCAGCATTGTCATCCGTTTTTGGTGCGTCCAAGCGATCATTTCGCAGTCTCTTCAAATGTCCAACCAGATAATTCAACTTGCGAGGTGCCGCTGGATTTTTGAGCGATGAGGGGCGATCGGGCATTGAGCTGAAGGTCGCACGCTGCAGATTCGCGTCAGAAAAATCCGTTGTCTGAATTTGCGCATCAGCGAAACGTGCTCCACTCAAGTCCGCTCCTGTGAAACAGGACTCGCGTAAGTCTGCGCCCGTCAAGTCAATCTCGGGCCAAACCGCGCCCTTAAAATTACCATGGCACAACTGCAAACTTTCCCCGCGTGGCAGCCAGCCGGGTTTGCAAGCGACTAGCAACGTTGCGCAATTGGCGGTCATATACAAATGGTTCCAAGCAAAGAGTCTGGTCAGCTTGGATTCAATTTCCGCGTGACCGGAAACCTTGCTCGCCAACTGGGACAATGCCTGCCATGACATCCGTCCACTCAGTAAACAAATGATTTGTTGAGCTTCATCTTTCTCCAGTCGATTGACAAATCGCTGCAATGCAAATGCGTGCCGAACATCATCATGAGAAAAGTATTCTCGAACCGATGCATGCGAACGACTGAAAAGGCTGTCGATGTCGTCCGGCTCGCCATTGCCTGGATGACCAAAGACACCGCCACATTTGCTTCTGGCGGGAATGATCAAGCGATCAGCGATTGCCTTGGCCAGATTGGGGTTATTAATTCGCTTATGCAACTCGCCGAGTACAATCATTTCGATATCGGACTGCGTTTCATCGCTCGCCATCCGATCGAGGATCATTCGCCATACCGCTGGCGAGCCGCTGGCGAACAGCATATTCGCATTTGAATGTTTGAGTCGACCCATCACGCTTGCACACTGGCTCGGGTGCATGGCCAACAAGTACTCGATGAAGTCGTCGCGGCCCCAAGGAGCGATACGCATCACGACGTCGCAAATGGCGTCGCGAGCGGTCCGAACGGTAACGACAGTTTGGTTGGCTTCAAGCAGCCACGCTTCGTCTTCGAGACGCAATCGTCCGTCCGCAATCTGCAACGGGAATAGGAAAGCAAGGTATGATAACGCTGTCGATTTGCCTTCACCGTCGATTCGAACGGCAACTCGCTCGCCAGCATTAAGCAATTGTTCGACCTCGTCAGACAAAGGAACAGCCACGCCTAGACGACGCAAACTGACACGGGGCGCAACTGCGGAACGGGACGGCTGTATCAAGTTATCCTCCGAATCCATCGATTCTCCAGGCATCCGAGTACCGTTTCACTGAGTCCAAGTACGATTTTGCTTACTCTAACGGATTTTAAGCCCTGGTTTTCCGTTCATGGTCAGAACGTAGGGGGAGACGTGATGGTTCTCTTGGCCGTGCTGGTGTTCAGGCTTTAGCCGCCTCTTCGATCCCAAAAAAGAGTCGCCTAAAGGCTATACACCAGCGCTCCTTTTGGGATCTTTTGGGATACACCGTATGCTTCCGTGAAGCTCTTGTCACTCGCTTGATCGGTTAAGGCGACGCCCGGAAGTGGCGATCAGCGAGAAATGTCAAATATCGGATCCATCAAGCCGAGTTACTGGCGTTTTGCCCCACCGGCTCGCCGCAAGCCTTCCGCCAGTTCATCGCCGCCGATCAGATTTTCAACGACCTCATCGGTGCTCTGCGGATCAATCTTGCGACACGCCTGAGTGATCTGCTCGGCGAGATCGTCCAGCGGGTATTCCCAGTCCTCAACAGTTGACTCCAGCGGCGGAATGTTCGCCATCTCATCCAGCAGCAACACCATTTTCAGTAGGTGCCTAAACAAAATCCCCTCTTCTTTCTGCAGGCTGCGACTGGTCACGTACTTGTTAAAGTCAAAACCAAACTCGCGCAGTTCGCCAATGATCCAAACGGGCCGCACGCTCACGTCATGGACAGTTGGATAATCAGCCTGAAACAAGCGATAGATCTTTTCGCCGAGGGTTAGCGGCCAAACCTTGGGCTCGTCGAACATCACACGCCCGAAACCGCGATCGGTGACTTCTTCTTCGTCATCACCCGAGGGTGACCCAAGTTCTGCGGCGGTCGCGAGTCCCATTTGCAGCAGACGAGGATCAAGTCGCGATTTCGCCAGCGTCCCCGCCGGCAACGAATCGTAGTTCGGTACACGCACCATCCGGGCCACGGTGCCAGGCACATCCAGCACGCTCTCGAATGCGAGGATGCGTTCCTCTGGATCGGCGATCGCTAGCTGGTCCGCCAAATAGATTCCGTACAGCGGATGCACGCTTCGCATCTGTACCAACCATTCCAATCGTTCGGTCGGGTGGGCAAACTCAGGCCGATAATCGTCCAGTTCGTAACGCGGCGATGACTCGGAGATTACGGCATCAAGCGTCGAGCTTGGCTGCTCGGCTGATGGTTCCTCCGCCTGCTTCTTCGCGAGTAGATCACCGAACAATCCTGCAGCCTTTTCTGCTTGATGTTTTTCGGGAGTGACAATCGTCGGTTGGGATGTGACGAAACGAGGCTTCGGATCTAACGTTATGTATCCCGACGTCCAAAGCGTTATCAACATGCGATTCAGTTCTCGCTGTGCATCAATGATCGCTTTCGAATCCAGCAATCGACGCCCAACGAGATCACGCAGTGGTTGAACTTCTGGCGCTTTGCCGAGCATGTATGCCAAAAGCCTCCACGGCAGCGCACCGCGACTACTTAGCTTCGCCGACGGTGCCTCACGCAAGGCTTCGAATTGCTGCTTTGACCAATACTGTTCGTCCGTTCGCCGCTTGGGCATCTTCTTCTTAAGTTGCTTTTTCATTCGGAGCAGCCCCGGGTCTTTCGTATCCTCCGGAATCTGTTCGAACTTTTCACGCCAGCGATTGATCTTTACGTCATCTTCATGAGCAAGTGCGTAGACATACCCGCGATCGTCGTATTGCGGGCGCCCGGCACGTCCAAAGATTTGGTGCGCCGTGGCAGCCTCGACCACTTTCTTTTTACCAGCGGGACCTTTGAGCAGGCTCGGCAAAACAACGCTGCGCGCGGGCAAATTAATGCCAGCCGCCAGCGTTTCCGTACAAACGCAAACGCTCAGCAACTTTCGCTGAAACAGCTCTTCGACCATTCGACGGTAACGAGGAAGTACACCGGCGTGATGCACTCCCACACCTCGCATCAAAATTTGCTTCAGCTTTGGCCCCGCGCCTTCCTTCATATCCGCTGCGTTTAAATAGTCGGCTAACTCCGACTGGCGAGACCGGTCGATCAAGCTCTTGCCCTTCAATTGTTCCGCAACCGTCCAGCAGACCGAGCGGTTGAAACAAAAGAACAGCGCCGGTGTCCGGCGATTAATCTCATCTCCATCGGAAATCTTCTCGGCAAAGTCGGACAGCAGCTCATCCTCAACCCATTCAAACTGCAGCGGTACCTTTCGTTCCGTCCCTTGAACAAGCATCAGTCGGCGATTGTGGGCTCGCGAAAGCCACGAAGTGAACTCAATCGAATTGCCGACGGTGGCGCTGAGCAGCAACATGCGAATGTGAGCTGGCAAAAGCCCCAGCGTCAATTCCCAAACGACGCCGCGTTCGAGGTCGTTGAACGAATGAAACTCGTCCATCACGACACTGGAGACGTCATCAAAATTGAATCGCTCGCGATTGAGCAAGCGATTGAGCAAAATCTCGGCAACCACCACCAACACCGGGGCATTGGAATTGACGGTACGATTTCCGGTGACAAGTCCCACGCTGCTTGCCGGAAAACCCCAGCGTTCCGCTGACTCTTGCAGCTCCACCAGCTTTTGGTCCGTCAGCGCGATTAGCGGTGTGGTGTAATACATCCGCGTGCCGCCGCGCAGGGCTTCGTAAACGGCTGCTTCGGCAATCAGAGTCTTGCCGGTGCCCGTCGGTGCACATACAAGGACCCCTTGGTCGCTCGTGAAATACGCCAGTAACGCTTCTTCTTGAACAGGATAAGGAGCAAAACGCAACGAAGCAAAATACTCGCCAGCGATTGTGTCACGCGACAACGAAGGATCCGATTGGTTAGACATTATGCTTTTGCATGCGAGGCTTGTTCCCGCGTTAGGTGAAAGTGAATAAAGTAATGGAGGCTATTGAACGCCACATCGCAGCGTTCTGGCAAGCCCAGCGTTCTGATCGCAGCGTTCTGATACCTCACCTTTGCAAACCGAACGAGTGAATTTTCCATTGTCCATTTTTAGTTTTCGACAACCATTCGTTTGGCTGATCTTTCTGGTAACTGCTGCTTATGGTGCGGAACCGGAGACGCGGGCGACGGATGAGTCGATCGTCAGCGCCTATGAAGAAGCATCAGGCGGTTATAGCGTCGACGAGATCGTGATTGACGATTCACTACGCACGAATTGGCTGTCTGCGGTAAATCCGTCTTGGAGATTGCTCGGCGACGATTGGCAAACCGAGACGCTGCTTCGCCTCGTTTCATTGCGCAAAGCCGGTAAGCTCGCCGCGAAATCAGACAAGCGCGGCCGAGCAATCGATGACGAGATTGTCCCGATCGCGGAGATTGCTGCTCGCAGCGTTCTCGATGAACACAAGGTCAGCAGCGATGAACTGCTTTGTGACCCACGATTTCGCGCACAGCTTCAAACCGCAGCCGACAGCATTTGCAAGGACCTGGACCCTTACTCACTTCGCAAAGCGATCCTGCGTTTGCGAAAAACACGCCAGCTTCGCCCAGAGCTTGTCCTCCGGATCGTTGATTGGGACCGTTCTATTGAGGTGTTCACACATCAGGAACTTGAAGAAGCACTGAAATCAAGCGACCGCATCAGCCATGGTGCGGGGGTGTATTTGTTTCGTGATACGACGGGTTATTTGTATGTCGGCGAAGCACTGGACCTGCATGCAAGACTCAGCCAACATCTTCAATCCAGCGATCGATTATCGCTTCGCAAGTACCTCGATACTGTCGCTGATGGCAGCGTTACCATTGAGCTTCATACGTTTGGCCCCAAGTCGCCCGCCAACGAGCTTGCCATTCGCCGCGCCTATGAAAGCGAGATGATCCGCAGTCGTGAACCTCGACTAAACGTGCGGCCTTAGTTCGAGTTTCGCACTTTTCGAGCGGCGAAGCCGCTGATTGTAGAACAATTGTCCTCAATTGTTTTGTGGGTGCGCTCGATCCAGGTTATCAAACTATTGAGGACAATTTTTCTACAATGCTCGTTCGATCAATAACTGTCCGGTTTTTGAAGTGGGATAGGCTGCCGTCGAACAGTTCACGATGATGTCGTCAGTCAAGGATTTAAACGAAGATGCATGAGCCACGGCGGGGTTATGAAATCGTTTCCCGAACAACGCATCGAAAAGAATGCGCTGAGTTGCAGTTAGTACTTACCGCGATCGGGATTCACGCCGAGTCGAATCATCAGGACGACCAATGGTTGCTGACCGTAAGGCATGACGATTTGCCGGTTGCGATCGCGGAGCTTGAATCCTATCGCCACGAAAACCCTGAATCGACCGCTGGTGACCGAAACAATACCAGTACACCTGTTCCGCTATATGGCGGTGCGGCGACGGCGGTCAGTGTTTATCTCGGAGCCCTTGTTCTGATTGACATTTTGGCCAATCAGAACGTCTTCAATCTGAATTGGTATCAAGCCGGACAAATGCACGCAGGCAGCGTGATTGCTGGCCAATGGTGGCGGGTCGTCACGGCGCTGACGCTGCATTCAGATTCAGCGCACCTTCTATCGAATCTGCTGTTCGGGGCGGTCTTCGGATTTCTTGCCGGTCGAGTCTTGGGCGGTGGTGTAGCATGGTTGGGAATTGTGATCGCTGGTGCTCTTGGCAACTTCATGAATGCGATCGTCCAACCGCCGGGCCATTTGTCGATTGGGGCATCCACAGCAGTATTTGCGGCTCTTGGCATGATCGTGTCACATTCGCTCCAAACCTGGACGCTTGACCAACAGAAACCCACAGCGATGAAAAGATGGAGTCCTCTGATTGGTGGTGCACTGTTGTTTGCGTTTTTGGGAATTGGCGGCGAACATACCGACGTCATCGCGCATGTGACGGGCTTTCTGGCGGGACTGTTGATCGGATGGATTGGATGTCAAATTTCGGGACGCTGGCTTTCGATGCGTACCGTGCAACGGTTGGCAGGATTCGGAGCGATCGTGCTTGTGGGTTTTGCATGGGTGATGGCGTTTTTTCTTGCCACCTCTCCCCCATCCTGAGTGAATAAATCCCGCTGGCTTGCCCAGCGGGATTCCTTGCGGGATGGCCGATGTCATTGCTTCTTCGCAATCCGCAACGAAGCCCAATCGACAAAGCAGAGTTGATGTTGGTAGGGTGATTATCTTGAATGGTAATAGCAGGTCCACAGAGGTGAGATAATCAACCCATGAATGAACCCGTATTGCTTCGGGCCGCACGGTTTACAGTCAATGCGATGACGATGGTCGACAAGCATGGCAATACCGTCATGCGGGAAGTCGTGCGACATCCAGGCGCCGTGGTGCTGGTGCCGATTCTCGCGGATGGTCGCGTGGTGATGATTGAAAACTATCGCCGGACGGTCGATCAAACGCTTCTTGAATTACCGGCGGGAACCATCGAAATCGGTGAACCGCCGTTGGAAACCGCAGCGCGAGAACTGATGGAGGAAACAGGATATCGAACGAGGCAATTGACCAAGGTCCACGAGTTTTACTCATGTCCCGGCATTTGTGATGAGCTGATGCATTTGTATGCCGCAACGGAACTAGAAGCTGGCGATCCAGAGCGTGAAGCGACGGAGCAAATTGAGAACCGAATCGTGACTCGCGATGAGATTAAAACGCTGATTCAATCGAGCCAGATTCGTGATGCAAAATCATTGGTCGGGCTGTACTGGTATTTGATGCAGCGTTGAACGATTGTCCCAATCGTTCAACGCTGCACTATGGTGCGAGTTCGAAAGTGATTTCGGGCATCTTTTTGGTGTGATTGCTGGCCAGCCGCATCGCATCATCTTTGTTGCATGCAATTCTCCAAATGGCAGCCGTGGCTCGATTTTTAGGCTAAAATGCACCGTCGAGAAGTCTTACGAGTCCCATCGGAAGAGTCGAAATGTGGTTTGCGGTTCTTTAATGGTCGTTGTTTCACTTTCATCATTCGATAACCGTGCGCCTATGACCGATACGACGTCTGATAGTTTGCTGGAGCGGCTTGCACTCGGTGGCGACGATGCGGACTGGCAGCGATTGCTTAAAGTATACCGTCCGCTGATTTTGAAACATGTTGCGACCTATCCCGATCTCAGGGATCAGGCCGACGATATTACGCAGGAAATCTCGCTGGTATTGATGCGCGAGTTGGCGGTGTTTCAGCGTGAACGCAAAGGTTCGTTTCGTGCATGGCTGCGAAATGTGATCGTCAACCGTTTGCGGACTGCGGCTCGCGACCTTCGGCGTGCGCCGCATACGCTCGGACTTGCGTCTGCGCTGGGACAAAGCGTCGACGAGCTTGCCGATCCGAACAGCGAGGCTGCAAGTCGATGGGATCTCGAACATGATCGACTCGTAATGCGCCATATTCTGGAGATTATCAGCCATGAGTTTGAGTCGAAGACTTGGCAGGCATTTCAGCGTTATGCGTTGAGCAACGAACCATTGGCCAAAGTCGCAGCCGACTTATCTCTTTCACCGAACGCGATCATGTTGGCCAAGTCACGCATCCTCAGGCGCGCTCGTCTCGAAGCACGTGGGATCTTGGAGGAAGACGCTTGAGCGTCGCTTCGTAAGGCATTTGACAGCAACTCCATTGTAGAACAATTGTCTCAATTGTTCCGGAACAGTTGGGAAAACTGTTCTACGATGTTTCATGGCGGCGAACATGTCACCACGAAGGACGCGAAGAGCACGAAGGAAAGCAAAGAAGGAATTAACTGACAAATCCTTTCAGCTAGGTCGCGTGGAACTTCATCAATAGCAAAGCAGATTGCTCGATTTGAAAAGTCGTCGAATTTCATCTTCGTGCTCTTCGTGTACTTCGTGGTTCAAAACGGTCGCTACGCCTTTCGCTACGGCCTCTTCGTCACTCCGGCTACCACCTTTGTTCCTACGTGCCTTCGCTCTCGGCTCCGCTCTCTTGCTTGGTCGCTCAGCTTATCGACCTACGGCTACGCGGAAACCCACGCTGAGGCGCCGGTAGTCCGGCGTGTAGTCGCTACGGTCCGCCGACCGGCAGTACCTCGCGAGGTCGTACCAGCCACCGCCGCGAAACACGCGGTACGAGCCTGTAGTCGGCCCGATTGGATCCGTCACATTGCCACTTGGGTAGTTCCCATAATAGTCGTAACACCACTCCCAAACGTTTCCGTGCATTTGGTATAATCCAAATCGATTTCCGCTAAATGCGTCCACCTCAACTGTCTTTTCCCGATAGATACCTTTGTCCGTATTATTGTAAGGCAAGTTTCCGTTGTAGTTGACTTGCTCCGGCGTGATGTTCGCGCCAAAACTGAACGGCGTTGATGTCTTTTCTCCCGCGCGGCAGGCATATTCCCATTCCGCTTCGGTCGGCAAGCGGTAACCGTTTGCGCCACGTTGAATCGTCACGTTCGCCTCCGAAATACTCTGTTCTTTCTTCACGACTCCCGTTATCGAGTAGTAGGGCGTGCGACCATCGCGATCGCTCATTTGATTGCAAAACCAAACCGCGTCATACCAACTGACAGTTTCGACCGGCAGTCGCGATCCTTTTAAGTTACTCGGATTGAAATCCATGAGTTTCTCGAATTCTTCTTGCGTCACTTCATATTTACCCAGGAAAAAATCTTGACTCAGCGTCACCTGATGCTGCGCTTCATCAGTTTGACGTTCCGGTTCACCCTCCGGCGATCCCATGGTGAAGGTCGCTTTCGAGACTAAGACGAATTCCATTCCAGTGAATGGACTCGTGTAGGTATTCGCAAGCACCGGACGTTGGGAAGGTGTCGGGACGATGGGGGGAACCGTCGGCGTCATTGCTGGTGACTTCGGTTCTGATAGAGGACGTTTAGGAGGCTCCGCACGAACGACTAATCGCGTCGTTTCACCAGAGGAGACGGTGACAGTGGTTCCTTCGACTTTGATTCCGTCTCGCCGTACCTCCACGTTGTGCGAGCCAGCCTTGACGGCTACGGTTGCACTTTCCCGGTTACCGTCCCACTTTACCGTCACGGTTTCGCCGTCGACGGTGACTTCGGCATCCTCGGGCAATTTCTGGAATACGATCGTGCCATTTTGCGTACGGATCGACAGAATCACCGCAGCGGCAATGAATCCCAATAGAGCACACGCCACCAAGCCGGCGCCGACGAATTTTCTCCAGGAAATCGGCTCTTTAAACAATGATGCTGTCTGAACAATCGGTTGAACTTTCAGAGACGCAGTCGTTTGCCGTGCAACCGGGGCAAGTTGCGCGAACGATTCTAATTGCGCCACGTGATCAGCAGGCGGAGTATTTTCAACCGGTGGCGTTGATTGGGGTTCCGGCTCTATCTGTGTGTCTTGTCGTACCGGTGGAACGCTGACGGTGGTTGCAAAGCCTGCGTTATCGCTTGCGATGTTCGCGGGAGCTGGTCCTTTGAGTCCCAGGAACGGAGTTAAGGCAGCGGCTATTTCATCGGGACGCTGATATCGTTTCGATGGCTCCTTTGCCATCATCTTCGCAACGACCGCCGCTAATGCATCGGGCACATCGGCTCGCACCGCGCTCAGTGAAATCGCCTGTTGGGACTGGATTGCATCATAGACTTCGTATACCGTACCGGAAAACGGGGGCTTACCAGTTAGCAAAAAATAGAGCGTACAACCCAATGAATAAATATCGGCACGGATATCAACCGTCGCTGCGCTGCGGAATTGTTCTGGAGCCATGTAATGCGGCGTCCCCATGCCTGTTCCTGTCGACGTTAACCCCGCATTAGACCCTGTTTCCATTTGCGCTTTGGCTAAACCGAAGTCTAGGATCTTTACAACGTTTTCGGCACCGACTTCTGTTCGCACTAGGTTCCCTGGTTTGATATCGCGATGGATCGTTTTCATTTCCATTGCATACTGCAACCCTGCGGCCGCTTGACGAATCACGTCACAAGCATCGGCAATGCACATCGCACCTTTGGACCGTACATATTCGTCGAGGTCTTGCCCTTTGGCATATTGCATGACAAAGACGGTGATTGACGAAAGCCGTATCGAATTATAAGAGATAACGATGTTGGGATGATGAAGCTGAGCGGCGACCGAAATTTCCTGATCAAATCGTTCTCGCGATCCCCTTTGACGCATTTGGGAGTCGTTCAGAATCTTCAACGCTTCCTCGCGCCGACCCATGTGTAAGTTTTCGGCCAAGTAAACAAGGCCCATTCCTCCAGCACCGAGCGGTTTTATAAACCGGTACTGTTGAAGTGCCGCCAATTCAGGATGAAGATTAGGGATCGTGCTTTCGGCGCTGGGCTGGTTCATCGGCTCTTTGGCGGTGGTTGGGCGGTGGTTGGGCGGTGGTTGGGCGGTGGTTGGGCGGCTCGTCGCGGACGAAATCCTATCTACCGACGTTGATTCCGTCGTCAAGGCACGTGTATCACGCGCCGCGTCCACCATTTTATCCAGAAACGAATCGGGGGGAATGGCCGCCGCCCGAGCTGCGGCAGCGGGATTTTTTTCCAGTAATTCTGATACTTGCATTGCTTCGAACTCATCCAGCAATCCCAACACAAATCGACGAAGCGTTTCTTCAGAAAGTTCTATTTGTGGTTGGTTCATTCGTGATTGTACTTTCCCACCGCATTTTCCCGTTGATTCAGGCTCAATCGTGCCACCCACACCGTAAATGCGGCTCCCGCACCGTAGCCAATCGCCGCTGACACGACGTGCGGTCGTTGAACCAACATTCCCAAGACTAATCCGCAGGTGACAAATCCAATCACTGCAAATAAGTAGATGGTCAAATCGCACCGAACAAAATGGTGAGGGCAAACCTTCGGTTTGTCGACGGCAATCGAATCAACCTGACCCTTCGACATCTGGCCCTTCGACATCGAGATGGGTTTTTGTTCAATGGCGAGAATCTGTTGTCGATTCTGTGCCGAAACCAAAGGTATTTTTGTCACGATCGAGGAGGTTTCTGCGTGAGTTTCAGTTAGCATATTGCAACACCTTGCGTCAGAGAAATGGGATCAAATCGCCTGTCCGTAATTAGAAGGCAGCCCGTACCCACGACCTGTCAGCAATTTTCGAGTGTGGCGTTTGGTGCCATGCACTTCGTTGCATATTCATTGAAAAAGTGCGTTACAATGCAATTTTGCGTTGTTCGCAAAAAACAACGACGCCTGCCTACGTGTGGCCACGCGTGAAAAATTAAACCGCTTTCCTGGGCTTTTTTTCGTGCTACCACCTGTTCTTTAAAACGGGTGTAACCGGCGATCCGCTGGCAACTTAGGCTGAGTGCGCTGGCTTGCGAATCGCTTCCCAGTGTGCCAGACCGGCTATTTGCAAGCATTCCTGATCTCCCAAATTCGCGATCCTAAATTCTTGATGGCCTTGGTCCTTATAACGTGGAATTATACAACCATTCATTGTCGCCTAAATCGCCGGTTAAACCCTATCGAGTTATCGAGTTCGTGATGCCCATTGATGCCAGGGACGACAGGAAAATTTTACGACAGGAAAATTAAGAATTGCGGTTTGTTAATTTTCCTGTCGTCAAATCTTCCTGTCGTAGGGAGTGGTTGATGACCATGGTCCATATAACGTGGAATTAAGCAACGATTCAGTGTCGCCTAAATTCAATAACACCGCAAAACGCGTCGCTTTTGACTGGCGGATCGCCGGTTACACCCCTTTAAAACAACGATGTCGCACACCTTTTCCGCGACCTAAATTGCAAAAACGACCTTGTCGTAGACTTCGGCTCCGAGCAATTCGCTGTCGATTGCGTCTAACAGGATCTTCCCCTCCAGTCCTTGACAACTTGTCAAATTCCAACTGCTGTCGGCGGAGTGCGTGAAGCAATCGATCGAGTGTCGATCTTGGGCAATCAAGACGTAGTGTTTCAAGCTAGGAATCGTTCGGTAATGTTCGAACTTCTTTCCACGGTCGTACGCCTCGGTGGAATCCGAGAGAACTTCGACGAGCACCACGGGGTTCAGCAGCACATCGCCCGCATCTGACTCGAGCTGAGTTTCGCCGCACACCACCGACAGATCCGGGTAGGTGTAGAGCCCAGTCGCTGCGATTCGTAGCTTCAAGTCGCTCGGATAGACTCGGCAAGGCTTTTTCTTGAGCTGCTGACCGAGAGTCTGTATGCAATTGCCGACAATCAAGTTGTGATTGGCTGAAGCACCTGCCATGGCGAACATCTCGCCATGAAAGTACTCGGACCGAAACGCGGCCTTTCTCTCGCGATGCAGATACTCATCAGGAGTGATGTAGTGCTTGGGGACCGTTGACATGCGACGCTTTCCAAAAAATTCGAATCCTTTTACTTGGCGTTCATCAACTTATCGAGAATGCCGTTTACAAAACGAGGACTGTCCTTGTTTCCGTATCGCTTGGCAAGCACTACCGCTTCATTGACAGCCACGCGACCGGGTGTATCGCCGTAGAGGATTTCATAACCACCGAGTCGCAGTACGTTTCGGTCGGTCACGGCCATTCGTGAAAGTGACCAGTTGGCAGCTAATTTTGAAATCCGTACGTCGATGGCGTCGCGATTTTCAAGGGTGCCCCGAAGCAGTACCGCAGCAAACTCAATCAGGCCTTTGCGTCCTTGCATCCGCGAACGCAAAAACGCTTGCGTTCGTTCAGCGCTGCGGCCAGGATTAATATCATCTTCGTAAAGAAGCTGAAGGACGATTTCACGGGCGCGGCGACGAGTTGCCATGGGGAGCTAATAACGGAGCGGGCAGGAACGAATCTGCAAAACAATCGGTGAGGTTACTGATCGTCACGTAGCGATTAACGCTGATCGACACGGGAAGTGCAACAGGGTCAGGTGGCGAAACGAAAAAAGGCGAGGCCGATTCCGAAAAATCGACCCCGCCTCGCACGGGGGGATGCTCTTGAGCGGTTGGTTGCGTCGTCTGCCGCATCCCAGAACACTCAAAGCTAGTTCGTTTTTTGGGAAGTTCAGCCGTCGGTCGCCAAATCTGCGACATTATATGGCTAGATCGATGGCCATTTTGGCGTTAGGTAACGGTTGTAGCACCCTGTAAGGACCGGCTTGTTTTCCGTTAGAATCGCGAACCTTCGACTTCCTCACTTTGCGAAATCAAAATGCCGACGACGCCACCAACGCCAAACGTTCATGAGCCACCCATTGTAGGGGTCATCATGGGCAGTCGAAACGACTGGGAAACGATGAGGTCAGCATCCGAAATTCTGGATTTACTTGGGATCCCTCACGAGCGGCGGGTCGTTTCCGCTCACCGTACGCCATTGCAAATGATGCAATACGCATCCTCGGCGTCCCATCGTGGGCTGAAAATCATTATTGCTGGCGCTGGCGGAGCCGCCCATTTGCCTGGGATGGTTGCGAGCGAAACCATTTTGCCCGTGATTGGCGTACCGATTCAAAGCCGCGCGCTACAAGGACTTGATTCGTTGCTTTCAATGGTTCAAATGCCGGGTGGCGTCCCGGTGGCGACGATGGCGATCGGCCCTGCGGGGGCAAAGAATGCAGCCGTCTTCGCCGCCAGGATACTTGCCATCCATGATTTACCGTTGCGTGAGCGACTTCAAGCGTTCGTGCGACAACAAAGCGATGATGTACTTGCGACGGCAGAACTATGAGAAGTCCAGTTTCGTTACATTTTGTGCCCCCAGGAGGCACGATCGGCATGCTCGGCGGTGGCCAGCTTGGTCGCATGTTCGCGATCGCGGCTGCACAGCTTGGGTATCGTGTGATTGTGTTTTCGGATCGAGCTGATTGTCCTGCGGCGGCCGTTTCCCATCAAACGATTGTGGGTGAATTGACCGATCGTGAACAACTCGATGAGTTTGCGGCTCAGTGCGATGTCGTGACTTTAGAGTTTGAAAATTTGCCGGTCGACGCGGTTTCTTACCTCGCCTCCCAGGTCGCGATTTATCCGGCTCCCGAAGTACTTCGCATTTCCCAAGATCGTCGATTGGAAAAGCAGGCATTTGCCGAGGCGGGACTTGCGGTCACGCCCTTTCGCGTTGTCAATAACCATGACGATTTACAATCAGCGATCCACGAACTTGGATTGCCGATCGTCTTGAAAACGGCGCGCGATGGTTACGACGGCAAAGGGCAATGGAAGATTGACGACGCTTCCCCGAGCAACCTCAAACAAATAATCATCGATCGGCCCATGATCGCCGAGGCCTGGATTACCCATCAACGTGAACTCTCCGTGATTGTGGCGCGGTCCCATGACAGACAATGCGTTGCTTACCCTGCCTTTGAGAATCAGCACCGCAATCACATTTTGGATATTTCGTTCTGCCCTTCGCGAGTCACGGCGGAAACAGAGACCAGCGCAACCAAGCTCGCCATCGCGGCAGCGGAAGTGCTTTCGCTTGTCGGCTTAATGTGTGTTGAGATGTTTCAGGATCTCGCTGGCCGGTTGATGATCAATGAAGTTGCCCCCCGCCCTCATAACTCGGGACACATGTCAATTGAAGCCTGCCACACCAGTCAGTTTGAACAACAGGTCCGTGTCGTTTGCGGGTTGCCGCTAGGCGACACGTCATTGCGAGTACCGGCGGCAGCGATGGTCAACTTGATGGGAGAGCTATGGAATGAAGGTGAGCCAGACTGGCGCGTCGTGCTCGCGTCTCCAGGACTGCATCTGCATTTATACGACAAGCGTCAAGCCGCCGTCGGACGCAAGATGGGCCATATCACGGCGACTGGATGCGAAGCAAGCGAGATCGTGGCGACGTTGGTTGCTGTCCGCGATTCGCTTGCTCCTGTGCTTGTCAAATAATGCAGTCGGTCATTGACCAAACGGCTAGCGACTTCTGGCGTCGATCAGAATCAAGAATGCTGACATATAGGCGCGTACGGTATCGACTTCGACATCTTGCCAACCCGTTGCCTTGTGGCGCACGATCGAAAGTTTGAGCAACTCGATCGCCTCAGCGAGGTCGCCTGGCAACGCAGGTAGCCCGGCGAACGGTTGCACTAATGTTCCCGTCGGGGGCTCGTCCATGGCAGATTCAGCGCCCGTGGACGCGGTTGCCGTCTGCATGCGGTTGAGCGATTCTTCGTCACCGAAGTCAGCGCCTTCGCTGATCGGACCGGACGAAACACCATTGGCTTCTTCGTCATACTTCTTGGATGATCCACCACCTTGGCCAGGCTGGGTAAACGACGGTGCGTCTTTATGGCGACCCTCGTGATTTACAAAATCTTCGTCGATGTCGCTGGTGACGATCCCGGATTCATCAAA
Source organism: Planctomycetaceae bacterium (assembly GCA_043775635.1). Taxonomy (GTDB): domain Bacteria; phylum Planctomycetota; class Planctomycetia; order Pirellulales; family Pirellulaceae; genus UBA6163. The sequence continues at coordinate 881 of JAYVSE010000360.1, read as the reverse complement.
ATCAAGGCCAAGTGTCTCTGATCGCTGCTTGCGTAGCGCTGACACACTCCACCCGCCATCACTAGCCCCTTGCAGCCACAGCGGTGCATCATCCCAATCCATTGCGGTCAGGAAGTGTGTCCAAGACAATGCGGGATAGCTTTCGCAGGTTGCACCGAATCGATCGTAAACTCGACGCAAGCGACCGACATGGGGTGCCGTTACGCCACCAACCTGACGCGCCCAAGCTTCATCGGAATAGTCTGTCGACGGCACACCCGAATCAATCAACGTTTGTCGCCATTGGCTGATAATGTGTCCCTTTTCCCAATTCGTACGACTGACCAATTCGTTCCAACGACCAACGAAGGGGCTGCTTAAGGCTGCATCATCCGCCTCTACATCAGGCAATTCGCCTTCGATCCAGGCTTGCTGCGCATCTTCCCAATCGGATTCAATCGGCTCGGAATCGATATCGAACGGAGCCTGATAATTTTCGTTGCTGACCATAAGTTCCTAGAAGCCCAAAAGTGAACTGCGTTGATTAGGACACACGCTAACGACTCCTGGCCAAACTAGAAAAGGGTCTAAGCCCAAACGATCACACTCCGGCCAAAAATCGGTTCCGAATGCAACGATACGGCAATTCGCAACGGTGGAAAAAACCTTGACGCTTCGTTACCGCGAGCCTGTTTCGGAACAATGCCCCGCTTCAATGCTGGGATTTGATCGTAGTGGGATTCGCCAGAAATCCTCAGCACACTAAAACGTTGGGAATTATGGCGAATACCACTACACAAAAAGTTCTGCCCCAGCAACGAAGCGGGGCATTGTTTTGGAATACAACTATCCTGATTGAATAAATCCCGCTGGCTCGCCCAGCGGATCATTCGGTTCTGGCT
>JAYVSE010000359.1:0-8090 GCA_043775635.1 Planctomycetaceae bacterium | reverse complement strand
GGTGTAGATTGACGCTGGTCCAGTGGGCTGAAGCCGATCAACCAGTCCGTCGTCGAATAATTCTCGCAGCGAGCCGATCGCGTGAGCCAATTCGGTACGGGAAATTGCAGGTTTTTCTTCAATGGCAGCAGAAAGTAGCATCGATTCCGTCCGATTGCGAAATAAGGGGGGAGGCTCAGTCGCCGTCAGCCTAACGCAATACCAACTCTGCTAGAATCCACCAAGGAAAGTAAAGTAAGTGGCATTGGGCTTGCGCCTACGGCTCACTCAGATTCGAGCTGGACTCCTAGGCTACCGAAGGCGATTTGCGGTCGCATCTAATTTTCAAGTGGCGCGGCGTTCTCATTGACGGTTTTCTTCTCCCGGTCGACAATTGCGCCGCCACCGAAACATTTACAATACATCTCTCTCTGACGCCACTACGACGAACCGACACATGACACCGCTTGAGCAACAAGATCCTGCGATTTGGAAGGCAATCACAGCCGAGGCCCGCCGACAACAAGAGGGGCTGGAGATGATCGCGAGCGAAAACTACACCAGCCTCGCGATCATGCAGGCCGCAGGAAGTGTGCTGACCAACAAATATGCCGAGGGTTATCCCGGTCGCAGATATTATGGCGGTTGCCAATTCGTCGACGTTGTCGAGCAATTGGCGATCGATCGCGCCTTGCAGCTCTTCGGTGCGGAAGCGGCAAACGTGCAGCCGCACAGCGGTTCGCAGGCCAACACCGCTGTTTATCTCTCTTGCCTCAAACCAGGCGATACGGTGCTGGGGCTTGATCTTGCACAAGGCGGTCACTTGACGCACGGAATGAAACTGAACATCAGTGGTCAGCTCTACCATTTCATCAGCTATGGCGTTGATAAGGTCAATCATCGCTTGGACTTCGACCAGATTGCCAGTCTGGCTCGCGAGCATCGTCCAAAGTTGATCGTCGCCGGAGCAAGTGCGTATCCACGCGAGATTCCTCATGACCGTTTTGCGGAGATTGCGAAGGAATGCGGTGCAAAGCTGTTGGTCGACATGGCGCACTATGCTGGTCTTGTCGCTGCCGGAGTTCACAACAGCCCCGTGCCGCACGCAGATTATGTGACGACGACAACTCACAAGACGTTGCGCGGACCTCGAAGCGGCTTGATCATGTGCCGAGCAGAATATTTGAAAGACATCAACCGTAGCGTTTTTCCGGGAATTCAGGGCGGTCCGTTGATGCATATTGTCGCCGGCAAAGCGGTTTGTTTTGCCGAGGCGTTGACCGATGATTTTAAGCAATATGGCCGACACGTCGTCGCTAATGCCAAGGCTCTGGCCGAGACGCTGATGTCCAAAGGGTTAAGACTTGTCAGCGGCGGCACCGACAATCACTTAATGCTTGTCGACGTGACAGCGGTCAATCTGGGCGGAAAGAAAGCCGAAGCAACGCTGGAGCACTGCGGCATTACGGTCAATATGAACATGATCCCGTTCGACACGCGGAAGCCGATGGACCCTTCAGGCGTTCGCATCGGTACACCGGCCTTGACGACACGCGGTATGGGCATTGATGAAATGCACCGCGTCGGCAGTTGGATCTATCAAGCATTGAGGCATTGCGATGACCAAACCGTTTTGTCTCGCATCGCGGGAGAGATTCGCGAGCTGTGTGAGCATTTTCCAGTGCCTGCCGAGCGTACCACGTAGGGCTTTGCACCAAAAGTTTTTCTTGTATCACTTCATCTTGTACTGTTGATCGAATTTCCATGGCCGAACATCGCATCTTGATTGCCGACGACAATGCGGCGAACAGAGAGTTACTCGAAGCGTACCTTGTCAATTTCGATTGCGAAATCGAAACCGCTGTCGACGGTAAAGACACCATCGATAAGGTTCTTTCGTTCAATCCAGACTTAGTTCTGCTGGACGTGATGATGCCTAAGCTCAGCGGTTTCGAAGTTTGTCGAAAGATCAAAGACGACCCGGCGCTTCGCCGGGTGATGGTCTTGATGGTCACGGCGCTCAATGAGCTTGGGGATATCGAGCGCGCCGTCGAGGCGGGCACTGATGATTACTTGAGCAAACCGATCAACAAAATCGCGCTGCTAAAGCGAGTCGAGACAATGTTGAAATACAAGCAGACCACCGACGAGCTGGAGCGGCTTCGCGCCTACATACGCGAAATGGAGGATGACGACAAACGGGCCAAGTAAGGATCGCTCGATCAATGAGTGGGATAGGCTTCCAGCCTGTCGTATGGAAAATGACAAGCTGGAAGCCTATCCCACTGTTCACCGCTACTCGACTATTCTCAGCTACCCCAAGTAATCCAAATGGCAATCCCAATGGCACTTCGTATCGGTGAGTCGGTTCTGCGGGGAGAAATTCGTAATTCGAAGCGGAACACGGTCAGCGGCTGGATGGAACTTGACCCGGCCGCAGTTATCAACGGCGAAGCACGAGAGCCACAAGACCTTCTGCTGCTCTTAGAACTCACGGGAAATCTTCAAGGCGACTTGGCAAGACGCAATTTCCGGTTCGAAGTACCACGACTTGATGCGGCCCTGGTTGAACGCTTCGTGAGTGACAAATTTATCATGCGACAGGTTGGTGTTGTCGGCGATTCGTCACTTCAGATGGCTCGCATTCCCCTTGTTTCAGCCGCTGAGTTCCTGGACCATAAAATGGCTGGCATGGATCCACCGGAAGCAGAGCTGCCTTGTCTAAGGCTTCAATGGTTCGGCCAAAATGGCTGCGTCAAGTTGGAACTCGTGAACCCAAAAATCGAGTACGAAGGTTCCTATGACGAGCTCGCAGATCCAGATCCAGAACCAGATACAGAACCACCAGCCGATGAAGCAGGTGCGATTTCTATCCCAGGGATGGAGATCAATGACGGGGCGTATGGACTGTTCCCCGATGATTTTGACGAACAGATTCGCCAATCAGCCGCAGTTGATGATGTTGATGATGGGGTGCCATGCGACAGCAGACCCGAGCAAGCGAAGCCAAGAGATTGGGAGGAAGTGATCCCAGGCATTTCCCCTGAGACAAAGGCGATGTATGAGCAATGGGACGAAGTGGTCGATGGCGTCAAGGACGAGCCGCTGACGTGGTTGTTTCAGGAGTCGCTGCAATTGCCCACGCCGGCACAAGTCGCAGATGAGGAACAAGCTTGGCGTGTGCTGCAATTGCTGCTGAGCGAAATGGCGATGCGCGGCGTCGCGTTCCATATGTGCGAGCATTACACCGCCAAGCAAGCTTATCGATTACTGATCGAAGAAATTCTTCCCCGCGCGCATGTACATCCGAACTTGGTCGCCACAGGTTTTACTCAGAACTACATGACGCACGAATTTTGTGCCGAGTGCGAAGCGGAAATATAGTCCGTGCCCAGCCGATACCAAAAACCTGCAAATCAATTCTCGCTTATGCCTGAATGTTGAGGTATTGACCCGCTTGATAGCGGAAGGGCAGTTCGCCGCCATCGATCGGCTGAAAGCGATCAGGCTACTCCAACTGAAGTGCAATCTTAGCAGCGTAATCACCAACGAAAATAACAAGAAGAGCAACGAACTCAGCCGTTGTCCTCGCCAGTCATTCGGCGATACCGTTGGATTTGCTGTTCGGTAAATTCGGCAGGTGTCATGATTGCTTGGTTTACTTTCGCTTGCCCATTTGTTGACGCATGAATGTTAGTCCTTCAGTGGCGAGCGTGATTTCGTCCTTAAACATGCGTCGCCAAATCTTTGTCGCCGCAGCAATCTCTGGCAGCGCTAGCCCAAAGGCTTCGATCACTAACCAGCCGTCGTACTTGATGTCCTTGATCGTGTCGAACGTTCTGCCCCAACGCACACCACCGTCACCCGGCGTACTGCGGTCGTTCTCGCTGATATGAATGTGAATCAGCTTGTCGCCGCCGGCCCGCAGTGCCTTGCGAAGATTTTTTTCTTCGATGTTGGAGTGAAACGTGTCGTACATCATTCCACATGCGGGATGATCGACTTCGCGAACAAACGCGGCTGCATCGGCGTGTGAATTTAGGAAGTAGCATTCGAAGCGATTAAGGCATTCAACAGCCAGCTTTACTCCGACCTGACCGGCGTGTTCTGCCGTTGCCCGCATGCTCTCGATACCCCAAGCCCATTCGTCGGTCGTTCGTCCGGCACCTGAAAAGAAACCCAGCGCCGAATGATAGGGACCGCAAAGTGTTTGCACACCTGCGGCAGCACAGACATCCAGCGTTCGTTTGTTGGCATCAATCCCTTTCTGGCGAATGGCTGGATCGGGTGAAATTGGATTGTCGGCTTCCGATCGAATCGTTACCGCCGTACGCTGGAGTCCAAGATCATCGAGCCGCCGACCAATCGCCGCATAATCGAGATCCAAATTGAAAATCGGAATCTCGACGCCGTCATATCCAATCGTCTTGAGTTGTTCGATCACTGGGAACAGCGAATCATTGACTTCGCCGGACCACAGTAACAAGTTCATTCCGTATTTCATGTTTAGTCTCGTATCAGCTAATTGGAGTGGGTTTCAAGGAGATGTTAGTAATGCGTCACAACGCAAAGCGATGAGGCGACGGGCGCTGCCTAGCCAGGGTATCAGGTCGCTGGGCAGCAGCGGCAGTCCAACCCGGACCATGATCTGGTTGAGCCGCATTAAGAGTTTGTCGTCATCGAGGTAGTCGTACAAGAACCTTGCGTCAGTAAATCGCAAGATCACGGGTGCCAGCCCGGTCGTGCTGGACTTCGCGACTAGGTTGACGATTTCCTGGACTTTTTCAGCCGAAACAGAGCGAATGACGTCGTAATAGCGGTCTGCCAGCGTCGGCTCCCGAGCGATGAGCGTAGAATCCATCAAAATCTCGATCAAAATATGGCCGACGAAACTAGGCCGAAAGCCTTCGTCTCCAGGTAGCGCGTCTCGCAACTCGACCGCAAAACGGAGCGTTGTTTCGGCAAATAGTCGAGAGGAGTGAAACCAAAGATCATCCTTGTGGTGTTGCATGATCCCAATCGCAATATCGCGGGTCTCTGCGTCGCTGCTTTGGCTTAGCGGCAATGCATTCTTTGATCGCGTGCGAATTTTTCGGTCCACCATCGACAACCAATCGGGTACCGCCGTGCCTGCGACGACGTACGGTTGATCGAGATAGCGAAAGCCATGAGACAAAAAATTCACGGTTCGCTACTCGGTGTTTTTTTGCTCGCTCGATAGACACCGCGAGCCTGCGCGTACTGCGCTGCGTCGGGTAACTCGGTCAGCCCAGCCAAACCTGGCAACTCAGACAACTCATCGTCATCCCGTGTTTCCGACTGCGACGCTTCACCGCGAAAGATGTGTTCCAAGTAGGGACGACACCAGCCACAGCCCGTACCCGCACCGAAGCATTCGCTCAATTGGCTTGCCACTGCGGGACGCGTCACTCGAATGTACTGATGGACCTTCCGCTTGGTTACATGAAAACAGAGGCAAACTTCATCATCGAGTTTCATGCGTTTACCTCGGTGCTTGAGGAGATCAGATGCAACGCGATCCGGCATGAATCCAGATAATCGGCGATGATCAATCGCTCATCGCTCGTATGGATATTGTGTTGTCCGCATCCGAGCGTGACCGCGGGTATGCCATGGCGAAACAGCCAGTTTGCATCCAGACCACCATCAGAAATTTTGCGATAAGGTGAACGACCGACCGCGTGAACTGCTGCTTCACCGGCAATGATCGATGGATCGTCATCTGGCAATGCAAATGATTCATAGTCAACGCGACTTTCAAATTCGATCCGTCCGGACAATCCCGCGTTATTGGTCAACGAAGCGGCTGCGGATTGAAACGCCGTTTCGATCTCCGTCACGATCCGCTTTCGCATATTTGCATCATGACTTCTTGCTTCCGCGCGCAGTGTCACCAGGGGAGTCACAACGTTCGTCGCATCGCCACCGTTGATCACACCAACGTTTGCAGTCCCAACACCGCTGCTAGGCTTTTCGATGCGTCCAAGCCAGCCGGTTTGATGCAGCGCCGAGATCGCATTGGCAGCCATCACAATGGCACTTGCACCTGCCTGCGGTGAGACTCCGGCATGCGCTGGAATTCCATGAACAGTGATCGTCATCTTCTCACCGCCAATCGCACCGCAAGTGAGTTTTTCGACCGCGCCTCCATCAAAATTAAACGCGCGGTCAACGTGACCGAGAACCTCGCGATTGAGATACCGCGCTCCGTAAAGTCCGATTTCTTCTTGAACACAAAACAGCAAGATTAGCGGTGCATAGGGCCGACCGCTTTTCAACAGCTCAACCACTGCGGTGACCATCGCAGCGCATCCAGAGCGATCATCTGCACCCAAGCCCGTACTGGCATTGCGGCTGCGAACTTGATCACCATCAACGAACGGCTCGCTGCCGACACAGATGGGAACGGTGTCCGTATGAGCCGACAGCATCGTGGTGGGACCGGAAATCGTTCCCGGAATTCTTACGATCAAATTTCCGATCTCGCCACCGATCCCGCTGCGCGTATTGGCGTCATCAAATTGGAAATGAGCCGGGTCAACTCCCGCAGCGGTCAGCATTGCAATGATTCGCGTCATCACGGCGCGTTCTTGACCGCTGAGGCCAGGAATCGCCGCAAGATCAAGGAATCGTTGGAGCGCGGCATCGGAATCAATCGAAAGCATCGTCTATTCTCTGGCAAATCGGTGTCGTGAACTGAGCCACGTTTTGTAGGTTTTAGCGGCTGACGCGGGGGCAAACGTTTCGCTCAATTCTGGCTTGTTCTTGCGAAACCATGAGGCGACAAGATTCAGCGTATGCGAATAACGTCCGGTACCGTGATCGAAAGAATTCTGAAGTTGCGAGTTCCATGTCTTGAGGCGATCACGGGCTGTAGAATAGCTTGTCGCGCATTTGGGAGCAACAATGGAGTCAGTCACTTCACCAGCCCGAATCAAATACCATGTGTCGCTTCCATCAAAACCGCGAACTGGGTATACGAAGCTGTAAGCGCGACGAACTTCAGCGAGATAAACGAGCTTACGGTACAAGTAATCGAGCGCGTTCAAGTCCTGCAAACGTCGGTCCGCTAATTCATACTGTCGATTCGCAGACGCCGCTTCCATGGCATCCCGGGTTGTGGAGATCGGTTCATCGTTGAACGCATCGAGAAAACTCTGCGCGCCGATAACTTGTTCGTCGTAACTCGCGCGTGAGCATGCTCCTACACATGGTCCAAGGCAACTGCCGGTTTCATAACGTAAGCATCCGGCCCGATGCTCCAGTTGAAACAACGACAACTGATCAGCAAAATGAAATGGAGTTTTCTGGCTGCAATCTCGCAGCTTAAAAAACTGGTTCAGCGAATCGACGGCACGCTTCATTCGCGTTGCACCAAAGAATGGTCCCTCACATGAAATGAGGTCTGTTGGCGGCGTGGTCGCGGTGAAAAAATAAGGGGCCGGGGGGCGTCCGAGGCAAAGGTAGACCGGACGCTGACGATGCGGCATCTCTTGGACGTTCCAGCGAGGACGGAACCGGCGAATCAATTGCTGCTCGCGAAGCAATGCCGCAAACTCGCTTGGTTGGGTTTCCCACTGAACGGCCCTAGCCACCTCAATGATGTGCCCTGATTTTTCCTTTTTATTTGCGAGCGTGAAGTAGCTCATCACGCGATGACGCAGTGACTTGCTTTTGCCGACATAGATCAAATCGCCAGCGCGATCAAGCATGCCGTAAACGCCCGGAACCGCAGGGCAAGCTTCGGCAACCTGACGCTGCAATTCAGTTCGGGTGCGATGCCCAACACGCTGCAGCGGTCGAGATGGATGGGGGCAAAGCGGATTATTGCCAAACCCATCGTTGGGTGTCATGACAAATCCGATTGGCGATTCCTTCAGCAATGATGCGTCCATGCACGGCCTGTCCTTATTGGTGGTTTGACGAAACAATGTAAAGTATGTGAAATTTCATGGTCGCTTGTAATGTTAATTCCGGCCCCCTTCTCCACAGGGAGACTGTTGAAATACTAGCAAAGGCTAGACGTTGTCTACTGGCGATTGGGCACCATTTTTTTGGATTCAAGTTAGTAGCACCACGTTTTCTGATGC
>JAYVSE010000358.1:0-11391 GCA_043775635.1 Planctomycetaceae bacterium | reverse complement strand
GCATTCTGGACTCGCCGCCAGCAGCGATGCGACGGATTCCGACATCGCCGCCGCAAGACCAATTCCAAAGTTTCCTAGCAAACCATGTCATGCACCCGTAAACTGAGCAAATTGCGGTTTACTTTCGGTACGATTTTTGGCAAAAGTTGCTTTTGAAATCTTTGTGTCGCGGGTTGAAATTGAATTCTTTGAGGCACGTTGCCGCACAGCACGGAAGTATAGGGGGTATTGCCATGAATAGTCTGTTGAAAATGCGCCGCCATGTCGTGAGAGGAGTGCTACGCCATTTTGGATTGTGGCAAGACGTTCCCTTGGAAGAAATCGCCCAGCGACAGAATCGGTTCGCGTACAGCCCGCGTGTAAGCTGGTTCCTGGATCGCAGTTGGGCGGCCCCGTACCGCGATTTTTTGCAGCAAGATCGCGTGCCATCTGCTGGCGCTGACGAGACTCGCATTTTGGATCGACGATTTACTTTGGTCTCAACGCTAAAGGCGGTCCGCGGATTGTCAGGCAGCTCTGCCGAGTGTGGCGTTTTTAAGGGAGTCGGTTCCGCGATCATCTGCGAGACGTTGGCAGGTACTTATTCCGCTGATGAAGGGCACTTTGGATTTGATTCATTTGAGGGACTGCCCGAGTCACAAGAGGTTGATCGCGACGCGAAACAACGACTGCACTGGAAGGCAGGCGACTTGGCCGTGCCTGAGACGATCGCGCGAAATCTGCTATCACGATTCACGTTCTGCAAACTTGTCAAAGGATGGCTACCAGAGACGCTCAGCGTTGCTGCGGGCCATCGATTCCGATTCGTCCATATCGACGTGGACCTTGGACAACCGACAACCGACGTGCTTGAATTCTTTTACGACCGCATGACTCCTGGCGGCATCATGTTGTTTGACGACTACGGTTTTGTCTCCTGTCCGGGAGCAAGAACGGCTGTCGATCGATTCTTTGCGGGACGCCCCGAACCGGTTCTTGAGGTGACTGCCGGGCAAGCGATTGTCGTGAAAGTCGATCCGAGGGTCGTTAAGGCATTATAAGACTCAGCAAAGCCGTACTCGTTTTCGATCGCTTGTTTACAATTACGAGTACGAGTACCATCGCCAGCCATTGAGTAGGTGCACGAAAATTCGTTTGCCAGCCGCCGCTCACCTAACCATTGAGCCAGAAAATATCGCGTGGTCCAGAAAAAACCGAAGTTTTACGTTGTTTGGCAAGGACGCACACCCGGTGTCTATTCATCTTGGGTCGATTGCCAAGCTCAAATCAACGGTTATTCAAGCGCTAAGTACAAATCATTTGACACCCTCGCGAAAGCCAATAGTGCATACCAGCAAGGTTCCTACCAATACTGGGGAAAAGGCGGGGCAGCGGTCAAAAAATCAGCCACGCCCGTAATCGACACGGACGAACTAGCGGGCCTTGGTGTCGATATGACGGCGTGGTGCGTTGACGCCGCCTGCCAAGGAAACCCTGGCGTTTTGGAGTATCAAGGCGTTGACCTTTCATCCGGGATCAACATGTTCCATATGGGACCTTATCCCGAAGGTACCGTCAACATCGGCGAGTTTCTGGCGGTCGTGCATGCGGTTGCTCTGTTGCACGAGACGCAACCACACACAGCAGTCTATTCGGACTCACGGACCGCAATGAGTTGGATCAAGCAGGGCAAGTGCAAAACAACACTGCCACCATCGAGTAACAATCGCCGCTTGTTCAACCTTGTCGCACGTGCCGAAAAATGGCTCGCGGAACATGAGTGGACCAACCCGATCCTGAAATGGGAAACGAAGATCTGGGGCGAAATTCCTGCCGACTTTGGCAGAAAGTAGAGCCATTGTCCCAATGGCTCGGAGAACAATTGCGACAATTGTTCTACTCTGAATTGCTATGTCGTTAATCCAGATCAGATCGTCAGACGCCTCGCTCTGGCGACCACTGGCCACGATTCAATGGCGAGGCCATCGCGAACACACTGCACTTCGCTGTGCAAGGCAATCGTTGGACAAACATGCCGTGGAATGCCGTAAAGCACTTGGCCAACCACGAATTGGAACGCTCGTTCGCTCTGTAGGACCAAATGTTCTTCGCTATGTATCACGGGAATCGCGTCCTCTAAGCCAAACCAGCGGATGCGTGGAGGAGCCATCTCGGACGCAACCGCTTTGTGGCCGACGTCGAGGCAAAGTCGATCGGCAAGCGGCTTGCTGATCACTCGTCCGAGCAAAACGGCGGCATTCAAAAATTCCTGGTCAGGCGAAGTTTCTGCTTGGCCAAAATCCCACAACACGGATGTGCCGGCTCCGGCTTCAATGTTGTCTTCGCGAAGCAGGAGCGGCGATGTTGGCGTTCCACCGGCCACGATGGTTGGTACAACCAGTCCTCCGGCGCGAAGCGCACTACAAAACTCTCGGACCGGGGCAAACGTCTTTTCGCAAGCAGCGATCAACGACGGATGATTGGGATCGTGAAGATGTCCATCGTACGCGTGTAGTCCTGCCGCCTTAACGCCCGGTAAGTGACAAAGTTGAGCATAAAGTTCTTTCGCATCAGGGCCGATGCTGATGCCAGTGCGGTTCATCCCAACGTTCAGGTCAACGAACAATTCGACGGTGACAGCGGATTCACGGGCGACAGCCGAAATTTTTTCCAGCATTGATGCGTCATCAACGAGGGCGGTGAATCGTGTTTCCGGGAACTGCTGCATGAGTCGCACCAAACGACGGATATTCGGGCCCACGATCGGGTACGCAAGCATCACATCTTCGCCTCCCGCAGACGCCGTCATCTCTGCTTCGGCGATCGTAGATGCCTTGAATTTGGTGATTCCAAGTGAGCGTTTGATCGCGATGACTTGCGGAAGTTTGTGCGTCTTTACATGGGGCCGCAAACGAGACGCATCACCCGCGATCGCGATCATTCGACGAATATTCTCTTCAATACGCTGCGGATAAACCAGCACCGCTGGAGATGCAATTTCTTCGACATTAGCAATTTCATACCACAGGGCCATTCAATCATCCTACTTTTTGGTTTCACAGCGTTGCATTCGAATCCGCATTTCAGCCAGTCACCGATCGTTTCGCTGATTCCAGTGAGTCTAACGGAAAGATCGGTCGACGAATGTTTTTGTAAGGGAGCAAGAACAGGTTGGAACCGCAAGGGCCAGGCGTATCGACCGAGACCATTGTCGTTGCAATGGGTTCATAAGCGCGGCGATGTGCGACTGCCGCCTTGACTCCGATGACCGCAAATTTTTCCGGCGGCAAACCAACCGATCGCCACTGGCCTAGGTCCATCGGTGGTGTGCGATGGGATGTCAACAAGATCGTGACTCCGGACGTTTCAATGATTGCGCAACGTCCCATATCGAAATGATCGCCAACAGCAGACGCAAGATGGCTTTGTTTGTCTTCCAATTCAAAACGGCCATCGCACAATCGTAGCAGCGTACCCGTCACTTCCAATGGGCCGAGATCGAGACGAGTTGATTTGCCGCCGATCGAAAGCGTTACGGTTTCACCGGGAGGGCAGTGCTCCAGTTCTAGGACGGCTTCGGGGTCATAAATGCACACTGCTGCATTGTTGACGTTGTGGCGAACAAGGGCTCGCAATAATCCTGTCGCATCACCTGGCGCTCCTCCGCCAATATTGTCGGCAGGTTCAGCGATCACGCATAGGCCGCCGGAATGGAATGATTTGAGCTTGTTTAAAAGTTCATCGACATCAGTATCTTGACGACATCCAGCGGCAGCAAGGCTCATTGCCACTGCCGATAATTGTTCAAGAGCCTCGCGTGCCGTCGATTCTTCCCCCAGGGTCGCGACACTAAAACAGAGTCCAGTATCGTGCGTATCGCCAAATGCGAACCCTGGAACAACGTTGATTGCAAGAAAGTCCGGATGCTTGCTTTCAAGCTCTCGCGCAAGTTGCAACAAAGATCGCATCGGCTCATCGGCAGACGCAGTTCCTGTGGGAGGCCAGACGATTGGAGGGCGCAGCAAGAATTGGCGTGGTCGACGTCGCGTTGACATGGCGAGATCTAGAAGTCCCGCAGCGCGGATACTTGATTCACGTGCATCCCAATGAGGGTTCTCGCGATAGGCGATCAAGCAATCGGAATGCTCTATCATCGCAGCGGTTAAATGCGCATGAAGGTCGAATACGCCGTACACAGGAACATCAGCGGCTCCCACAAGTGCTTTCAGGTGTCGAAGGAAATCGCCTTCAACGTCTTGGCGGTTTTCACAAGCCAGCGCCCCATGTAACACCAAGAATATGCCATCGACGCGGTCGCTAAGATGTCGTGATGCGAGCTGTGTGAATTCGTCGAGGAAACGGTGGTAAGCATCATCCTCAACCATTCCACTCGGCAGTGCCGCTGCGGCTATCGTCGGTAGCACATCCCAACCGCACTCGGCGGCGTATTGCAACATGCCGCCCATCGGTGAAGCATCGCCAGTGAGGGAAAATAGTTCGCGGCCGCGATGTACTGTGAATGCGTTCCACGCGGTGCATTGCGAGAGAAAGGTATGGGTCTCGTGAAATAGGCCTGCGACCAGTACACGCGGCCGGGGTCGCGGTGGAGGTGGCGCGTCGATTGAATCGACCTCGGATCGCGGCTGGATCATTCAGGAACTTTCATCAATGCGCGGTTTGCCATGGTATAATCGCGAGATAGTCAAGCCGCTAACTTGCATTCCGTCAAGCGGAACGTTAGGGTTTGTGTAAAGTCAGCGGGCGATTATCCGCTCAGCCGTGGATGTTTGATTGTCTTCTATGAACGCTAATACTCTTACGATGGAACAGATGTGCCAATCGCTTTCCGTGCCGTTGCTCTGCGACGCATTGGATGCTGAGGGCTTGAATCGCCAGTCGCCGAGATTAGCGATCCGCCCGATCACTGTGCGCGACCGATTCGTAATCGGTCGCGCCAAGACAACTCTGTGGGCGGACATGGCACATCACGATCCCGAGCCATACAAGTCGGAGCTTGAGGCGATTGATTCATGCGAACGCGGCGACATCATCATTTGCGCCGCGAATGGTTCGACGAGATCGGGCATTTGGGGCGAACTGCTTTCAACCGCTGCTGCGGTGCGCGGGTGTGTTGGCGTGCTAGTCGATGGAATGGTTCGCGACGTTACAAAAATGCGAGAGATGGGCTTTCCGGTATTCGCACGCGGTCAATCCCCTTACGATAGCAAGAATCGTCAGCGAGTCATCAATTGCGATGTGACCATTGAGCTTGATGGTATCGTGATCCAGCCCGGTGACCTGGTTGCGATGGATGAAGATGGAATGGTCGTGGTTCCTCAGCACATTGAGTCTACAGTCGTGCGAGCCGCATGGGAAAAGTCACAGGCGGAAAATCGAGTTCGTGCTGCGGTCGCAAGCGGTATGTCGGCAACGCAAGCCTACGCAAAGTTTGGAGTTTTATAGGCGATGTTAATCTTTGATGCTCACCTCGACTTGGCACTCAATGGAGTCGATTGGAATCGCGATTTGCGTCAGGACATTGAGGACATCCGCGCGCAAGAACGGGCCGCAGGGATGACACAACCAGGACGGGGAAATTGTACGCTCAGCTTCCCCGAACTGCGTCGCGCTGAAGTTGGTGTTTGTCTTACCACGGCGCTCGCCAGACAAGAGAAAGCGATTAACGATGATTTCGGATGGACAACACCGGAAACCTGCTACGCGATGGCGCATGCTCACTTGGCTTACTACCGCGCAATGCAAAAAGCCGGGCAGTTGCGGATGCTCAAGACGCGCGAGAGTTTAACCCGCCACGTAGCCGCTTACGAAGCGAACCGAGCTACCGAGCCCCTCGGCTTTATATTCACGATGGAGGGTGCGGACCCGATCCTGACACCTGACACCATTTGTGAATTTCATGAGCACGGTTTACGATCGATCGGACTGACACACTATGGGGCCAATCGATACGGTGGTGGAACGCGGACGGAAGTCGGGTTGGCTGTGGATGCGATTGAGCTACTTGGTCACATTGAGCGTCTTGGAATGACGGTCGATATGACCCACCTCAGCGACGTTGCGTTTTTGCAAGTCCTCGATCGATTTGCCGGGCGAATTCACGCCAGCCACCAAAACAGTCGGCAGATTTGTAATTGGCAGCGTCAGTTTAGCGACTCGCAGTATCAAGCGATCATCGATCGCGATGGCGTCATCGGAATGGCGTTTGACATTATCATGCTACAGCCCGGTTACGTTCGCGGCGTGTCCGCTCGCGAGGCCACGATATCACGCGTTGTCGACAACATTGATATTATTTGTCAAATGGCGGGTAACGCGAGGAATGTCGGCCTGGGCACCGATTTGGATGGTGGCTATGGAAACGAACAAACGCCAGCAGACCTAGATCGATTCAGCGACGTTCAACGAATTTTGCCTGACTTATTGAGAAATCGCGGTTACCCAGAAGCGGATGTCGTCGCGATCATGAGCGGAAATTGGTTGCGATTCTTTAACGAAGTCCTACCGGCAGAAGCAAGCACTTGAACCGTACGATAGGCTTTCAGCCTGTCGATATTATTGTGACAGGCTAAAAGCCTATCCTACGTTTTTCCAGCAGTCAGCAGAGACAACATCAGTCATGCCTAGAATTATTCTATTTCTATCGATTGGTATCTTCTTTGGCTCACTGACGTTTACTTCAGCGGCTGAATTGCTCAACACGTCGGCCCCTCAAGGCACCGCCAAGCCGTTGCCGGATAGACCACTGCATTATGAAACCGATGTGCGGCCCATCATGAAAGCGATGTGCTTTCAGTGTCATGGTGAAGAAGCCGAACTGCACGGCGGCTTGGATGTCCGGTTGGTCCGATTGCTGACCAAAGGTGGCGAATCAGGTGCCGCAATTGTTCCCGGCGATTCGAGCAATAGCCTGTTGTGGCGACGTATCGAATCCGACGAAATGCCGGAAGGAGCAAAGAAGCTTTCGAACCGTGACAAAGAAATCATTCGTCGCTGGATTGATGAGGGATGCAAAACCGCTCGACCGGAACCTGATAATGTTGCGGATGCTAGATTTACGCCCGAGGAACTCGGGTTCTGGTCGTTCCAACCCGTTTCGAAACCGCTGGTACCGGCACCGCTCGGTTACGAAATCGAGACGCCGATCGATGGCTTTATTGCCAGCAAACTTAATGCCGTGGGGCTGCCGTTCTCACCACAGGCAGATCGCCCAACATTGCTTCGACGATTGAGTTTCGACCTGCTCGGATTGCCGCCAACGCCGGAGGAAGTTGATGCATTCGTCGCCGACAAGTCCATCAGCGCTTACGAACAAGTCGTTGATCGCATGCTGGCGTCACCAGACTATGGAGTGCGTTGGGGGCGACATTGGCTGGACGTCGCCGGATATGCAGAAAGCGACGGCAACGAGGGACAGGATAAACCGCGACCGCATGCATGGCGTTACCGCGACTACGTGATCGCGTCTCATAACGACGATAAGGGTTACGACCAATTTTTGTTGGAACAGATCGCTGGCGATGAACTTGTCGGCAGTACCCTGAATTCGGACGACCCGCGACATGTTGAGTTGTTGACTGCCACCGCGTTGTTGCGCATGGCCCCTGATGTTACGACGACAAACAATACCATCATTGATCGCAATCAAGCGGTAGCAGATTGTATTAAGGTGGTGTCTTCGGCCACGATAGGATTGACGGTCGGTTGCGCTCAGTGTCACGACCATCGTTACGATCCGATTTCAGCCGAAGACTACTACCGATACCGGGCGATCTTTGATCCTGCGTTTTCACTACAGGCATGGAAGACTCCTGAACAACGTCTGATCGACATGACGCCGACCATGGATCGGAAAACGTCTGAAGCGATCGAAGCCGATGCGATCGCTCGTGAGAAAGACTTGAATGAACGACGACTGGCTGCGGCAACAAGAGTCTTCGACAAATTAATCAGCGAATTGCCTGACGACCAACGTGAGACGGTTCAAGCCGCTGTGTTGAAAGCCAAGGGCGACCGATCGGAGGCAGACCAAGCGTTACTTAAGCAGTTTCCGATGATTCGGTCGAAGGAGGAAATCCGCGATCAACTGTTGTTATATTCGGTTAAAGAGTTTCGTGCGTTTGAAGCCGAAGCAAAACAAATTGAAGGTTTACGAGCGACCAAGCCAGCGACACGCATGGTGATGGGACTGGTCGAGCCGCCAGAAACGCCACCCGCAAGCACGCTGTTTTTTCGAGGCGATCCCGAGCAGCCTCGGCAAGCGGTCGCTCCCAGTGAACTGTTCGTTGTCGCGCGAGGTCGATCGCAGGTTTCGATTGTCGAGGATAACCCAGCCGTTTCAACCACCGGGCGACGGCTCGCGTATGCCAAGCAACTCACCGATGGCACGCATCCACTGACGGCACGAGTTGCGGTCAATCGACTTTGGATGCATCATTTTGGCAAAGCATTGGTGAACACGCCGTCAGACTTTGGTTTGTTTGGTGAGCGTCCCTCGCATCCAGAGCTGCTCGATTGGCTCGCCAGCCGATTGGTCGAGCTCGATTGGCATTTAAAGCCGCTCCACCGCATGATCGTTTTGTCGCGAACTTATCGCCAAGAATCAACTCGAACGCCGGCGCAAGATGCGATTGATCCGGAAAATAGGCTCGTCGCGAGAGCGAATTTGCGACGGCTAGATGCGGAAACACTTCGTGACACGATGTTGATGGCGAGTGGGCATCTGAACAAGCAAGTTGCGGGCCCGTCGGTACCAGTCGCCGAAGACGAAGAAGGTAAATCGATCATCGGGAAACTAAAGATTGCCGATGGTCTGTTTGCAGGTATTGAGGATGTCGGTGCTCAGAAGTATCGGCGCAGCGTCTTCGTCGAAGTACCTCGAACACGTCCCTTGAACATGCTCGCGACCTTCGATCTGCCGACGATGACTCCCAGTTGCGACTTGCGCCGTTGTTCGACCGTGACACCTCAATCGCTCTGGTTGCTTAACGACTCACTCGTCATTGGACTCGCTGATCAGCTTGCCGATCGTATGTTTGGCAGCGAGCTGCCGGATAGGGCATCTCAGGTGAATCGTTTGTTCCTGACGCTGCTGGGGCGGACGCCAACAGCGCCCGAGTTTGAAAGCGTTGAAAAGTATCTCGACGAACAAGCGGCACAGTTTCGAGCTGATCCCGATGTCGAATGGCAGAAAACAGTGACGCAGTGGCCGCACGCACCGGACGTGCGAGCGATCGCAACCCTTTGCCAAGCGATTTTATCGTCCAACGAATTTCTTTATGTGGAGTAAGTCATGAATCATGGACTATGCTCGCGTCGGCATCTGTTTGAGATGTCCGCGTTTGGGCTTGGCGGAATCGCAGCGTCGCTGCTACTGAAAGAAGACGGCTTGTTCGCAGCCGAGTCGTCGAACTTAGCAAAACCAGAGCTTGTGCCGCAGACTTTCGATTTGATCGCAAAGCCTTCGCCGGGGCGAGCCAAGGCCCAAGCCATGATTTCCATGTTCATGATTGGTGGCCCCAGCCAGATCGACTTGTTCGATCCCAAACCGGAGCTTGATAAACGGGATGGACAGGATTTTTCTGGCGATCTTCAGTACGACAATGCAGCCCAAGCCAGCCGCAAACTGATGAAGTCAATCGCTACGTTTCAGCCTCGTGGAAACTGCGGGATGGAGCTGTCCGATTTGATTCCGCACATGAGTGAAATTGCGGACGATATTACCTTGGTTCGCTCGATGCATACAGGCGTCAATAACCATCTACCATCGATGTTCGCACTCAACACGGGCGAAGGCGTTCGGGGACGTGCGACTTTGGGCGCATGGTTATTGAAAAGTCTCGGTTGTGAGTCGCAAGAATTGCCCGCTTATGTGGCGCTAACGCATCCAGCGGGAATGCCGTTGATGGGCGGAGAAAACTGGAACAACGGCGGTTTACCTTCGATTTATCAGGGCACCGTTGTCCGCCCTCGCGAACCACGAATTTTAAACTTGGACCCACCTCGGTTCATGGTTGGTGAGCCGCAACGCAAGCAGCTTGAATTGATCTCACAATTCAACGCCAAACACTTGGCCGAGCACCCCGGAGAAGATGATTTGCAGGCTCGTATCGCCAGTTACCAGCTTGCCGCAAAGATGCAATTAGCGGCGAAGGAGGCTTTCGATATTTCAAGCGAGACGCAAGAGACGCTAGAGCTCTACGGCGTCAATAATGATAAAACTCGCGACTATGCAACACGATGCTTGATTGCCCGACGACTGGTCGAACGTGGTGTTCGGTTTGTGCAGATTTTCAATAATGGCCAGACATGGGACCATCACGATAACATTGTGACGGCGTTACCGGACCGTTGCGCCGAGATCGATAGGCCAGCGGCGGCGCTCGTGAAGGACTTAAAGCGCATCGGATTACTAGACTCGACGCTGGTTCATTGGGGTGGCGAGATGGGGCGATTGCCCGTTATCCAAATCCCGGCTGGCGAAGATGGGATGAAAAAAGTCGGTCGCGACCACAACACCTATGGCTTCAGCCAATGGCTCGCCGGTGGCGGAATCCGCGGCGGCTACGTGCATGGAAAAACAGACGATTTTGCGCACCATGCGGTGGAAGGTATCGTCACGCATCACGATTACTTAGCAACGGTGTTGCATCTTTTCGGTTTAGATCCAGCCGCGATGAAGTTCCGCAGCGGCACACGAGATCTATCGCTAGTAACATCCGATCAAGCAAAAGTGGTCACGCAACTCTTGGCATAAACGCCTGCTGCCTAAGGAAAACGCGAGCAAGAAATGATTTAATTGCGAGGCATGTTCAACTCGACTTGACTGATTGAATTCATTTCCGTGTCGTCCGTGTGTTCCGTGTCCCACTCTCCAATCCCGATCAGAGCTGGGATACGGAAGCTTCGCTGGGGACAGGTTCGGTTTTCGTATTTGGGTGGCGGAAAAGGTATGCGACACCGTTGTTTTGATGAACAATGCGTTGCACTATATGAAGCCAGTGTTTTTTCAACGAACCATCCAAAGCGTCCTCACGCGGCAACAGGCCGGGAGAGAATAACGGGCCAGTGGCTTTTTTGGTAATAAACACTTGCGTACACCGGAGGTAAGCGGTGGTGACTGAACAAGCGAAGCTCGTTTTCCTTGCGGTCGAGTGGATGTAATATTGGTTGACGCTGACCGCGCGTAAAGCCCGCTTGACGGTTGATTTTGGAACATGATGCTCACTGTCGTTCACCGTGTCAAAATAGTAGGAGTGCTCTCCGAGCTCGCTTTGGCTGTCACACCTGCGAGCGCGGAGAGCACGCCTACTATTTTTGTCAGAGTGCGCTTCGCGGGTGTTAGACCTGAACTTCGGTTTTCAGACGGGGGAGGAAAAGGTAGGAGACAGCGTT
>JAYVSE010000357.1:0-3471 GCA_043775635.1 Planctomycetaceae bacterium | reverse complement strand
CGGTGAATCATCAATCGCTAAAGTCAATCGACCGTTGATCCCAGGATAGAACTTCTTTAAGACGATAAATAGCAAGGACAACGAGATCGATCTGGAGTCGCGTCCAATGCTAATCAAGCAATCGTAGAAGGTGTTCCAATCGTCTTGAACGCCCGCTGTGGCAAACCAAGCAGCCGCCACTCGTGGCCATCGAGCCAACCAAGGGAATTCTGGCAGCGGCTGTTTTTCGCCGCTCTGGGTTTGGTTGATTCAGACGCGATCGCTGGTCAAACTATGACTTCTGCTGGTCAGACTTATGCTTGGCTTGTGGACTACCGTCCGACTGTTTACGCTTAGCCATCCGTGGTTTTCCCTATGAGTTAGAAGTGTGATAGCCTCTAAAGCATGGGCGAGAGCCCCGGTTTTCTTCTATATCAGTTTGTCACCCGACTATTCCTTGCTAGCAAATGCTTTGCCTAAAGTGCAGTAACTAATCGCTGGTTGTTATCCGCGAAGAACCTGCTGATTACGTTGAACACGGCATCACTGCAGCCATCGATATTAATGTTGTCGGCTCGCTTGCAAGCCTGAACTGTCTGATACGACTGCAAATCGATGCAGAACAGCATCGAATTCGCGTCCCCTTCCCTCCGCTCTTGAAAAGGTGATCGGTACACCTATTGGTTGCCAAGACATACAGAAGATTTTTTTATCGTCACATCAGTATTGCCAACCGAATCCTACATTCACAAACGAATTAGGGGACTGGTCATTCAGGCCCCAGCCTATCCGCGAGCCGATCTCCAAATTTTTGTTGATGAGATAGTGAGCCCCGGGGCTGAAAAAGTGTTGCGTTGTTTCTTTCGCTCGCCCATCGGTGAAGACGCCGAAGTATTCTGCATGGATTTTCCAACGCTCTCCAACTGGAACCTTAATTACGGTTGATGGAGACCACGTATTGAAGTTGTCTTTCTCCAGATTGCCAGTTCCATATCTCGTTGCAAAGTCCCAAGCCCATCTGTTGGGAAGCGTCCATCCAAAAGCATACGACGCCGACAATTGCGTTGCAGTCACTTCGCCAAACGTCGGCGTTAGCCCTTGGAGGATAAACGAACTTTGTGGAAGCAAGCCGCGCTGGTCACTTACTAGTATTTTGGTTCCATACAGCATTCGAGACTCTCTTTCGAGTATTGGCTCGTCAGACTCGTCGCTGGGCAGATTGCCCGAAACAGGACTACCAGCACCTCCAACTTCGTAGTTCCAACCAAGTCGCAATTCCATGATTTCGCTGATGCCATGTCGAAGCACGATCTCTGGAAGGCTGTGCGTTTCGTAGACTCTGCGGTTGTCAATGAATGAGTAAGCGGACTCAAGGACCCATCTGCCACTTTGGACCGTCGAGGTGGCCGGAGTGAACGAATCTCGATCCGTCTCGATCTCTTCTGACTCCCCAACTACCCCTTCGGTCTCTTGACCGACGCTGACTGTCGAGGTTATCAACAATGCAATGATGCACGCAATAAAACGAAAAAAAGCAAAGTGTCTTGACATGAATAGACCTCGTAATCGAAACGTATGACATCCAGATTTCGACCACCAAAATGAAACTACTTCATTCGATTAGCGAACTTTGAATCGCTAGCAAACTGTACTTTCGGAAATGCTGTATCATTTACCGGTCCGGCAGAGTTTTCGGGACGGAAAAATTAATCCGATTCGTATTGGCTGGCGTTCTTTGCAAGACAGCCCATAACTCACCAAACGTATTGTATCCAGCTTTGCATTCGCATGATGACCATCACGGGGATTCCAGCGATAGGAACGTTATCGGTATAAACAGCCGCGAAGCCATTGATCCCAGCTGGCAATCGCACCTTGCCGTCGTCGAGTCGGATTCGAATCGCAAACGGAACTTCGCGCTGCCCCAATTGGACCGGAATCGCTCCACTGGCTGAGAGTTGTCCGGCTCCGGTAATGTCGATCGTCGTTTCGACCCTGCCTGTCAAAATTTGGCCTGGATAGCAATTGAGAACTACTTCGGCATACTGCCCCGGCTTGACTAACAAGAAATTCTTTTGAGGAATGCTCGCGACGACCACGCCTTGTTCTTCTTCGTTGCGATCAACAACAAAACTCATCACCGATGTTGCTCCCAAGCCTCCGACGAGCATTCCAGGAAGCAATTGCATATTGGTTACGAAACCATCGGCTGGCGCACGAGTCGTTGCTTGATCTAGATCATACTCCGCATCGGCGAGATTTGACTTCGCTTGCGCCAATCGAGCCCGCGCCATTTCAACGGAAAGTTCGGATTGCTTTAGGCTGGTATGAGCTTGATCATTCGCCGCACGAGCTTGCTCGTATCGATTCATCGACTTATCAAAATCTTCTTGACTAACGGCATTTGATTTGATTAAACGTTCCACTCGATCGCGGTCGCGAGTTCCATAATTGAGATCGGCATCCGTACGTACGATCGTCGCCTTGGCCACATCGATGGAAGCCAACGCAACTTGAATCGATTGTTCCGCTTCATTAAGCGACGCTTGGAGTCGATCGACAGTGAGTTGAAACGGAACACGATCGACCTCGAAGAGTACATCCCCCTTTTTGACAGGAGTATTGGGATTAACGACGACGCTGGTAACCCTTGACCGCTGCTGAGTCTGGGGGACGATTGGAATCACCCTTTGAAAAATGTTAAGTGACTGCGACATCGGATGGTAATACTGCGAGCAAAACAGCAACGCTAAGATCAACCCTGGGCCGATGGAAGCCGCGAGCACCGCAATCGGCAGCGACAAGCGAATCAAGCGTAGCTTGTCGAAGATCAGCCATAGCAAACCACAATAAATCCCCGCAAGTATCCACATCATGATTTTTGGTTCCTATTAACCCTTGCTTCGTTTTGTCAGTTGTTCAAGCCGGGACTGGATGGTGGCGAGCCGGGACTCGGTGAGTCCTTCGCTTCCTATACTTGAATCTGATGTCGTATTTGCTCCGAGACTTTCGCTATGCAATTTTTGGTACAGATAAACGACGAAAACGCACGAAAGAATTGCTGGAATCATCGCGCCGCTCCTTGGTTTGAGTTGTGCTGACCTTCGAGACTGGATAACAACGATTCGATTCGAGTCAATCGCGAATCGAACTCCACGGATGTTCGTTCGTCAATTCCACCTTTCACTCCATCGTGTGATTTCCATAACGCCCATGCCAAGGCAATGCACCAAAGAAAACCTGTTGGCAGCCCCACAAACCCCAGAATGCGTATTGCCGCAGTTTGAGGATGAAAATACTTGGACGCCAGTAAGCCTGGCAACATGGCAAGGAAAACAATGAATGCGACAACGGCCAAGCTCATTACTAAGACGATAACCAGAGCCAATATACTTGGCTCTTCCGCAGAATCTGTGGGCAGATCCCTATTGGTTTTCAGTAGTGTTTCAGGGTTGGCACAATCTTGATGTCTTCGCCGCTGCTGAATCCAGG
>JAYVSE010000356.1:0-15289 GCA_043775635.1 Planctomycetaceae bacterium | reverse complement strand
TAGTGGGATAGGCTTCCAGCCTGTCGCATTGAAAATGACAGGCTGGAAGCCTATCCCACTTCAAAAACCGGACAGTTATTGATCGAACGGTCCTTAGCCCTAAATTTAATCTTGAACAAAGCACTCGCTCGCACCGCAATCGCCAAAAAATGTAAGGATGTAGAATGAAACGGGAGGTTATAATTGTTAACGCAGGTCTTTCGGGTTTGCACTGTATTCGGACAACTTTTTCATGGTTGATCCAATCTTGAGCAGCGAATTTGGCAAGAGGCGTCTGGTGGAGGATGCAAAAGCGATTTGGCTCGCTGGTGTCGATGCGGTACGTGGCGACCGATTGATTGCACAAACAATTTTTCTTGACGATGATTTCCTGCACCTTGGTGATCTGTCGATTGAACGCGCTGACTTCGATCGGGTGTTGATCGTTGGTGCTGGCAAAGCAGTGGCGTCGATGACGGTAGCTCTCGATCAAGTCATTTCGCCACACATACCGACATACGGTTGGGTTAACGTCCCTGCGGGAACGTTTGATTCGAGCCATGCGACCATTGGAAAAATCGAGATTCATATCGCACGTCCACGAGGAATCAACGAGCCGACTAAAGCTGTTTTGAAAGGCACTCAAGAGATTCTGAAGCTCGTTCGGTCGGCGGAGCACCGCGATCTTGTTCTGGTTGTATTGTCTGGCGGTGGTTCTGCACTGCTGGCTTGTCCGGTCGAAGGCGTATCCATCGACGACAAGCTTTCCGTAACACGACTTCTCAGCGGTGCGGGAGCAGACATTCAGCAATTGAACACCGTTCGCAAACAGATTAGCCTTGTCAAAGGCGGCGGCTTGGCACGCGCTTCGCGCGGTGGCAGGCTGGTCACGCTGGTTCTATCCGATGTCTTAGGCGATCCCGTTGACGTGATTGCCTCCGGTCCGACGGTTGATAATCAATCGACCGCAGACGATGCGATGCGAGTGCTGAACATATTTGATCCTGCGCATAGTTTGCCGTCATGTATCTATAACGCGATCGAACAAAACAAAACGGTGCACCGGTACTCAATCGCGTCCGAGACCATTATTCTCGGCAATAATGCCAGTGCAGTTGACGCCGCTGGAATCCGCGCGGAAAGCCTTGGTTACTCGCATGCGATGACGGCAGCGATCGATTGCGAAGGCGCGGCCGAGGCGATCGGCAGCCACCTCGCAGACATGGCACTGTCCATGCTCAACGACCGAGACGCTGGCAAACAAACACCGGACTGCTTGATCACTGGTGGCGAACCGACCGTGCAGCTCGCGCCACCAAACATCCGCGGACGAGGTGGACGAAACACTCATCTTGTTCTCGCGGCGATGAATCGATTTCGAGAATTACGAATTGACATCGCCACAACCAATCGCATCGTGATCTTGTCAGGCGGAACCGATGGCGAAGATGGCCCAACCGACGCAGCCGGTGCAATCCTCTCACCTGATGTTTGGCAGGCAGCGCATGATCAAATGCTTGACTCGAGAGACTACCTTACACGAAGCGATTCATACACATTTTTCAAACTTACCGGCGGTCTGCTAGTTACCGGTCTCACACACACGAACGTTTGCGATATCCGCGTGGTCTTAATCGACCACGAGCCTAAGCGATCCAAAGCCGAATCACCGCCACGAATGATTCACAGGATGGTTTTGGGCTGGTTCTTGGTCTTCGCAGCGTTATTAGGGTGCAAGGACAATGTACCAGCAGCAGCACCCATCTCCGCAGTTTCAGAATCGTCTCTGAGCGATAGCGATGTAGTGGCGATCGATCGATTGCATCGAGAAGTACGATTTTCATCCATCCCGCAGCGGATCGTTTCGTTAACTCCCGCGACAACCGAATTGATGTTTGCCATTGGGGCAGGTTCACAACTTGTCGGAGTGACGGAGAGTTGCAACTATCCACCCGAAGCTACAAAGCTGGCACGAGTAGGCAGAGGCACGCTGGAGAGCCTTAGCCGTGAAACCATCGTTAGCCTGCAGCCTGACCTCGTGTTATGTAAATGGGACAATCATCAACCATTGATGACAATGCTTGATGAATTCAAGATCCCGTCGCTCGCAATCGGCCCAGAAACGCTGGACGAGTTTTTTGCGGAGGCGATCATATTGGGCCAAGTTACCGGCCGTGTTGATGAAACCGAAAAACTTGTAAGTCATATGAAGCAACGATTGGAATCATTAACTTCGCAAGTCAAGTTGATCCCAGAATCTAAACGACGCAGAGTGTTTTACGAAGTCTGGGACGAGCCACTGATGACCGCTGGTCCAGGTTCATTCATTGAGGAAGTTTTGCGTCTTGCCGGAATGAATAATATTTTCAGCGACGCTCAAAGCAATTACCCAAACGTAAGCGATGAAGTCGTGGTATCTCGGAACCCTGATGTGATCCTTTCGCCGTCGACGCACGCGAGTCAAGTGAGTGTCGAAAAGTTGCTTCAACGGCAAGGCTGGGGCGAAGTGAAGGCAATTCAAGAAAAGCAGGTCTTCGTTATCAATGGCGATCAGATCTCCCGCTGCGGTCCCCGTTTGCTGGATGCATTAGAAGAAATAATTCGAGTGGTTTATCCCGATGAAAGACTACAAGCATTAATTTCTAAGGGAGATGTTCCTTGAAACGCTCCGTGGTCACACTATTCGCTTGCTTTGTGATAATGATCGCTTGCGCCGTTATCTGTCTCTGCGTCGGCGCTGTACCAATCGGTCTGGCTGATGTTGCGAGCATGCTTTTCGATTCCTCGTCTTCCTCGATGACGGCGACCGATAAATCGATATTGGTGCAACTGAGACTGCCACGAATTATTTCAGCGTGCTTGGTCGGCGCATCCCTTGGCGCGGCAGGCGTCGGATTCCAGGGACTATTCCGCAACCCGCTAGCCGATCCGTACATCATTGGTGCTTCCAGCGGCGCGGGGCTTGGCGTCACGTTGGCGGTTACGATGGGTTTACAAGCCGGCTTCTTTGGGTTTGGTGGAATTGCGGTGGCCGCGTTATTCGGATCGATCGTTGCTGTCACGATTGTTTTTGTGATTGGTTCGCTTAGCGCTGATCGATCGCCATTGTCGTTGTTGCTTGCGGGTGTCGCCTTGAGCAGCATGATCAATGCAATCGTTTCGTTGTTGATGTTTTTAAACGATGAAAAGATCGTGGTGATATTGTCTTGGTTGATGGGCAGCCTTTCAGGAAATGACTGGCACGTCGTCCGAGCAACGGCAATCTCGTCGTTGATTGGTATCGGCTTGCTGTGGGTGATGTCGCGACCGTTGGATGCGAACCTACTCGGCGAACGGGCGGCACAGTCGCTAGGACTGGACCTTCTCAAGTTCCGTGCTTTGGTTGTCGCGGCAGCAAGTGTCGCCACTGCGTCCGCTGTATCGGCGGCAGGCATCATTGGCTTTGTTGGTTTGATTGCACCGCATATCGGTCGCTATGTGATCGGTCCACGCCATGTTTGGCTTGTGCCCACCAGCGCCTGCATCGGTGCGACCATTTTGCTCGTTTCGGACGCCATCTCGAGAACCATCGTCGCACCTGCGGAGTTGCCTGTAGGAGTCGTGACAGCGCTGATGGGATGTCCATTTTTTCTGCTCTTACTCAAGATCAGCAGCAGTGGAGAAGTTCAACGATGAGCCCATTGGTTGCCAATAACATCTCTTTTTCCTACGCGAATCAGGCCGTGTTGGATCAGATATCGATTCAGCTTCGCGCTGGCGAGGTACTGGTATTGCTGGGGGCCAATGGTGCTGGCAAGACGACGTTGTTACAGACACTTTGTCGTCAACTGCGACCTGATTCTGGCGTCGTGCTAATTGATCAAGAAGACATTCGTAAGTTTAAGCCACAATCGCTGGCTCGCAGTATTGCGCTCATGCCACAGCTTGAAAATCGCGATTCTCAACTGCGAGTCATTGATGTTGTAACGCTAGGCCGGACACCACATACCGGTTGGTGGTTGCCGCTGTTAGAGAAAGATCGCGAGATTGTTAAGCAATCGCTCGAGATGACCGGCTTGACGGGCCTACAAGATCGCCGAATTGCGGAATTGTCTGGCGGTGAATGGAGACGCATGATCCTGGCACGAGCGTTGACCCAGCACGCTTCTATTCTATTGCTCGATGAACCGACAGCGGGCCTTGACCTGAAATATCAACTCGATGTTTTGGCACGGGTTGCAAACATGGCACATCACTGCAACTTGACAGTTGTTTTGACGTTACATGACTTGAACCACGCAGCCGTATTTGGCGATCGACTTGCATTGTTAAGTGATCACAAGCTGCTTGCCGTTGGAACGCCTCGCGAGGTTCTGCAGCCATCGCTGATTGAGCAAGCCTTCAGCGTTCCTGTTACCGTCATTGACCATCCCATTCACGGAACTCCATTTGTCGTGCCGCTTTATAAAAGGGATGGCGAGAACAGGCCATAACGGACGGCGGGCGTTGGATTAATCCGTGTAACGTCTGCAATGATTAAACTCCCACCACAAGCTGTGATCCTTAAACCATGACTCGCCATTTCGGGACTTTTGACTAGCCAGCGGATTGTACGAGGCTATACTCCATGCTGAGGTGAATATCCGGCGGGAGAGATTTCTAGCGTCGGTTCTCTGTAGCGGAGAATCGTTAAATCGTTAGGAACGCCGAAGGTGCAAATAACCCTGAATCGCTCAGGCAAAAGGACCGCCGGTATTGAAACACCTTCTCTGGAGAGCGACGTGAGCGTTGGTGTTTTGTTAATTCAACGCGCCGATTGAACACGTCCACCGAAGGGGAAAGGCAGGCGAAGTGTATTCGCTTGCCGGATCTCTCAGGTACACGGACAGAGGGGCCATCGTCTCGTAGGAGTACTTTCGTGGCTTCGTCTTTATCTCCCTTTGTCGGTCGTCATATTGGTCCCCGCGATTCTGAAATCCAGCAGATGCTGGAAGCGTTGGGATATCGTTCACTTGATGAATTGACTCGTACCGTAGTGCCAGCGAGGATTCTGGACGATTCGATAATGGATTTGGACTTGGGTATCAGCGAAGAGCAAGCTTTAACCGAGTTGAAGACGCTCGCCAGCGAAAACAAAGTGCTGCGTTCGTTCATTGGACAAGGCTACTACGGCACGCATGTTCCCAAAGTAATCCAGCGCAACGTACTGGAGAATCCAGCTTGGTACACGGCTTACACACCTTACCAACCCGAGATTTCACAAGGTCGATTGGAGGTTCTGTTCTACTTCCAAACGCTCGTTTCGGAATTGACTGGACTTGAAATCGCCAACGCATCGCTGCTCGACGAAGCAACCGCCGCAGCCGAAGCGATGTCACTTTGTCAACGCAGTACGAAGGGGGACAAACATCGCTTTTTGGTTTCGACCCTTTGCCACCCGCAAACGATCGACATTCTGAAAACGCGTGCCGAGCCGCTAGGCATTGAAATCGTTCTATTCGACGAAGCCAAGCGGATTAGTAGTTGGGATTGCGTCTTCGGAATGATCGTGCAGTATCCCGCAACCGACGGTAGCGTGAATGCTTACGAGTCGTTGATTGACGAAGCGCATGAGAACGATGCCTTGGTCATTATGGCGACGGACCTGTTGGCATTGATGAAGCTTCGCTCACCCGGTTTACTCGGTGCAGACGTCGCGATCGGCAATTCGCAGCGATTCGGCGTACCGTTTGGTTTGGGCGGACCGCATGCTGCGTTCCTTGCGACCAAGGATGATTTTAAGCGAACGATGCCAGGACGACTAGTCGGCAGGTCGATCGATCGCCATGGCAACTCGGCCTATCGACTGAGCTTGCAAACGCGAGAACAACACATTCGACGCGAGAAAGCAACGTCGAATATTTGCACTGCACAAGCGCTGCTGGCGATCATGTCGACTCTGTACGCTGCTTACCATGGCCCCGAGGGTCTGCGACAAATTGCGAATCGGGTTCATAGGCTGACGGTTCGGTTGTACCATTCATTGGCAGCATCAGGACGTAAGCCAGCGGCAGACCAATTTTTCGACACGCTTGTCGTGGAAGTTGGCGATCAAGTCGAGGTGATCATGCAGCGAGCAGTCGCTGTTGGTTTTAACCTGCGGCGCTTCACTGATTCCATGATCGGCGTTTCGTTAGACGAAACGACCACTGAAAGCGAGGTGCGAAAGCTCGTTGAACTGCTTGGTGGTTCATCGCTAAGTTCCTCGTCCGATTCATTGCTTGACGCCGATCACTTGCGATCTGATAAAGTTTTGACGCAAGCAGTCTTTCACAAGTACCGCAGCGAAACGGAAATGATGCGTTATTTGCGCCGCTTGTCGGAAATGGACATCGCGCTTGACCGGGCGATGATTCCGCTGGGCTCATGCACGATGAAGCTGAATGCAGCCAGCGAATTGACTCCGATCACATGGCCAGAATTCAACGCCATCCATCCGTTTGCACCTGCTGACCAATGGATAGGCTATCGAAAGCTGATCGATGGATTGGAATCGATGCTTTGTGCGATCACCGGCTACGCAGGCATTTCGCTACAGCCCAACGCGGGTTCGCAAGGCGAATATGCCGGGTTGTTAGCGATCAAGTATTACCACGAATCTCGTGGCGATTTCGGACGCAATGTTTGCCTGACCCCAAGCAGCGCTCACGGTACGAATCCCGCGAGTGCACAGATGGCAAACATGAAAGTTGTTGTCGTGAAGTGCGATCAACACGGCAACATCGATCTCGCTGACTTGGAATCGAAGATTGCTGCAAACGAAGGAAAGATCGCGGCGATCATGATCACTTACCCTTCCACACATGGCGTTTTCGAAGAGGGCGTTTCGACCGTCTGTGAGATGGTTCACGCGGCGGGCGGGCAAGTCTATATCGATGGGGCGAATTTAAATGCGATTGTTGGTGTTGCCAAACCGGGCAAGTTTGGTGGTGATGTTTCCCACTTGAACTTGCATAAAACGTTCTGTATCCCTCACGGTGGTGGAGGACCAGGCGTTGGTCCGATTGGTGTTCGCGAACATCTCGTTCCGTTCATGCCCAAGGACGGTATCAACGAAAATCGAATCGGACCAGCGGTCAGCGCCGCACCGTTTGGTAGCGCAAGTCTGCTACCGATTTCGTGGATGTACATCCGTATGATGGGACCACATGGACTTCGCAAGGCAACGCAGGTGGCGATTTTGAGTGCGAACTACATCGCTCACCAGCTCAAAGCCAACTATCCGATTTTATACACGGGTAATCGAGGCTTGGTCGCCCACGAATGCATCATCGACACGCGACCGCTCGAAAAAGAGTCGCATGTTACAGTCGACGACATTGCCAAACGCTTAATTGACTTTGGTTTTCACGCTCCAACGATGTCGTTTCCTGTGGCGGGCACGTTGATGATTGAACCGACGGAGAGTGAATCGAAGGCGGAGCTCGATCGATTCTGCCGCGCGATGAACCTGATTCATGCGGAAAGCGAAAAAGTGAAGTCGGGCCAGTGGCCAGCCGACAACAACCCGCTTCACAATGCTCCGCATACACTCGAATCGATTCTCGGCAACTCGCTGATTTATGACCGACGTACTGCGGCGTGTCCTGACCCAGATCAAGATTATCGTGTCAAATATTTCCCACCTGTTGGGCGCATCGACAATGTTTATGGCGATCGCAACTTAGTCTGCTCCTGCGCCCCTATCGAAAGCTATGAAGAAATAGAACCGT
This sequence comes from Planctomycetaceae bacterium, assembly GCA_043775635.1. Lineage (GTDB taxonomy): Bacteria > Planctomycetota > Planctomycetia > Pirellulales > Pirellulaceae > UBA6163. The sequence continues at coordinate 7,580 of JAYVSE010000356.1, read as the reverse complement.
CCATCGTGGAACCAATCACGACGGGTGCGTAATTAAAAGGGTGTAACCGGCGATCCGCCAGTAAAAATCGCTGCTTTTTACGGTTTTTTTGGATTTAGTCGACGATGAATCGTTGTTTAATTCCTCGTTATCTGGACCTAGCCAACTGCCACCCGATTCGATTTTCTGGTTAGTTGGAGCCACGACAATGGGAGAAGCGGATATTGACATTGATAGGGACATTGCACATCACTTCGCATCGTTGAATGTCAACGAGTAAGTAGTATTTTCCCTGTCAGTCGACTTGCCTTCCCGGTCGGCCAGCCTCGATGCAATACGATCAGCACTAGCTTTCCGTTTCGCCTCAGCTCGAGCCAATCGGTAAGGACGCACCGAATCGTTGTACGCAGCGCGCTGTGCGGCCTGATCAAAGGCGAATGCTTTTGCCTGGGCATACGCAGAGTATTGCATCTGCGCTACACGCTGTTGATATTGATCGCCCATCGATAGTGGAGACGATGAATAGCCACTGGTCGTGGAACTGAGCTGCGTTAACGCAGTCGGGCTACCCGTGGGCGTGTTACCGCTGCTACCTCGGTTGCACTGTGCCATGACGTTGCCCGTAGGCATCGTTAATAGACAAACGGCAGTAAGAATCAAACTTCTTATCGACATGACGATTCACCTCCAAGAGTACTGACCAAGAGACGGCGGACACAATCCGCAGATACATTTCGGGTTGTTAGCAACGTATCACTATCATATGGGGCGTTTGCAAACGAGCATGTTACGAAAAATGTTTATGTTTCGCGAATGTTGCTCAATCGCCGCCACTTGCTGCGTATACGTTCGACTCGCGCGGAGGTTATCGCTAAGTCAACTGCGAGTTCTGGATCATCGTTGCGTTGTTGCAAAAAATCGCGATAGAACGCGAGAGAAGACTCGAGCAAGCTGCTGCGTAGGTCTTGCAATTCAGGCCGATAGGCCGATTCGCTCTCGCTCAGATTGTTAAAGGTATCGACGGCCAGTCGCGCTTGCCGAAAACGCTATGGTTGCAATCAAGGGGCAAAACCGCCGAAAAATAAAAAATAAAAATCTTCGTAACAAGGGCTATGGGAATGTCCCTTCTAGGCTACGAACCTACAGGAACCAACACAGCCCCATTTCGAGGAATTTTCAAATCATGTCTCGTCGCAACCCACGCCAACGCCTACTTGGAATCGAATCGCTTGAGTCCAGAAAAGTCCTTGCTGCTGCTATCTCCGTTGTCAACGGCGATTTGCTAGTTGAGGGAGATTCGACTGGGGCAATAGCGATCGTCGACCTTGGCGATGGCACGCTTAAAGTTACCGAGTCTGACGCGGCCGCCGACGGCACCGATCTTGTGCAAACATTTTCCGGGGTCAAGGATGACATTCTGATTCGGCTCGATAAAAGTAAGTTGGATGCCGCCGATGCAGTTACTGTTGACCTTACCGCTGGAACGGTCGCGATTGATCGTATCTTTGCGTCTCTCGGGGGAGGCAATAACTCGGTCAGCCTGATTGGTGGCAGCATTTCGGGCAATCTTGTTGTCAGAGCTGGTGATGGCAGCGATACCGTTTCCCTTGCATCCGGTGCAACGGTTGAAGGTGCCGTCTATGCCACGTTGGGCGACGGAGATAATACGGTCAGCGTCGACGGCTCCGTTGGCCGCAGCCTCTCAGTCAGCACGCGTGACGGCAATGATACCGTTAACCTTGGCGAAAATTCTTTGATCAGCGGCAGCGTGGTTTTGCGTCTGGGAGATGGTGATAACCCTGTAAACGTTGCAGGCGAAATCGGGCTTGACCTGTCTATTTTCGGAGGCATCGACAATGACCTCGTCACGCTTTTGGCGACGGCAGTGATCAATCGTGATGTATCAGCCACACTTGGCGACGGTAACAATAGTGTTCTGATCGACGGCACCGTGGGCGGCGACTTAAATGTTGTCAGTAAAAATCAGGCGGATACAGTCACTATTGACGACCAAGCGATGATTGCTGGCGACACCCATTTGGGACTTGGCGAGCAATCCGATCACTCGGGTTACTTGGGTCACTCGGGTCACTCGGGTCACTCGAGCCGAAATCATCGTGGCCATCGTGGCAATTGATAAATTTGTATACCCGTTTTTGACGACGATCGATCGAATCGCTAAGTTACAGCTTGGTTCGACGTGGGCGACACGAAGACCAAGAGCAAACGTTCACACAGAAAGAGTTCGAAAAGGTCTTGCATCTGCTGCAGTCGATGGACAACACCGCCAGCAATGGCGCCAGCACAGAGGGCGAGAGATACAATGCGTTGCGGCTGCTTCGGAATTTGAAGCTGAAGCGCGGGGGAGAATGGCTGGGGATGGCCTGGAATCGCTGCGATTTGTCACACGATCTTGATACGTATAAAGCCCCTCCTTGCGGGACGCCGTCTTCGGATGCCTGGAATTGGCCATCGGCCATAACGCCGGCCTGCGTCACTGATCCAGTTTACTTTCCGCGTGTCGATGATTCCACCAAGAGTCGCTATAGCCTCATGGCATGCCATTTTCGGACTGGGTCATTGTAGCCGCCACAGAACCAAGTTTGATAGCAACCACTTTCGCAAAGTTAAAGATTGCAATTGTCCGGTTCCCCCCGACTTTGAGATGAAGTTTATCGGTTGGGATGGTAGTCGCGAACTTCACTGATAGACGGCGTGAAAATTCCGAACTTGCTGAATAAATCGATTGGTTTGCTGCCGATGCAGAAGACGTTCACGGAGGTTGGCAAACCGCTTCGCAAGGATTGGGAAGCGAGTGTTGAACGTGATATCGAATTTCAAGGGAATGAGGTTGTCATGTTCGTCCACCCAATGTTTGCGATGCCTATGCTGCTTGCAGCCATCGTGATAAACGCCCTCGGTTGCTCCTCGGCGCGTCAGTTGGCTCAACGACACCAACCGCCATTCTCGAAACGCAATGAAGCATTGGCAGCGTTGCCTCAGCCAGAATCCAGCGTTGGTTTGATTGAGCCGTCACTTGAGCATCATGAGAAAGAATCGCTCAAGCTGGTTTCCCATCAGCCAACCGATTTGGCCCAACTTCCCGAACAACATGCTGACATGTCGCTAGAGGATTTCGAATCACTCGCTTATGCCAACAATCCTACCATTCGCGAGCTTGCTGCAACGACGCAAAAGGCCGCCGGATTTCGGACTCAAGTCGGCTTGCGCGCCAATCCCGTTATCGGCTACCAAGGCACGCAGATTGCTGACAAAGGTACCGATCAACACACGCCATACTTCCAACAAGAAATAGTCACCGGTGGAAAACTCGCACTCAATCGGCGCGTGCTCGACGAAGCTGTTCGCGCACAGTTATTAGAGCTTGAGGCCCAAAAATATCGTGTTGCAACGGATATAAAGGTGAAGTTCTATGAGGCCTTGGCCGTGCAACGACGAATGGAGTTGATTGAGGCGTTTCAAGCGGTGACCAACAGGGGATTGGACATAGCCCAATTGCGTAAGAAAGCGTTGGAAGGATCGCAGGTGGATGTGCTGCAAGCTAAAGTTCAAAAGAACGAAGTTGATTTGGCTCTGCAGCAATCAGAGATTAGCTTTGCAGCAGCATGGCGAGAACTGGCGGCGTTGGCAGGAACCCCCGCGATGCCACCGGCTCGATTGCGTGGTGAGCTTCCAAAAACGGCCGATCCTTTGGACTGGAGCGATGTGACGTCATCGGTTTTGGCATTAAGTCCAGAGTACAGTGCTTCCCAAGTTCGTGTGAATCAGGCTCGTGCCAGCTTAGAACGGCAAGGTGTCCAAGCCATTCCAAACGTAACCTTGCAAGTTGCCAGCGGTGTTGACAACGGAACCAACTCGGGTTTGATGAATGTACAAGTTGGCGTTCCGATTCCGGTGTTCAACAAGAACCAAGGAAACATCGCCGCAGCGCGTGCGGAGTTCTGCCGCGCCCAGATGGAGGTATTGCGAATTGAAAACTCGATCAAAGCTCGGATCGCCGTCGTTTCGAAGGAATACGACTCGTCGATGGCAGCGGTCAATAAATACTCAGTCGAAATTCTACCGAGTGCTCAAGAGTCGCTGGAGTTAGCCGAACTGGCTTATAAAGCAGGCGAGACAAGCTTCGTACAAGTTCTCGTCTCGCGGCGGACGTATTTCGACTCAAACTTGCAATATGTCGCGGCACTGTCACAGCTTGCACAAGCCAAATCCAAAGTCGATGGGTTTGTGCTCACCGGTGGACTCGATGCGGTCATGGATAACAGCGGTGACGATAGCTTGCGAGGTCAGACTTTTAGTCAGCAGTAACTTCGTGCCGTTGCCAAACGAAATCATGCGAGAAGAAACCAACACCGATGGCTTGAGGTTCATCTCGTGGTAGTCCCGTACTGGATGAGCCATTACCTTTTGACCAAAATGCAAATCCATGATTGATCGAACACATTGGTTGCTGAGGAGCGAACTTGAACAGGCATGAAAAGTCGACGGTGATTGAGACGTTAGCCGCCTTGGTTAGGATCAATAGCGTGAATCCAAATTATGAAGGCGGTGTCGACGAACTTGAATTGGCAGAAAATGTCGAGAAATTTTTTTCTGATCGCGGCATCGAGACGTGGCACCAAAACGTCTTTCCAAATCGCCCGAACGTGATGGCGCGAGTTCCTGGTATCGATCCCAATCGTCGCATTGTCTTGGAAGCACATTTAGATACCGTGTCCGTTAAGGGAATGACCATTGACCCATGGAATCCAGTCATCCGTGATGGCAAGTTGTACGGTCGCGGGGCATGTGACACAAAAGGTGGAATGGCCGCGATGATGCATGCGGTAGCGAGCATTGCTGCCGATGGCATTGCGCCCCCTTGTGAACTATTGTTTGCGGCAACGATCGATGAAGAGTTTTCCTTTCGTGGTGTGCTCGCGTTGTGCGAACCACCCTTTCATGCCAACGCTGCAATCATCGCTGAACCAACGGATCTTCTCCCGGTGATTGCCAGCAAGGGGCTTGTACGATGGAAGATTGAAACATTCGGAAAAGCGGCTCATTCCGCTAAGCCGCATTTAGGTATCAATGCAATCGAACACATGGCGCATGTAATCACTGCGATCCAACACGACACCGTGGAACTGTCTCGCCATTCGCATCCGCTGCTTGGCCCAGCAACATGCAACATCGGCGTTGTGCGCGGTGGCATTCAAATCAACTTCGTTCCCGATCGGTGTGAAATTGAGATAGATCGTCGAATGTTGCCCGGCGAAACGGTCGAAACGGTTTTAAGCCACTATCAAGCCATTGTTGACTCAGTAACAGCGGATGAACCTTCGATGCACGTTGTCATGCATCCGCCGATGCTTACCGACAGGCCATTGGAAACGGATGCGAGCGCGCCAGCAGTCCAAGTCATGGTTCGGGTGCTAGAGCAGTTGGGGCTGGACAGAACATTGATCGGAGTTCCGTTCTGCAGTGATGCCAGCAAGTTTGGCGGCATCGGGATTCCGAGTATGATTCTGGGCCCTGGCAGCATCAACCAAGCGCATTCGGCCGTTGAGTTCATTGAGTGCGAGCAAGTCACGCAAGCGGCTGAGATTTATCGGCAGTTTGTCCTATCATTCTCATGAACCATTTTGGGGCTGCTAGCAACTGAAAACAGGTTCAACAACAAATGTGGGTTACGTTCGCCGATCGCCGACGCCGCCCCTCTCGCGGCGAGATTATGGAATTAAATCTGCGAAAAGGCTTCTTGCCCAAAATACCAAATTGTTAGGTTCAACGACAAATGATGTGCGCGGCATGATGACCGAGTGCAGAAAAAGGGCCAATCGCTCTGAAGATTTTTTGGCAAAAAGCGGCTTACCTAACCGAAGCTTGGGCGGGAGGTTTTCTAGGCATGGCTCCGGCATCGAACGCTTGCGAGACGACCACAATTGCGAAGTGCACGTAGGGCGACCTCAAGTGGCTTATAAAGAACGTCCGACTCGTGTAGTTTTGTTCGAGTTTCGGTTTAAGAAGCAGAATGGTGGCCAAGGCCAATTCGCTCACATCGTGGGGCGATTGGAACCGCTTCCATTGGACTCGGACACCGATTTTGAATTTTGCGATGAAGTAGCGGGTGGTCGCATTTCGCGATCCTACATCCCAGCGATTCGCGAAGGAATGGTCGAGGCATTGTCATGTGGACTGCTCGGTAACTACCCCGTTGTCGGCGTTCGCATGGTGCTCGTTGACGGTCAAGAGCACGAGAAGGATTCTTCCGAAATGTCGTTCCGCCGATGTGCTTGGGAAGCGATGCGAGAGGACGTATTGCCACGAGCAGATTTAGAATTGCTTGAACCGAAGGTTCGATTAGAAGTCGAAGTGCCAAGCGAATTCCAAGGAAGCGTGGTCGGCAGTCTTTCTCGCAAACGAACAAATCTCTCCTCATCGCAAGATTTGGAGGGCAGTTGCCGAATCGTAGCTGAAGTGCCATTGGCAGAGATGCTTGACTACGCCAACGAGATCCGTTTGCTGACTCAAGGCAAAGGAACCTTTACCATGACACCCAGCGGATACGAAGCGACTCCCGAACGAATCGCCGAGCTCGTTTTGAAACCCAAGGCTCACCGAGTGAACATCGGCTAAGGACCGTTCGAGGAATAATTGTTTTGTAGCGTATTGCGCCATGTCAGCTTGTGCCGGGCATGCCGGCGAGGGACGAAGCGGTTGTATACAGGACAGTTATTATCCGAGCGATGCTAACCACCGCACCGCAGCCTCCAAGGGCTGCGGTGTTCTTTTGTTTCAACAACAAATGGCATGTTGAAAAGTTTGGCGAAGTGTCCTATTGCATTTCCCGATATCGAGACCAATCGATCCCAAGCTTACGCATCTTTGCGCGTAAGGTATGCGGGTTGATGTCGAGGCGTTCTGCCGCCCCGCGCCTGCCTTCGACTTTACCTCGCGTGGTACCCAAAACTAGCTCGATATGGCGTTTAATCACGACATCGAGTGCGATTGACTCCGATGCATTGAAATCCAGGTTGTTGCGGGGCAGGTCAAAATCCTGCTCGGGGATGACTTCGTAGAACGTTGGTTCATCGGCGCTTGGTCGATGTCTTGGGAGTGAGATTCCCAGCGATTTGGCTACATCTAGCCGTTGGCCTTCTCCCAGTAGCACCGCTCGATCCATAACGGCGCCGAGTTCGCGAATATTTCCTGGCCAAGGGTACTGGGCAAGCAAGCGAAAGTCGTCGGCGGTTGGATCGACATAACTGAGGCCAAACCGGTCCGACGCTCGTATCGCAAAGTGCCGTGCCAATGCCGGTATGTCTTCGGGACGCTCCGCTAGTCGCGGCAACAGCAACGGAAATACATTGACTCGGTACCAAAGGTCCTCGCGAAACTTCCCTTGATGGACCATCGCAGCCAAGTCGCGGTGAGTGGCGGCAATCAATCGGACGTTCACTCGAATCGGCTCATGTCCACCAACACGCTCAATGAAGCCATCTTGCAATACACGTAACAATCGCACTTGAGCAATCAGCGGCAATTCGCCAATTTCATCTAAGAATAACGTCCCCTCGTCCGCTCGCTCAAACCAACCT
>JAYVSE010000355.1:0-7539 GCA_043775635.1 Planctomycetaceae bacterium | reverse complement strand
TGTGTAGTGGGATTCGCCAGAATTCCCAACGTTTTAGTGTGCTGAGGAATTCTGGCGAATCCCACTACGATCAAATCCCAGCATTGAAGCGGGGCATTGGTAAAAAAAAGCTGTTGCCACTGAATTTTAAAGCGAAATTTTGAATCGATATTGTTCCGACCGAATGCTACGACGGGGTTCATCTCCATTTAGCGATAATTCTGCGCCGTGAAGGTTTTTTCTTCAGCAAAATGAGCGGTTTTAGCGGTGCGGCGCGAGCCGTCCGGTCTCGCTGGCGCTCGAGTCACCGGATGGCTCGCGCCATTCCGCTAAATTATCCTTCACGGCGTTGGGACAAGCCCCGCTCGCGGCTAGACAAAACTTTAAAACTCTTGAACCACTTCGTGGCCGTTGCGACTGTGCAGGGCTCGATGCAGCACGGTGTCGGTACTGTCCGTTAGAAAATGCACTGACGCATCACCCGTCAAGACGTGCGCACCGCCTGTGTGATAGCTTCGTGGCGCGAAATACCCAGTGAAGTGCGTTACTAGATCGGGGATCAAGTTGTTGGGCGAGTGATAACCGTTAGTCATCGAATTAATGCCGCCGGTGAACGCCCAAGAGGCACCTCGACCGCGAAGCGCTGGGCTCGAGCCGCCGCGCCAACTCGTAAACGTTTGCCACAAGGCCGACGTGTCAGGGTTCGTAACCATTCCAGATCCGTTCGCATAAGAAGTCCAAGGGCTGCCCGTTACTAAAAGTCCTTGGACCGCATTCAAACCTGAGCTTAGCCCGCCTGAACCGTTCAAGGTGAATGGATAGGGAAACTGTGGTTTCTGGCCGGCAGGCAACGTTTTATCGGGACCATCGCTGCGAACCGTCTCACTCATCAGCACTGTTGTTGCCGTGCCATCAAGAAATGCATTGAATCCCGTTTTGCCAACGGCATCAAACGCGCCATCGGTGTGCCAGCGAAAATCAGTATTCTGGCCTGTCCCACTACCGTAACTTGCCATGTAATTGAGCCCGCCATAGGCGTAGGTGGTACCGCTGACACGGACCAGCGTTGTCGCGGGCGCGGGGTCACTGGGGCACAGGAATGTCGGCACGGGAATCGCGAACGCCTTGGCGAAGCGTGGGTTGGGGACTTTGGCGCTGAAGGTGCCTGTGAAGGCGACATCAGCAAAATCAAGTGCCTCAAAAAGTCCTGATTGCTCAATCAAAGGAAGCATTCTTGCTTGGACAGAGAAGTCTTTGTCGAGTGTTCCTGCGCGAGGCAAAATCTTAAATGCAGATTCATAATTATGGATTGCAAGGCCAAGTTGCTTGAGGTTGTTACCACAGCTCATGCGGCGAGCAGCTTCACGCGCCGCCTGGACCGCTGGAAGTAGCAACCCCACCATGACGCCGATGATTGCGATTACAACCAGGAGTTCAATCAGCGTGAATGCCGCCCGTTTCACTTGCGTGTAATTAAATGTACTAATTGTTTGGTTGGTCATTGACTTGTTTATATTTGAAGTTGAAGTTGAAGTTGAAGTTGAATTGCAAATGGGCTAGGCCCTACGACGTGAACGATAATTTAAGTGGTATGGCGCGAGCCATCCGGTGACACGGGCGTTAGCGAGACCGGACGGCTCGCGCCGTACCGCTAAAACCGCTCATTTGCCTTTCCTACGAGTCAAGCATCCATACGCAGCGCTCAGTCGCCCCACGAGAACGCGATTCACGCAATGGTGAGAAGCGAGTCTCGATCGTCCCCGTGAGGACGACTGAGACTGCGGACAGGTTTGAATCGATCGATAGAGAGTTCCGCTCGTTGGTCGCTGAAGGTACATCAGCATTGACGATGGATTGAAGACCATTGCTTAGGGAATCGGCGGATCGATCGTGGCCGGCAACGAATCGGCAGCATCATTGCCGATGATCATTGCATAAAGAAAAAATTGAATGGACAACTCGGAAACCGGTCGACGAATTCCAACAAAAGCAGAAGAAAAAAGCCGAATTGCCAGTTCGATGCCGTTGCACTTGTTCACTGCCTTAAGCAACACAACTCTGACGTTAGCGTCTTTTGCAGTTGAATTACTTATCGCCAGTTTTTCAGATAGCGTCTTCTTTGGCGTTGTTGAGTAGGAATTTCCCGTGGCGGGTTTCGGCGCTGAACAACAGGCTGGACGCGTTGCTTTGACTAAAATTCCCATTGGGTTTTCGCCCATTGAGTTCTTCACGTGCGCGGCAACACGTTCAACCAAGTAGGCAGGCGGTGTAACTCCGTGCTTTTCCGCCCAAGCGAGTTTTGTCGAATCGGAGTGGCAGCAACATTTGTCCCAGCATTGAGCGGCAGTGTTGCAACCACAGGGGCTGTCTTGGCAGGGAAACGGTGACGAAATCTGTTTCCGGCGAATGACGGGCAGGGGAACTCCGGCGAACAAAATCACCATACAGACGAGCAGCAACATTCCAATCGGGCGTCGAACGCGCCGATCAGCAAATGACGACATTTGAATTGCTTTTAATCCAGCCAAGCTTCATCGCTCCAAAAAGGGCCGACACCAAGCTCGCTCCTCACCGCTTGCCAAATTACTCAAGCTCGAATTGAATGTCAACCGACCGGGTAAGGGTCGCTCGATCAATGAGTGGGATAGGCTTCCAGCCTGTCGCATTGAAAATGACAGGCTGGAAGCCTATCCCACTATTGTTTTCAAACGGTGCCACGAATCGCGCAACGTCCGAGCAGGGCACTGGCCAGCGGATCGTCATCGGGGCCGCAGAAGCCCCAATGTTCGCGCCGTCGCCAACCTTCTGCATAATGGTACACACCTGACATGCTGCCGATTTTCGCACACATGTCGCGCATCGTTACAAGGTACGAATCCATACCTTGACTGTCGTCCAACCACTGTTTTTGGCTTGCATGACAGGCTAAAGCACCGACCTTCGCGTCGAGCACGTCGGTGATATCCACATAGAGATTGGGATAGACGACTTCACCCAGTGGCGTAGCGTTCCCGATGGGTTGAGCATGATAGACGGTGACCGGATCGCTAAAGGTTGCGACTTCCGGGTCGGATTCGAAGTTTGGCATCCCGTGGGTAAAAGCCGCCGTGACCGCGAGTTTACATGTGTTTTCGTGATCTTCCATGTAGTCGATTGGTGAATGCGTGAGCAGAATGGACGGCTTCGCGATGCGAACCACTGCTGCAACTTTGCGCAGCAATTCGGTGGTGTAGGCGATCTCCATGTCTGGACAAATCGGTGGGTAAAAAGTTGCTCCCATGCTCAATGCCGCCGCCCGAGCTTCCTCCAGTCGAACGGCCGCACAGGTCTTTCGGTTCATCGTCGTTGAACCGCGGCAACCGTCGGCGAGGTCCATGTAGTGCAGATCCCAGCCGAGTTTTTTGAGCTGGAGCATCGTGCCTGCCATTAAAAATTCGATGTCATCGTGATGCGCCGCGATCGCAAGTACGGAGGGCATGGTCTTGTTTTCCAAGAAAATTGAGGGGTAAAAAGAAGCCAAAAATGCAAAGGTAACGCCATGAAACAGGTTGACGATTCAAAATCGTACCCGACGGTTGGGTTTCGTTGGAATTGGTGGCAAGCAATATCGAATCCCGCGTCGAAATTACCTGGGCAATTGACTACGATATGATCGCCAGAGTCAATTTTCTGGTCACATGCTGTTCTGTGTTGTTTGCACCGAAACCTATTCCTGCCTGCGGGTGCGAACATTTTGCCCACCTTTTATCGTTTCGAGGATTACGCGATGCACAAAAAACTTTCCCCAAGTAGACGTCAATTCATTGCGACCACTGCGGCAACTGCTGCCGTCGGGTCGTTTGGTTTTTGGAGTGAAACGGCAGCGAAGGAGTCAACATCAGCCAATAGCAAGTTAAAAATCCTTTGTGTCGGAACCGCCAATCGTGCCGCCGCAGATATCGAGGGAATTCAAGGCGAAGACATCGTTGCGATCTGTGATGTCGATCGAAATTATCTCAATGCTGTGGCAGCAAAGTTTCCAGCAGCCAAAAAGTACGCCGATTATCGCGAGATGATCGCGGCGGAGTCGGATCGCGCTGACGCCATTGTGATTGCCACCGCTGATCACCAACATGCACCGGCTGCGATCCGCGCTATCAACGCAGGTTTACACTGTTATTGCGAAAAGCCGCTGACGCATACGGTTCGTGAAGCCCGCTTGATTGCGGAAGCGGCCAAAGCAAAAGGATTGGCAACGCAGTTGGGCACGCAAATCCACGCAGAAAATAACTACCGTCGCGTCGTCGAAATCATTCGCGCCGGCGTGATCGGCGATGTTAGCGAAGTCCACGTTTGGGTTGGCAAGGGTTGGGGCGGCGGAGAACGTCCTGCCGGTGGTGAAGCGCCGCCAGAATGGTTGAGCTGGGATTTGTGGTTGGGACCAGCGCCAGAACGTCCCTATGTTCCGGGGCTCTATCATCCGGCTCAATGGCGTCGTTGGTGGGACTTCGGCCAAGGCACGTTAGGTGATATGGCTTGTCACTACATGGACTTGCCATTTTGGGCGCTCGACCTTAAGCATCCAACATCATGCGTCGCGGAAGGACCACCTGTGCACGCTGAAACATGTCCTCTGGGATTGAAAGTATCGTATGAGTTCCCGAGCCGTAACAAGTTGGTCGCCTGTAATCTAACCTGGTACGATGGCAACATGATACCTCGTGAAGTGGCGGGCGAACGTGTGCCCGGTAGCGGTGTGATGTTCGTTGGTAGCGAAGGAAACCTGTTCGCGAACTACGACAGCTACAAGTTTTTTCCCCAAGAGAAGTTTGCGAAATTTGTCGCGCCACCACAGTCGATTCCGAACTCCATTGGGCATCACGCCGAGTGGATCAAGGCTTGCAAAGATGGTTCGCCAACCACATGCAATTTTGATTACTCAGGTGCACTGACTGAAACGGTGCTACTGGGTAATGTTGCCTATCGAGTTGGCAAAAAAATCCAGTGGAATGCTGCGGCGTTGAAGACCATCGATTGCCCGGAAGCGGATCGATTGTTGACCAAGGAATATCGCGCTGGCTGGGAAGTTTAAAGGATCGAAAGCAATATGCGGTTTACAAAATGTCTAAGAAAAATTGCGACTGGACTGTTGCCATTCGCGATTGGCTGCGCCCCGCAACCGACAACGGTTGATTCCGCAGCAAAGCCTCGCGTGGCGACCGCTGCGCCAAGCACGGTACAAGAAAGCGGGGGCGCAAGTGCTGTGACTGCCGATCCGGCGAGCGCTGTTGCGGCCCTAGCGTCCGCAGAGGCAACCTTGCGCAAGGATCCGCAAGGTGCGATCATTGAGGTGGATCTACGGGGCAAAACAATCGAAAACGAATTGCTTGACAGTATGGTTCAATTGCCGCGATTGCGGTCATTGATCCTCGCGACAACCAAGCTTGTTGACGAACAATTGATACCGATCGGTCGCATGAGCACGCTGGAGAATTTGGATCTGCGAGATTGCCCCGTTACGGATAAAGGCATGTCGCACTTGACCAGCTTGAGCAAGCTTAAATCGCTTCGCTTGTCCGGCAAGAGTGGTGCCTGTACCGTCGGCGACGAAGGGATGAAGCACGTGGGAACATTGCCAGCGCTAAAAGTTTTGGCGGCGGACAATTTATGGATCAGCGAAGATGGCCTCAACTCACTGTCGAGTTTGAAAAACTTACAGGAACTCTACCTTGCGGAGACCACGATTGGTGACGATGCCATTGAACTGCTATCGCAATTCAAAACGTTGCGGAAGCTTCGCTTGGCGGGCAATCAAATCTCTGCCGCTGGCTTGAAGAATCTGCCGAAATTGCGTGAGCTGGAGGAATTGGACCTTAGCGAGTGTTCTCAGATACTCGACGACGCCATGGCACCGTTTGCAGAAATGAAGAAGCTCAAAAAGCTGAATCTGTGGCGAGTGAACTTGAGTGATAAAGGCATCGAGCCGCTCGCCGGGCTGGTTCAGTTGGAGTCATTGAATTTAGACAACACGCGGCTTAGCGATGGCGGGATGAAGTACCTCAGTGGCATGACCAAGCTGACGTTTTTGCATTTAGGGTCGACGTTAATCACCGATAACGGATTGAGTCATCTGAATGCGTTGAAGTCACTTAAAGACTTAAAGTTAACGCGTACTGCCGTGACACAAGAAGGCGTCGATGAATTGAAGACGCACCTTCCATCCACCGTTATCCAGCTTGAGTACATTGCAGGTGAGTAGGTATGAGTCAAACAACAAGCGAACGATTTCAATTCTGTCCACAGTGCGGTAGATCGCGAGCGGATGTTGGTGGCAATCCGCTGGTGTGTGCTGACTGCGGCTTCAAACACTACTTCGGGCCTGCCGTTGCGGTTGGTGCGATCATTTTGGACTCCCAGGACCGGATACTTTTCTTACGGAGAGCGCGTGATCCAGGCAAGGGAAAACTGGGCTTGCCAGGTGGATTCGTTGATTTGAATGAAAGTGGAGAAGAGGCAGCGGCTCGGGAGATTTTTGAGGAAGTGAGTTTACGAGTCGCGTCGACCAAGTACTTAACAACGTTTGTGAATTCATATTGCTATTTGGGGACCGATATCCCCGTGCTTGATATTTTCTACATCTGCAAAGTCGATTCGTTCGCTTCGCTCGCAGCGGCACCGGACGAAGTCAAGCAAGTGGAGTTTTTACTTCCGTCGAAACAGCATTTGAAGGACATGGCATTTGAGTCGAATCGACAAGCGGTTGAGTTTTTCATTGCTCATCGCAGCGGAGAAACAGGTTGAGTCTGTGTCGTCTGTGTCGCCTTTCGCTCCGCGAAAGAGCGCTCTTTCGCGGAGCGAAAGGCGACACTAACCGCGGCCGACGTCATTGCTTCTTCGCCATCGGGTTGTGATCGTGGCCCGACGGGGACGAGCCCCACTCGTGGAGAGATTATGGAACGAAATCTGCGCAAAAACTTTTTGCCCACAATAGCAAATTTTTAACAGGCCAGGTTAAGGCTGGGTTGTTAACAATTCGGTATTGGCATGGGTTTTGGGGTGCGCAAGTTTTGTTCTGACCTAGCTTTGCGAGTCGTGCTACCATCGACGCGATGTCGATGGTGAGCAAACACCAACAACCTTTGGTCGGTGCTAAGTCGGCACCACCGACCTTGGTCGGTGGACCGATGACTGACAGGCTAGATTCCGATAGCCGCTGCCAAAATCCTCCGCCCCACTGACCTCGCGTCAGTGGACGGAATGACTTGGCTACTAGTGCACGTCGTGAGGAACAAAACCCTATCAATCAAATCGCGTGTCAATACCAGTTTTTTAACACCCCAAGTTAAGGCCCACGGCTAGCGCCTGAGGTTCACAGCGCGGTCGGCAAGTGGATTGCGATATCGTGATTGGGGCGCGCGGGTAAGACTGGGCGGTTAAAAATTTGGTATTGACACTGAATTTAATAGCTAAACTTTGAATCGATGTTGTTCCGACCGGATGCTACATCGGGGTCCGCCCCGTCGGGCGTCAATCCGGAGATGCGGAGTGTCAGCAGTGTCGGGGGGGGGGGGGGGGGCCGGG
>JAYVSE010000354.1:0-28983 GCA_043775635.1 Planctomycetaceae bacterium | reverse complement strand
TGTGTAGTGGGATTCGCCAGAATTCCCAACGTTTTAGTGTGCTGAGGAATTCTGGCGAATCCCACTACGATCAAATCCCAGCATTGAAGCGGGGCATTGTTTTTTATCGAACGATCCTTAACGAACGGATATAGGCGATGATCGACCAAACATCGTCAGGTGTGACGCCGACGCTGCCCGCCTTGTCTTGAAGCAGCAATGCAGGCATCGGTGTTCCAGCGATCCCAGTCACCAGCCGTCGGTACAACGCGTCATCGCTGTTGTTGCCATGAAACACACCCCAGTCTAGTTTTCTTGGCAATGCTTGGCGTGGCCGCAACGCCCCCGCTGATCGCATCGGCTTCATAGCGGTAGCATCGCTGGGGCTGATTCCAAGTTTAGTTGTGTATTCCTTTGTCCAATCGTCGAAATCGAGCGTCGTTGCTTTGCCGTCACCATTGGCTCCATGACAGGACGCACAATTCGCCAGCGGACCATGAAAGAGTTCGCGACCTCTTTCAACCAGCGTTTCATCGTCCCACCAATTTTCCAAAGCGGCTGTTTTGGGTGCCTGTGGTACGGCGACGATCCGCTGTTCCGCCGTTTGCCAAGCTTCGGCAATGTCGGTCGCGATCTCTTGCCCTGCGGTTCTTAAAGACGCTAACGACCGCTCTTCGCTAATCACGAGGTCGATCAGCTTTCGTTCGGTCTCGCCGCGCAAGCTCAGATAAACCAGATACTGCGTGAGCGATTCCAAGTCCTCGTCGCTGACTCTCGCAAACGATGGCATTGCGGTCCCAGGGATTCCTCGGCGAAGAAGTTCATGCAGGTCGCTATGAGTGGGCTTATCACCGCGTCCAGTGCTCTTGAATTTGAAAACACCTGCTCTCAAGTCGCGCGGGTAAGGGTTTAATAGTGCTGCTGTCGGTCCAGCGCCTCCGCCTTCGACACCGTGGCAAGCCGCACAGTGTTCGCGGTACAAACCGATGTGAACCCCGGCTTGGTCACTGGCAACCGCTCCGGCTGCACGGACCAGGAGATCATGATTTAAAAGCGTCGCGAAATCGTCAGGAACCAACGGCAGGTCGGGAGTTCCAAACCGTTCCGCGAGCACGGTTTGAACGTCGCCAAGATCGGGAGAGACATTGATCGCATCCCGCCGCGCAGCAACGAGACTATACAGTCGATTGTCAGGGAAGCGATCGATTTTGACATCGCAACCCGCCAAAACAATCGCTACCAGTCCGACAAGGATCGCCATTGGAAGGATTTGGAACGTCATCGG
Source organism: Planctomycetaceae bacterium (assembly GCA_043775635.1). Classification (GTDB taxonomy): domain Bacteria; phylum Planctomycetota; class Planctomycetia; order Pirellulales; family Pirellulaceae; genus UBA6163. The sequence goes on along the minus strand of JAYVSE010000354.1, from coordinate 27,719 downwards.
ACTAGGCTAATCATTGTGGATTCAAACGGTAGGATAGGCTTTCAGCCTGTCGATTCACTTATGACAGGCTGAAAGCCTATCCTACCAATTTTTTATTTTTTAAAATTACGGCTTCAGTGCATCCGCAGGAATGGTGATCGTACCGAGGTCGTTCATGCCTGGCTTGACCATTAGTTCAAGCAGATTTTTCTTGAGCGCTTCCGTCTTCCCGCCAATCGTCACTTCTTTAATCGCCGACTCAGCCGCTTCGTGAAAGATTCGGAACATCAACTTTTCGCCTGCGGGTAGACCTTTGATCTCTAACATTCCTTCGGCATCACTCACACCCGCAAACGGATGCTCCAGCACAACCGCATAGGCTCGCATCCAGGTGTGCAAATTGCAATCGATCGGTATCGGTGCCGGTTCTGGCTTCACGAGCAAGATTTCCTTCGTAGCGCCTGGCGGAATCAAAATGTTCTGTGCTGGGTTAGCGATGAAGTTTAGATTCGCATTGTGACCAACGGCATCAGGGTTGGTGATTTCAAGCGTGTCGCCAGCGGCTAAGACAACGACGCGCGGCTCGAAGCGGCACTTTTCATTGGCCAACGTTACCTTCTTTGCCTCTAGTTTTATTGCTGGTACTTTTGATCCGCCTCGACCCGTGTACACGTAAAAAATGACGTTTTTGAGTCCATTGGACGTCTTATCCACCAGCAGCTTTTCGCTGACCAACTTATGCTTTCCACAGAAATCTACGTCTTTGTTGACGATGATCGCAGCCGGAACGAACGCGGCACCGCCGTACTTAAACTGAACCTTGATTGTTCCCGTCTCTTGCGCAACGGCAGACGGAACCGACATGCCGCCACCATCCAAACGGCTGGTAAAATAAAACGAATGGACATGTTTAACGGGCTTTTAAAATATTTGGTATGTATGCGCAAGAAGCCTTTGCGCAGATTTAATTTCATCATCTCGCCGCGAATTGTGTCGCCTTTCGCTCCGCGAAAGAGCGCTCTTTCGCGGGAAGGCTGTGAGTTTATTTGAGCCGATTGGATTTGCGGCAAAATGGTAACCCGACGCGTAAGCGAGGCGGCGGACCAATCCTCGCTTACGCGTCGGGTTGCCAATAGATTCACGGCCTAGGAGCGAAAGGCGACACGTAGAAGCCTACCCTACCAATTTTTTATTTTTAAAATTACGGCTTCAGTGCATCCGCAGTAATGGTGATCGTACCGAGGTCGTTCATGCCTGACTTGACCATTAGTTCGAGCAAATTTTTCTTGAGCGATTCCGTCTTCCCGCCAATCGTCACTTCTTTAATCGCCGACTCAGCCGCTTCGTGACTGATTCGGAACATCAACTTTTCGCCTGCAGGTAGACCTTTGATCTCTAGCATTCCATCTGCATCACTCACACCCGCAAACGGATGATCCAGCACAACCGCATAAGCTCGCATCCAAGGGTGGATATTGCAATCGATCGGAATCACTCCCGGTTCTGGCTTCTCAATCAAGATTTCTTTCTTAGCGGCTGGGGGAATCGTAATGTTCTGAGCTGTGTTAGCGAAGAAGTTTAGGTTCGCATTGTGACCAACGGCGTCAGGGTTGGTGATTTCAAGCGTGTCGCCAACGGCTAAGACAACGACGTGCGGTTCGAAGCGGCACTTATCATTGGCTAACGTTACCTTCTTTGTCTCGAGTTTCATGGCTGGCAGTTTTGAGCCGCCTCGACCCGTGTACACGTAAAACACGACGTTCTTGATTCCGTTGGACGTCTTATCTATCAGCAGCTTTTCGCTGACCAACTTATGCTTTCCACAGAACTCGACGTCCTTGTTAACGTCGATCGCAGCCGGATCCAACGCGGAACCGCCGTACTTAAACTGAACCTTGATAGTTCCCGTCTCTTGGGCAAGCAAAGACGGAACCGACAACGCCGCCACCATACAAACGGCTGGCAAAACAAAACGAATCGACATGGTTAACTCTTGAGGGTAAGTGAAATTGGTTGGGAAACGTTTCAATCTGAGTAGAACAATGGTCTCAATGGTTGTCTGAGCAATTGTCCCGAAATAACTTCCCGATTTCAATTGTAGCGGAAGAGCGCAAGCTCTCCGGTTCCTCGATACCGGACGGCTCGCGCCGTTCCGCTAAAAGCGGATTTTGATTCGGCACGGTTACTTAAAGATTGGGACCATCGCTCTACTCTTTAGCAGATTAATGATTGGGGAAGCTACTTCCGTCAATGGACGGCGAAAAAAAATGGGGGCGGTAACCACTGGAGAATAGAACCCTAGTTACCGCCCCCAAACTCTTCGAATAGTAGCAGCCGACGCGTCATCCGATGGGGATCGATGCTGATGACAGATACCGCCAGCCGGTAGGTATCTCTGAATTATAACTGCGACGGAGGTCTTGTCTACCGCTAAATGCATTTTAAGGGGAGATGATTTTTCCCACAGGACATGTTTTGAGAATGCCTGTTGGCTAGTTGTCAGGGTTTGCCCCCTTCGGCCCGAAGCTGTCCCTGCCTACGATGACGACTTCTATCCCAAAAACGCGGAAACCTTGCCGCAGAAAGCGTTTTAGTAATGAAAATTCTGATCGTTGGTTCCGGTGGCCGGGAGCACGCACTGTGCTGGAAAATATCGCAAAGCCCTCGTGTAACACAGGTTTTTGTCGCGCCAGGCAACGCGGGAACTGCATCCGAGGCGACTAACGTGCCGATTTCCGCCACTGACAACGTGGCGCTGGTGCGGTTTTCCAAAGAGCAGGCGATTGATCTTGTCGTCGTCGGCCCCGAAGCACCGCTGGTCGGAGGCCTCGTCGATGCGCTTCAAGCGGCTGGAATTCTCGTATTCGGGCCTTCTGCAGCAGCAGCCGAACTGGAAGGCAGTAAAGTTTTCTGCAAAAACTTGCTTCACACCGCGAACGTTCCGACCGCCAGCTACCAAACATTTCGCAGCGCTGAAAATGCAGCTCGCTATATCAAAGATCGCTATCCCGATCCCCACGACGCCGTGCCCGTGGTCGTGAAGGCAGACGGATTGGCGGCAGGAAAAGGCGTCATCGTTTGCGACATCCAGCGTGATGCACTCGACGCAATCGATCGCATCGCCGGGCGGCGCGAGTTCGGTGAAGCCGGTAATAAGCTGGTCATCGAAGAGCGACTTTTTGGCCAGGAAGCCAGCGTTCTGGCGATTACCGATGGTTCCACGATTCTGACACTCCCAGCCGCCCAGGACCACAAGCCTGCCTATGACGGTGACCGTGGTCCGAACACTGGTGGCATGGGCGCATACTGTCCAACACCGCTAGTCGACGACGCCATGATGGCAAAAATTGAATCGGACATCCTGGTTCCCGTTGTCCATGCCATGAAGCGTGCCCGGCGCCCGTTTCGCGGCGTGCTTTACGCGGGCATCATGGTCACGTCCGCTGGTCCCAAGGTGCTGGAGTTCAACACTCGTTTTGGCGATCCCGAGTGCCAACCACTGTTGATGCGATTGGAAACAGACTTAGTCGATATTCTCGAAGCTGTCGCGCTGGGCAAGCTTGGCGACATCGAACCGCCGAGATGGAGCAGTTCACCGAGCATCTGCGTCGTTATGGCCAGCGAAGGTTATCCCGGACCGTATGAAAATGGTCGAATCATTACCGGCCTGGATCGAGCCGCCGCGATTGAGGGAGTAAAAGTCTTTCACGGTGGCACAAAGCTTGTTGATGGCCAAGTTGTCACCGATGGCGGCCGAGTGCTAGGCGTCACTGCAATCGGACCGACGATCAGTAGCGCCAAGCTCAAAGCCTATCAAGCCGTCAAGGAAATACGCTGGCCCGGCGCTTGGTGTCGCAAAGATATCAGCGACAAAGCATTGTTGCCTGTGTAGTTTAGGAAATCGGACTTGATTCACTCGGTGTGATCGTCTTCGTCGCCTTCAAACTCGTCGTCGTGGTCAACTTCGTCAGCACCTAACGGGACTTTGTCCATGACGTTATACGTCGTTCCTTCTTTGTCCAGAAAACTTGCGTAAAGTCGGACTTCCTCGACGGGCAAAATGCCCAAGCGGCGTCGTTTGAATCGCTTGATCTTTTCAATGACTTCGGGAGATGCAGCGCGACTTCCGCCGCGGGTTCGCCCCAAAGTAAGATGAGGTCGATAGTCTCGCGGCTCGGGTTTAAAGCCGAGTTTCGCTAAATTCGATTCAAGGCCAGTCACCAATTCGACCAAGAACTCACCACCGCTGATAATTCCTGCCCAAACAATTCGCGGTCGCTCGTCGTCTGGAAATCCGCCTGTTCCTACGAATTCTAATTCAAAAGGCGTTACGATCCGGCAGCTTTCTCGAATCGCTTGGCAAACTTGCGGGATGTCGCGGTCGACGACATCACCCAGGAATTTGAGCGTCAAATGCAAGTTGTCCTCAGGAACCCACTTCATTCCATCATTTTCACCCTGTAATTCACGGGCAATTTTGCGTGCGGCCCGCTGGACTTCGCCAGCCAGGGGAATCGCGATAAATGAACGAATTGTATGCATGGTGTGAAATAAACTCGGAAGCAGCGAGATGGTGTCAGTTTGCAATCGCGACGCTATTCGAAAGCTGTTACTCTCTCGCGATGAATTCACCAGACGGATTGATAGAGAGGATAGGCGAAAAGCCGGTTGCGTGTGACCCACCGCCCGACTTGGAAACGTTGCTTGACCCACCCTTTGTCCCCAATCGCTGGGTTCCCGGTGGACATGTTCAATCCGTGCTGTCACTCAGTGCGATTGGTTTGCAACCGCTTCACCCGCAGCTCCATTGGGTCAAACTTCCCGATGGCGATCGCCTGGCGATGCTGGATGATTGCCCAAAAACTTGGTGCCCCGGCGATGCGAGCTTGCTGGTCGTTCATGGACTCTGTGGATGCTCAGACTCGTCCTACATGGTTCGATTAGCGTCGCGGTTTATGAACGAAGGCGTACGAGTGTTTCGCTTGAACCTACGTGGATGTGGCGTCGGTATCGGCGCGGCAAGTCAGATCACTCACGCGGGCCGGAGCGATGACTTGGTCGCAGCACTGGAGGTGATCGCTAATCTCACCCACCACGGCCCAATTTCAGGTGTCGGTGTGTCGCTTGGCGGCAATCAAATGCTTCGCGCCCTGGGGCTTGTGGGCAGCGCTATATCACCATCACAAGCACGACCCATGTGGCTCAATCGAATCCATCGTATTGCAGCCGTCTCGCCTCCGATCGATTTGGTGCGCTGTAGCGATAACATGGAACGGCGTTTAATGCGTCCTTACAATCGGTTTTTCATTCGCTACCTGCTGAAGCGAGCTCCCGAGGCGCTAATCAATCACCCTGCCGTTGCGGAGGCGATTCGACGCCCACCAAAAACGATGCGTGAACTGGATGACCGCGTCACGGCGCGGCTCGGTGGGTACCAAAGTGCAATGGATTACTATCAACGAACGGCAGCAAACCGTGTTTTAGCAAACGTGCAAGTTCCAACGCTGATCCTAGCCGCCACCGACGACCCGATTGTACCGGTGTCATGCTTCGATCACGCCGCTCGCGCGAATTGGTCTGACTCCATTCGACTGGTAATCACACGGGGTGGTGGCCACGTTGGGTTCATTGGTCGAGGTGAGCAGCGTCATTGGATGGACGGGCTGCTCGCACGTTGGTTTGAGTTTGGCAAATCAACCTGACTGGTTTTTCAGTGTCGCCTTTCGCTCCTAGGATGTGAATCTATTCGAATCCGTGTTTTTCAGGGTGACATTTATGTCAGGTTGACCCGTGATCGTCGATCCTGAGCGATTCTGGGAGGCCGTTTTTCGGTCCGGCGGTCACTAAATACAGCCCGATGAATAGGTTCACAAACTATCCGCGAAAGAGCGCTCTTTCGCGGAGCGAAAGGCGACACTGCTCTCTGAATTTCGATCAACGCGCTCTCTAGTTGGCGCCGCCAGGGAGCAAACAACGCTGTAACTGGTTCCGAAATAGATGGCACTTTCTGATCTTCTGAATCGCTGTTTGCGAGCCAGTTACAAAAGAGCGGTGGCACCCGCAATGTGCGCTGCGTACTGCGCGACGAATGACTTGAGACTGGTCATTTCGGAAAGGGATTTGTATTCACCGGTCGTTATGGCGGTGCGGTTGGAGGTGATGAGGGCGGCGGACGTGTATAGCTTTTCTCGGACGAGCTTTTGACAAAGCAAGTCGTATCGTTGCAAGTAACTGGCACCGCGAAACTCGGGAAAAGTCGGGAAGTGGGGCGAGCGATCGGTGACACTCCGCAGTGAACCGGGGGCGGACTCGACGAGCATTAACCAACCGATGAACGGTGGGCTATGTTCCCCAAATGCCTTCTCGCGATAAGCGGTCCATAGATCTTGCGCTGTCCCGATCGCCTCCTCGGTTCGATTGTTGAAGTTGTTGCCAAACGATGGTCCGACTTGGCTTTTCAACTCAACCGCTGCGATCAGCTTGCCATCCAGAATCACTAACACGTCCCAGAGTTTGGTGGGACGAAAATACCCGGGCAACGTTAATAGCGCCCGCTTCAAATGAATATCCGCATGGGGCAAACCGTTGGCTTCGGTCAAGTCTTTGATGAGCGCGACGAAGCCGTCCATGTTCTTGCCACCCGTTACACCGGCGCGTTCGCCTTGGTCAGAGATGCCCGCTTCAATCTGCTTCTGCCTCGCTTTCTCGCGATTGCCCCAAAACGCCATGACCGCCTCTTTAGACATGCGGTCGAAATCGCACAGATCGATGCCTTTGCGTTTAGCCATGGGTGACGTTCCATCCCAGCTCCAACCGCTCGGCCTCGCTAATGCCGTACAGTTCCCCGATCGTGGCGAAAATTTGCGATGACTCTTGCGAACCAGCCTCGATCAGTAGTTTTCGAGACTTCAGTGGAACCGAGCTCCACCGTGGCAACCGTATCTTGCGAAGGTATTGAGCCTGGAACCGAAAGTAGCCGCCACGCATTTTGGTCGTGTAGCTTGAAACAAAGAGATTCGCGATACCTGAAAGCAGGACGGTGCGCAACGCTCGCAGGTCCCATTCGTCGGAAGTGATGTAGTACAAATTGTGATGCGGATAGAGCTCGCCATGCTCGTGGACAATGTTGGCGGTACCTTTGATGTCGGGAATCAAGAGCTTTGGCTTCGCCGAAAGCTCGGGATAGATTCGATCGATCGTGCGATACCAATTTGCCGGAGACTTCTTCGCTACATGACGACCTGCGATCGCGTCTTTGTGTGACAATACGTGTTTGTGGAATCGCGGGTATCGCTCCAAGCTTGCCAAACTTCCGTCCGCTTCAAAGGGATTGATGATGCCCTGTCCCGTCCACAGAACCTGACCGCTTTTGATGTCATCCGTCGTCGCCAATCGCAGCTTTCGCGAGTCTTCGACGTCTAACGCATCGAATGGGGCGATGTAAGCGCGGTCGGCACCCGTTGCGACACCGATGCCAACCTTGCACCCGGCCGCCTCAAGCGTCACGAACGATGCCTCGAGCCGCCGGACAATTTGCAAACTTGTCGATGGCTCCAGCAACCATGCGTCAGTCCCATTCATGACCCCATCTAACTCTTGAGTTGGCCCATTCAAGTCGATAGTGGAAGATGTGAGACCTTGGGAAACGACTGACAGATTTTTTGTATCAATGCTTTTAATGCATGCGACTCGCGTCGCACCGGTACGTTCATTGGAAATTAACGTGATTGCTGGATACGCGGTCACATCAGCATGAAACGCCTCGACGCCAGTGACACTTGCAAAGGCCGCTAGTCGGTATGAATCCGCGATCAGCTTTCGCAGCGGACCACCGTAGCGATTTTTCATCCAACGATCGGCGCAGATGATGCAGAGCTTTCCTTGTTGAGCCAATTGGTTGAGCGAATGCTCAATAAACGGTATGTAAAGGTCAGCCCGATCGTAGATGGTTTGAAACCGACGTCGATATTCACTCAATAAGACTTCGGGTATTTTCTCTTGACGCAGATAGGGAGGATTCCCAACGACAAAGTTGAATGGTTCGTCAAAACTCGTGAGTAGGTAGTCGCCCTGGACCAACCAAGCGTCGACGATTCGCTTACTATCTCGCTTGGCAAAACCTTCACGGACAAGCAGATCTAAAATACGTTGACGAGTGTGTTCAAACGACGGGAAGTGAAGCTCAACGGCGACTAGGCATTTCGACAGTTGTTCAATCGTTTCGCGGTCTTGACGCGCTGCCTTTGGGACCGTCGTTAGTAGGCGGCCGATCAACGGCAGAAGAAAGTCACCATTGCCGAACGAGGGTTCCAAGACTCGCAGGTCGATCAACAGTTGGTCGGACGTATATCCAGCCAAGTCAAGGATGAAGCCAACGATCTCAGGGCGTGTGAATACCGCACCGCGATCCTCGGCAGGTGAGGAAGCGAGAACATCGACGGCCTGAGTTATCTCGTCAGGCAAATCGAGCGTGACCCCGGCAAAATCAAAAAGAGTCTTTGGTTCGAGCATCCGTAATTTGCGTCGCTATTAATGTTGGGTAATTCCTATCGCCCCACTCCGCCAATGGGACGAGGTACAGAGTTTACCAGCTTGCCGTCGGCGTGCACAATCAACTTCCGAAATCAATCCGGTTGGGCGGGATGGGCGATTTTGCTGAATAAAGGCTTGCTGGGTTGCGAGAGTTCTTTGTTGGTTAGCCAACGGCCTTGCTAATTGATAAGATACTTTTTTTAGTAAAGTGACGCTGCGGAATGCGCAAAGTCGTTCGATTGCAGATTTGTGAGTCCGCAGTAATCTTCAAAAAACCGTTCTGTGCCATTCGCCCGCGTCAGCGCTGCCAAATTGAGCAACTGGTCAACTGCGTTTTCTCAACGCACACGCCAGTTGCGTCGGCCAACAAGAAGGATTTTAGCGCAACTTCAAAAAGCACAACCGAGTTACGATCAACGCGCTGGCTAGTTGGCGCTGGCTAGTTGGCGCTGTCCAGCGAGTGAACGGTGCGATAACTGGCGGCGGTTTGCGGATCGCCCACGCGATCGTACAGGTCGGCGAGCTGGCCAGCGACCTTGGGTGAGCGGCCCTGCAATTGAACCACCCTTTCCAGATCAACGATTGCCTCTTGATAACGCTCTAGCGAAACCAGAATTTCCGCTCGAGTTGCATACGCATCCTGCGACCTTGCATCGTTCTCAATCGACTCTGTTGCCAATCGCAATGCGAATTCGCGATCACCAGTGGCGCTTTGGCCAATGACCCATGCCAAATTATTGAGCGCCGCTGGGCTTCGCTCGCCCTTATCATAGGCCAGCCGCAAATGTTGCTCGGCGAGATCAAATTTGCCTTGCTGCGCTGCACCTGTACCAACTATCAAAAACAGCTCAGCGGGTGCATTGGGTAATGCCATCGCCTCGCTAACGACAACCCGGCAGAGGTCGCGCAGCTTCTCGTCTTCGGCTGCATCCGAGCTGAACATCAGTTGGGCACAGTAGGTACACAATTCAGGATACAGGGGGTCGATCTCAATGGCTCGCCGCAGTCGATCAGCTCGCAACTCGCGATTTTCGAGATCGTCGAGCCGACACAATACCAACAGGGTCCGCACAAGCGATTCCTTGATGTTCGCATTTTGATCGCCAGCAGCCATGGCTGATTCCAGTGTCGTCAAGGTCTGACAAAGGTCGCCGGCGATTACATACGCTGCGGCTGTCTGCAACGGCTCTAGCGGAGCCTGGCGATTTATTCCTAGAGCAGCCAACTGGTTGGCGAGTCGTCTGCCTCGATCTGCGGCATCGGACGTTAAGCCAAGTTGGTGTTGCAGCCGCGCGACTTCCAGTTCAACCGCAGGGTTCGCAAACGTACTCTTACGTAGTTCCGCTGCGGCATCAGCGACTTGACCTCGGGACGCCAACAATAAAGCATACGCCTTGATCGCCTCCCAATTCGTGCGATCACTGTTTATCGCGGCCACCAAATGCGACTTGGCCTCTTTAACATTCGCTGAGGCGGTCGGATCGTTCTTCAAATACTGCGTTGCGATCCAGAGGTGAGCCTGGCTGTGCTGTGGATCGCGAGCCAGCAATTGTTGCATGGCTTGAATGCCCGCCGCTTGGTGATCTGATTGAACCATCGCAGTGGCCAAGTCAAAAGTCGGCTGAGCGCGGTTCGGAGCGAGTCTCGACAATTTCTCAACCAATCCCTTCGAGGCATCGAAATCGATTTGCTTGATTCTCTTGTCGAGCTGCGATTGATAAACCAAGGCAAGATCATTATTCAATGTGTTCGGAGATTTTCGAACACAATCACTGATCGTCACTAGCATCAATAAGCCGATAGGCACGCCGGCAACAAACAAACCCCAACGACGTGTCGCAAGATAATTGGCAATGAATCGTCCGATGGATGCATGGTCGAATTTCGCCGTTAATTTGCCACCCAAAGCCGACGCAAGCTCGTCGCCGTACATTAGGCTGCCAACACTTGCCGTTGCAAACCGATTCCATTGACCTGACAATCGATTTTCGCTCAGGATCGAGCGGGAAAAAAGTGTCCGGTACCTTTTGTGCAAAGCACCCGAAGGGCGAGTTCCTCGCAAAAGGTATCGGACACTTATTTCCCGCTCGTTCCTAGGTTGGACAATGGGACCGAACGCGAATCCAGCGATGCTTACTGCGCTCAACAGTAGCAGCCCTGCGGCGAAGAACGCCAATACTTGAGCCATCGTGTCAGCACTCATCCACGCATCAGCCACTGCCGCAGTGCTCATTTGGCCAGCCATATAAATTCTTAACGGCACTAATGCCGCACCGCATAAAACGGCCAAGCATAAGCCAACGCCCGCCATGATCGCTGGCCAGTGTCGCACCGCCATCCAGATTGCCAGTAGCGCAATCAGCGCATAAGACGACAGCAATACGTTTGTATCGAGAGAGACCACGCGATGCGAGTCGATTAAGATCAAATCCGTGGGACGAAGCACATGAAAAATGGCATTCTGGTCTAGGCGATGACTCGCTAACGACGTGATCCAACGTGTGATTAGCCCCAGCGGATCAACCGGTAGTCGATTGGGGACGCAGAGCAAAAAAAGTAGCATCCAGCCTGGCGCGACAGACTCCCACGCCGATCCGGATGCACGCCGCCCTAACATCCAGCCCAAGTAGCAAACGGCACCGCCAGCGACCATCGCCAAAAGTGAAAACATCGTGCCCAACAACCCGATGGGCACCGCTGCCAGGATCAAAAAACCAGGGAATCGGACCCAACGAGAAGTAAATGAGTGTTCACGATAGAGCACCGCTTTCATTCTCTGGCGATTTCGCCATAACAGACAGCCTGCCACCAGCAATACCAGCACGGCGAATCGTGACTGTGGCTGGTACATCAGGGCAGTGAACTGAAGCCCGATTATTGCGATCGCAATGACGCCCATGAAGACGCGAATTCGCATGAGCCAGCGGTCGCGGATTGCAGGCCAGCGACGTTGCAACCAACGATCCATTGGCATAAGCCGGTGCCGCGTTAGAAATCTCATCGTGATCCCATTGCCTCAGAAGATAAGTATCGCTCGATCAACTTGTGGGATAGGCTGCCAGCCTTTTTATACCCGATAACTTCGAAAGGACATTCGGCCACCACCCAGCTTGCCTGGGAGGAGCCAATGATCATCACCAGAAAACGACGCTCATCGCCTAGATATCGCAATTCTCCATGTTGCGACGCGGAAAGCGTCGCAACATGGAGAATTGAAGTCGGATGGGAAGCCTTCGTTGTCTGGTTGTGATCCGATTCACCTGCCAGGCAAGCTGGCAGGGGTCTTAGCTCCAGTTTTGCACTTTTCGAGCGGTGAAGCCGCTCATTGTAGAACAATTGTCCTCAATTGTTTCGTGGTTGCGCTCGATCCAGGGTATCAAACAATTGAGGACAATTGTTCTACAATGCTCGCTTCGCGAGCTATTTGATTTGCAAAAGTGCAAAACGCGAACTTAGAAAAGATGTGGGGTATAAAAAGGCTGCCAGCCTGTCGCATTGAAAATGACAGGCTGGAAGCCTATCCCACTTCTAAAACCGGACAGTTATTGATCGAACGGTCCTAAAGCAAGGCAGGCTCCGCTCAACGCCGATTCCATCCAGCCCGCCGTTTTCGATACATGGCCAGTCCGGCACAGGTGATGGATAACAACGCCATTGAACTCGGTTCAGGGACCGCTGTGGCTGCCACGGTCGCTGTGCCGAACGTACTCGTGAAGGGAACCGCAGCGGCACCAGAGTCCAGGAAATTCGCGTTGGTCAGTTCAACGCGAAATTGGTCGCCTGACGCATCGACACCAAAAGGCACGATATGTCCAAGATCCAGCCTTACCAACAACTTCGTCCCACCGACCACGACGTCGTTCAGACTGAACGTTGAATCGGAGCCGGTGAATGTATCTTGGGCCAAGTTCACCGAACCCATCGGCAAGGCTAAGTTGACGTTCGTGCTGTCACCACTAAAAACGTAGTTTGGGATGAACGCGAGATCATTCAATTGCGGGTCTGACTGCGGGTCGGTGAACTGCAAACTGCTGGTAACCGGACCGATCGCCGAGATCATAAATTCAAAGTCAAACCCTTGCAGATTATCGTTATTGCCACTGATCACGACATCGACGAACCCCGTCCCATTATTGGGAATTGTGGCATCCAGCACCTGGATATTGAGTGTTGCCAAAGCAGGATGCGCGGTTAGCAACGCACTTGCAATCGCAGCAAACAGTACCAGCGTTTTCATTGAGCTATTCATAGAACATTTTCTCGAGGGTGTCATCTTACTGTTTCCACATTACTTAGCTTAGCATCGTGCGGTCTTTTATTGTCGTCTTTCGCTCCGCGAAAGAACGGAAAAACGCGACTTTCGCGGAGCGAAAGGCGACACTTATTTGCCGCACAATGCTTAATCATCTAACGACAAACCAGCAGAGATCGCGCTATTGCGTTGGAAGCTGGCAAAATAGCGATCCGTGGCATCCACTTTTCCATCGCCATTCAAATCGCTATCAAGGTTCACGACTGGCTGGCGAATCGCATTCGCCACGTTCTTAATATCATCGTTGTCCACTTTGCGATTCCCATCGGAATCTCCCAATAAACGATAGAAATGCAGTCGCTGGTCCACCGTTCCATTTCCATCGTTGTCAATTCCGATTTCGTAGTAACCGTCGCCGACCGCTGAGTTAGCATTCCCGCCGATCCCACTGGCAGCAAAATCAAACGCCAGCTTCGAGCCGTCGCGGGTCAGAATGGCTGCGTTCAAAGCGATCGCTTGGCCTGCCCCCGTACCGTCTTTGGCAAATCGCTTAAGCGTAATCCGGTCATTCGTTGTGTTTCCATCCGTCACGGTATTGAGCAGCGATTGTAAGCCTGTTTGCGAATTGAACTGCAGATCGACATTGCGAATGTAGGACCGCTGCTTCGCACCCTTCTGCACATCAAGGCCAGTTGCGACAAGCGACGCCGCAGCCGCGAATGCCTTCGTGACCGTCACGTCACCGATTGCAGGTACGGCTTCGACATTTGCGTTGCCATCTCTGCCAACGGTGAAGAATCGATAGGCATGTGAAACGCCATCAGCGATCGCACGATAGGACGTTTGACCAGAGACGAGCCCCGCACCGTTTGGATTGCCAGCAACGGCTTCAGCGACAGAGACTGGCGTCGCGCCATCGACAGAAACGAATACCGAAAATTTCTTTAGACCAGAACCACCGTTATCCGTTCCTTGGAACGCGACCACGAAGTCTGGCGTCGCTGAAGCAACTGTTGTCACCAACGTCACCGGCACATCCAAGTCGGGGACGTACGTTGTCGCCTCAACTTTTAGTTCTTTGACTTCGACATTGCCAGCATTGTCGCGAGCCAAACTGCGGAAAAAATAGATCTTGTTGCTTGCTCCGTCGAAGGTCGCGGATGGCGCATTCGCAGGTAAAGTTCTCCAAAGCGTAAACGCTCCTTTACCTTCCGCTACATAAACGTCGTAGGCTTTAATGCCGGAAATACTTTCGTTGGCATTTGTTGGTGTACCGTCTGCTCCGGTGACTGACACCGTGAACGATTTCGTTGAACTGCGCTGTGGTAGTGCATTGACGCGGCTCGTTGGGCGCGTAATGTCTGACGTTGCCAGGCTTGCAGGTGTTGAGAACTCCGACGTTTCAACCGCAAACCCGTCAGGCGTTAACAATGTCGCTGTCGCCGTGACAAACTCGCCAGCTGTCAGTAGTCGGGGAATTGCGTATGTGAATTCCGCCGTGCCATCGAGGAGTGAAGTCACAATGACGCCGAATCGGAAAAAAATTCGAGCTTGAGGCGAAGCGGGATTTGAATCAAGAGAAAACAAAATTAGGAAAGAAGTGAGCGGACTGCCGATGACCGTCCCCTTCACAATGGTTTCCGTGGTGGTTTTCTTGACTGTATGGATAAGTGGTTTGTTCTGGAATCCGTTGGGGCCAACATCAACATCACCAATATCGTTGGCCGTGACGCCGTCGTTTCCAAGATCGATGCCGAGCAAGTCATTGTTGAAAATTCGATTGTGTTCGATCGTCACACCTGTTGACGTATTGCCAACGACGGTAACACCATTTCCATTGTTGTAGGCAATGCGGTTTTCACCGGAAAATAAGAATCCAACTGCGATTTTTTGCGAATCTGAAACCCAGACACCACTGGAACCGTTCCCTAGATCGAGATCGTTGGTAGCATCAGTTCCAATCGAGTTCCCTAGCAAAGTCGAGTTCGTAACATTGTCCAGCAAGATTCCGTAAGAGCCGTTTGCCGAGATTACATTTCCTAAAACCTGTGCATTGCCACCTTCATCCACGAAATCGTTACCTATTAGGACTGCGCTGCTTTCATGCACATAAACGCCGGAATCAAGGTTTCCTTTCGCGGTCATTCCATCGGTGGCCGTCCCCACGAAATTGCCAATTAACTCAATTTCAGACGATTCGCTGATTTCGATTCCGGACCGACCGTTAGCGGAAATCGTGTTATCGAAAAGCTGCACTTCCTTGCTTTGCACAATCAGAATTCCATTGGATTGATTGCCGACAACCAAGGCACCGTCAGCACCGAGCCCGACGATATTGTTGGAAATGCTTACTCCACTAATTGCGTCTTCAATCGCAAGCAGGTCCGGTCTGGCCGTGAACTCTGCCACCGACGGCGGTGATACATTCGCAGAATTATCATTCCACAAACCGTTGGCATAAATCTGAACGGTGTTTTCACGCGTCTGACCATTTGGCTCACCCGGTCCAAACCGATTAAACACTTGCGGATCGTAGGCGATACCTGATGACCAAACAAAAGTTCCTTCGTTGGCTTGGTCATTCAGACCGATCCAGGGATTTTGACTGCCGAAATTCGCGGCAATGAAATCATTTTCAGCGACAGTCTGAATGTCGGTGAGCTGGCCACCGAAGCTGCGAGCCAACTCGTTAGATTGGTTCCAGTCCAAGTGTGGCAACAAAACGTAGTAGTGTCCATTTCCACCGACTGCCGTATCCCACTGCCGCGACAAGAGTTCATATTTTGAGTTAACAACGATGATGCCGTTTTCTCGATTGCCCGAAACCGTGTTGGAGTCGACAACATTCGTTTGACCTTCCTGGATCAAGATACCTGAACGCAGATTGGGTATCGCTGCATTGCCAGCCGCATTGAGACCAACGCGATTATTTTTGATTAACTGCCGATATCCATTCCAAGCAATGATGCCTTCCTTCGAGTTGCCGGAGACAAGATTGCCATGCGCCGCCGTGTCGCCTCCGACGACAACATCATGAGCGGCTGGCGGAAGGATTATTCCTACCTCGCCATTCGCAATCGCTGCCGTCCCAGTTGCGTTTGTGCCGACAAAATTGCCGCTGACAAAGAAATCCTTGCCACCTAGGGCCTCGATACCGCTGTAAATATTACCGGAGACCAAATTACCTTCACCTGAACCAGCTCCGCCGATGCGAATACTTTCGCCACCAGCAACAATTCCGTTGCCTAGGTTTGCAATTGCGTTCTCACCATTGAGATTGGTGCCGATGAAGTTGTTAGTGATGGTCACGTCTCGACTACTACCTTCAACGCGGATTCCAGTGCCGTTCCCTGAAATCAGATTGCGTTGCCCCACACCAACACCACCGATCCGAACGTGCATCGCTGCAACCACGATCCCGTCGCGACCGTTGCCGATTGCGGCTGTGCCAGCAGCGTTTGTACCAACGAAATTGCCCTGGATATTGACGGCATCGGCATTGTTGAACACTCCGATTCCGTAGCCCGTGTTGCCGGAAACGACATTTGCAATCACCTCAAAGTTTTTGCCTTCGATCAATATCCCAGCAACGCCATTAGCGATCGCGGCTGTACCGGCTGCATTTAGGCCAACATAGTTGTTTTCAACACGCACACGATCGTTGTTCCCTATGAAGCGAATGCCAACTTGCGAATGGCCGGAAATCAGATTTCGATCTGCGGCGCCTGGTCCCCCGATGATTACGTCCGTACTGTTTGTGAGCTCAATCCCGTGAACAGAATTTCCGACTGCGGCTGTGCCCGCTGAGTTAACGCCGATGAGGTTGCCCGTAATCGAGACGTCATCAATCGTGTGTCCAAACAGACCTGTACTGTCGTTGCCTGACAACAGGTTGTTCTTGACGCTGACTCTCGTAGTCCCTTCGAGCCGCAAACCAATTCCAGAGTTGCTCAGCGCGACGGTGCCCGTTCGATCCGTACCGACATAATTGTTTCGAATGACTAGATCGGACGAGCCAAAGCGATCGAACAAGCCGGATGAGTCATTTCCCGACAGCAGGTTGCGATCGCTAATGTTTGGACCGCCAATTGTGATTCGTTGAGATGAAGTGGTTTCAATTCCATTGAATCCATTGCCTTGGCCCAACGTCCCTGTGGGATCAGTGCCAAGATAATTTCCGGCGACGATCACGTCGCTGGCGTCGACCAGGATCCCGTTGCCTTGAAAGCGATTGATCGTCAATCCGTAGATTTCGCTAGTCGTCAACAGCGTTAGCCCATCACTATTCCCAGCACTGGTCCCGATAAGTTCAATTTCGGGGCCCAGTGCGTTTGAGTCTGCAAAAGAAGTTTGCGTGCGTCCATCAATTTTCACAACATGGCCGGCTGATTGATTGATGTGAGGAAGATCGCTGAGCAATTCAATACGATACACATCGGGACCTGCATCGCCGCCTGAGATACTTGCATCGGAATCGACGAAACCTGAATCGGTTTGGGGAATCGCGAAATGGACCACGCTTGGTTTGGTGGCAGCATTCGCATCAAGGATCGCTTGCCTTAGCGACCCAGGGCCACTGTCGAGAGTATTGGTTACCCCAAACCGACTGGTCAAATTTGAACCTGCGACGTTGAGCGTTACGACGGCTGTATCTTGCAATCCTGATGAATGTGAGATTGTATATTCGAAGGAATCCCCACCCACGTAATCAAGATCAGGCGTGTAAAACACCATACCTTGGTCGACTTGCAACGTTCCGTGCATTGGCTGTGTGGTGCTAGAAATCGAAGTCTGAGTGGCATCCACGATGATGTCATTGTCGAGCACACCCAGTAGCATTCGCTCGTTAATCACGACATTGAACGTATCATCAACGGCGTTGATTTGGACGCTGCCTAACGCATTGCCAAAGTTCAGATCGCTGATAGTTTGGCCAAAGTTCGTTGTGACTAGATGATGATCAAGCGGTGGAACGGGAAAGGTTCTGCGCCAGCCAGACTGAGCCTCTTGCCGAATGATATAGGTTCCCGGTGGCAATTGCGCAAACCGATACTTGCCTGTCTCGTTCTCCGACGTCGAAACATCGTCGCTACGTGAGAGTGTTGAGAGTTCGGTTGGATCTTTGACTCCGTTATCATTGGCATCAATGTAAACCGTCCAACCGGGTAGGCCAGGCTCTAAGAAGGCGGTACTCCCGCCCAAACCGCTGAATGCCGCAACCAGTTCATTGGGACTTTGGAACTGACTCGCTCCGCTATCGATGATGCGCAGCGCGTCGAGCGATGAACCCGCCCCGACACCAAACGCACGAACATTAGCAGCATGGCTGCGTATTAATTGCAACTCATCATCGTACGAGCCTCCTTCATTAGGAAAGCCATCAGATAAAAAGATTAGGTTGCCGTTGGCCGGCTGTGTGCCGAGTACATCATAAACGCCGTTTGCAATGTCGAGTGCGGCTTCAAAATTTGTACCGCCACCGGCTCGCAATTGTTTTAACGCTTGGACGATGTCGAGTTCGCCATTAAGATCCAAATCGGCAGCGGGAAATGTTGACAATTGTTGACCAGCAGCGAGTGGATTCAAGTCGACTGCGACTGCAGACGAACTAAAGCTAACCAATGCGACCTTGCCTGTGGTCCCAAAACCTTTGTCGATTAAGTGCTGATTGAGCGCAATGTATCCTGCTATTTCACCATCCAATATGTCGTCAGCGTTTCCATCGTTATTTTGATCGCCCACATTTGAGGTGCCGACAAATGCATTATTAGTACTTCCTGAAACATCGATTATAAAAACCACTTCGGGACGATCTCCCACAATGGTTACAATATCCCGGACACCATTTTGGTTGATGTCATTCCAGATCCTGCCTTCGAGATTCGAGGGCGGCAACAGAGAAACCACATAATCTTCGACCTCGCCATTGCTCGCGAATCCGGTTGGTCCTAGCCCAAACTGAGTGCTGATCCGGAACCTTGCGTTGGCAGAGTTCGCGGTAACGGTGGAAGGAACGGTAATCGGAAAATCGTTCTTGCCTGCGCGCACAGCAAACTCGGTCACTTTTTCCGACGGATCGTCCCAGTCACCATCGTTGTTGAAGTCGATCCAGCCGGTTAGAAACGTACCGTCTGCAAATGGTTGTGCATAAGCACCTAGTGAAGGATTGGTAACGATGGCAGTGACTGTGGTCGACGCTCCTACGGGCAGTGGGGGCAATAGAACACCGTCTTCATCAATACCATCGTTGGATTCTGCGTCTGGTTCACTATCGCGACGTCCTCCCAGAATGGGGCCTTCGGGAAGGTGACGAGCACCATTGGCCGCGAATGTTGTCGGATAAATTCCGCCTGCATCGCCGTAATCGAGTGAGACAACACGAACATTGTCGATGATCGGATTGCCACTCCCTGTTCGAAATTGTAAGAGAGTCGATGCAGAGGTTGCATTGAGGACAAATTCATAGTGGCTCCAGCGCGGAGCCGAGTCGTCTAAAACCGTTCCCGGAAAATGATTTGCTGCGAATACCTGGCCCCCAAATCTGACCACAACCCCATCCGCATCGCCTGCACCTACACCTTGTTCAACTCCTCCTAAATCAAATGACAGTAGGTACCCCTGGCCAGTCCGAGTTGCCAGTGTCTGATAAACCGTACTGCCACCAAGTAACTCAACGCTTCGTAATCCCTCTGATGGTTCCATCGCTACGGCATGAAGCCACGACGGCAAAAACGACACTCCTCCGCCGCCTCCCGAGATCGACTCGCTTGTCCAGCCTGCAATCGCATTACTAGATACGGTTTGTGCAGGGTCAGAGGGGCTGGGAGACTCCAACGAAATTTGTCCAGTTTGAATCGACCGCGCAGCCGCTGGATTGCCACTGATTTCGAATCCGCCATTGGCGACTAGATTTTCGCTCGCTTCGACACGAACATTGTCAATCACGACTCCAAGTTGCTCTGATCCATCCTCACGTGTGGGTGGCAAGTCAAGAAACTCAATGGTGGTGGAAGATGCCGTCGCAGTGAATGCGATTCGCTGTTGTTGCCAATGTGGTTCATGCAACGTGGTTCCTTGGCGTACGACAAACGGGATTTCCTTGTGGGAACCGTTGATCGTGACTCGGACCAATCTATTAGGATCAAAATTAGCGAGCAGTGGATTTCCAGCCAATTCAAATATCAGCTCGTACCGTTTACCGATTTCTGTTGCAATCGTTTGTTTGACTCCGCCCCGCCCCGGCGTTCCATTCAAGTCCAAGCTCAATTCGCCGTCCGCTGCGGACCAGAAGGCTTGGTGGACCCAGTCGATCGTATCCCCAGGCTGGAAGGCAATCACTTCCCAACTGGCAATTGCCTTTGACCCTTGCGAGAGCGTCAGAAAGCTGTCACTGTTTGTTGGTGGTGCTGCCAGCGTTCCGTCGGCAGCATCAAACTCTTCAAAGCTGCCATTAGCGACAAGATTGCGACTGGGTGTCAGATGCACATTGTCCAACATTGCGCCGTATAAGCTGCCCAGAGGTCCCGTGCCAACAAACTCGAGCGATGTTTCAAAATCGGTGGCAACGAACGACCAGCGTCGCGTTTTCCATTGAGCATCTTGAGCAGAAGAGGATGCGTTTAGCCGATGTTCAAAAGTATGTGACTGACCGGCGGCGCGAACGGTCATCGCCTTCAAAGGGGAATCAGGCACGGGCAAGAAGGCACCTACCGGATTTCCACCTAAATCGAAACTTAAGTCGTATCGAACGCCGGGAACGGTTGCTATCCGTTGTCGAACACCGCCAAACCCAGGTGTGCCGTTCAAATCGATGCTCAGACGTCCATGTCCAGCATCGATATGCATTTCATGCACCCAATCAATGGTTCCGCTAGCGTCTCCGCGAAAAATCTCCCAATCGGCGATTGCCTGGGAGCCATCGTTCAAAACAAGGATTTGATCGACTGCATCGGGTAACCTTGCGGGCGTCCCAGGAAACTCAAAACTGGAATTACGAATCAGGTTGTCATCATTCGCCGACGAGTCGTAACCTTCATAACCAAGCGGATTGTAGAAACGCACTCCATCCAAATAAACATTGAATCCAGAATCGAACGTATCGAAGTGAAATTTAACTTGCTTAATATTTGCAAAGTTTGGATTATTAAAATCTTTACGCGCCCAGACGGCATCACCATGCAAGGAGAACGAAACGAAGAACGTCCCATTTCGTGGCAAAAACTGCTCGCTCAACTGAAACGTCGGTCGGTACTCGATCCTCCCACCATTCGCGCTGATTAATTCAACATAGTAGTTTTCGTGCTGCCAACCGATATTTGAATTCTCCGTAAACCCCCAGTACTCAAGCCGGTCATCGTCACTTAATTGCCAATTCGCATTGGCAGCGGCTGGATAAGTCAATCCTGTATCAAATCCACTGGCTGTGGTGAATAGAATGGACCGAGAGCCAGATTTTACATGGTTATTACTATCGACAACGGAACGAATGGCTCCGTCGCTGGCAAAGGTACCCCAGTTGGTTGCATTATTTTCCGCTAGATCTATGTTTGCTGATGCCTCGCCTTCGGCAACGCCTGAATTCACTGGTCCGGCATCAGCGCGGAGCATTCGAGACAAAGTGTTGATCACCACCAATGCATCTTGGGGACGGATGAATCCGTCGCCGTTGACATCTGGCATCGCCCCTGTCTTTATGGGCGCTGATGTTTCAATCGACGCTGACGATTCAATCGAAGCTTGGTTGCGAGACGCTCGTGCAATACTGTTGATCACAACCAACGCATCGCGAGCCTGGACCGTCCCGTTGCCGTCCACGTCAGCAGGCAGCAGCATGTTGTGCAGGATGTTCGCATCTGCTGACAAGAGCTGACGGGACTCCAGGGATTCGAGTAGCATTCGCCGACGTGTGCCCCGGTTCGGGGGCTGAACGGTTCTTTTTTGTCGATTTGTGGCTCGGTCCGGCATGTTCAGTTACACTCGGTGGCAATTAACAAGGGTAGACAAGGGCGTAAAAGCGGGCAGGATTGCCCTTACATCCGTTAAAAGTGGTCGAGCGTTACACGCGGTCGGAAAAATCTCACGGTATTTCTCACGGTATTTTTTGGCACGGCACGAAGGTAGGAAGATTTTGATGCAAACCATTGAATTTGAAGAATCAACATCGAAAAGTTTGCTGGCTGGGCTGCGAATGGGTGATCCGGTAGCGTGGGCTCGTGTCTCGACCGTGTACGGGCCATTGATCATGCATTGGGGCCAACAATTGGGCTTGCCACGACATGACCGCGATGACATTTGCCAATCCGTGCTGATATCCGTTGGCCAATATGGCAAAAGTTTTTGCAAAGCTAAGCCAGGTGATGGGTTCCGCAAGTGGCTGTACACCGTGACGCGGAACGAAGTCATCAAGCAACAAACCAGCCCGCATCGGCTACCGTCGATCGACAGTCAGTCGCTGGCGACTTTGATTCACGCCCAGGAAACCGCTGAAGATGATTGTGCTGATCCACCGGACGTGCTCAATGAATTGCTACGTCGTGCAATAGAAGTTGTGAAAAATTCCTGTCGCCCTGAGAATTGGGAAATTTTTCTCTTAACCATCGCGGGGCAGCTCAGTTACGAAGAGATCGCCAGCCGCTACGGAAAAACTGTCGGCAATGTCAGGACAATTCGCTGCCGCTATGTGGCCAGGCTCCGCGATGTGCTGGAGTTAACCGACGACAGCATATTTTAATTTTAATGCCGTGTAACGCCCGGAGACTTACGTGGGATAGGCTGCCAGCCTGTCGCATTGAAAATGACAGGCTGGAAGCTTTGCTACTTCCTCCATCGAAAAAGCTATTATGTGGCATGATCGCCTACCAGTTCGACCTCGCCTGTCGGTTAAGCGTACCGGAAAATGCACGCTGGCTACTCGCCGGGTTGGATTCGAGACTCTTGAAAAGCGAGCGATGCTGATCGCAGAAGCTGAGCCGTTCAACCTTTCAAAGTCGTTTCAAGTCGCCGGGCTCGTGGGAGTTCCCACCGCGAGCGTTAACTGGGGCGATGGCTCGCAACCCTCGATTGTTGCGATAAACGGTGGAGCCACCACCGGTTCTATTAAGATTCGCTTTGATTATTCGCTCGACGAAGAGGACAAAAGCAAAAGTTTCTTCAGCAGTAGTCGGAAAACGCTGCTTGAGGCCGCAGCTAAAATGGTAACCAGTCGCATGACTGACAACTTGACTGCGATTCAGCCGTCCGGAATCAACACTTGGACAGCCCAAACAAGACACCCACAGACCAATAAACTCATGGACTTCCCGAATCTAAAAATCGCGGCCAATGAAATTGTCGTTTATGTCGGGGCGCGTGAACTTGATGATAACATAATTGGCGAGGGAGGTTACGGTGGTTTTAAACGCATTGAAAACGGCAACTGGCGAAACACTGTGGCTGGTCGCGGACAAGCTGGTGCACTTGCAACCCCGAAGACAGATTTTGGGCCTTGGGGTGGGACGCTCGCGTTTGACACCACAACGAATTGGTTCTTCGGATTAGATCAATCAGCTTTGGAGCCTGGGCAGCAAGACTTTGTAACAGTTGCAGCGCACGAGCTCATGCACCTGCTCGGCTTCGGCACTGCCGAGTCATGGACCAACTTAAAATCAGGGGCCACGTTCACAGGCCCCAAATCACGCGCCGCTTATGATGCGGGTGGTAATGTGCCATTGAGTGTCGAGGGTAAGCATTGGCGTGAAACCGTTACGGATGCGGGTCGCCCAACAATCATGAGGCCGGTCATTGACTCTGGTGAACGACGCACATTAACCGGACTCGATCTCGCCGGCTTGGATGATATTGGCTGGGAATTTGGCAATATAAATGCAACCATCAGTACTTCACATGTCTATGCCGACAACGGTACCTATCCCATCACGGTGACGTACCGTGGCAGTACGGTTGGCCTGTTCACCGACACTGCAACGGCGAATATCACCAATGCCTTACCGACACTGACAGTGGCTGTAAATCAATCGGTGAAACGCGACCAACTGCTAACTCTTACGGGCAGAATCTCCGACCCAGGATTTGCAAACCCCGTGGCCTCTCCCCCCACATCTGAAACATTTAAGTTCACGATCAACTGGGGCGACGGTACAACGGTGGACACCGGCGATGCAACGATTGACCGAATTGGGAATGTGACAACTCCAACGCTTGCCTCATTCAATGGATCGCATACCTATTCATCAACTGGCACATTTAATGTCATGATCGCTGTTACCGATGACGATCGAGGCACCGCTGTCCCAAAAACCTTCCAAGTGGTAGTCACAACACCGCCTCAACTTAGCCTTGAACTGAACCGGACTTCGATCTCTGAAAATGCTACCGGCGAAGCTGCAATCCTGACGATCCGACGGACCGCTCCTGCGGCGACTAGCAGGATTACTGTAAACCTTGCCTCAAGTGATACTTCCGAAGCAACCATTCAGAAGTCAATTGACATACCTGCAGGGGAGCTTAGTGTCACTGTTCCGGTCTCGGCCGTTGATGATGCAATTCTTGATGGCACGAAACAGGTAACGCTAACGGCCTCAGGTGCTGGGCTTCTGAGCGGTACAACGAGCCTCTCCGTCACTGATTTAGAAGAATTAGTGACGTCTTTCACAGCCGCGGCGATATTTGAAAATGCAGCGGCGAACAAATTCTTTTTAACGGTCACTCGTCCTGACAATGGCGCAGCCGTCACGATTAACATCAGCGGAAACATACCTGCCGAGCTTACCGTTCCCACGACCGCAACGATTAAAGCGGGAAGTCGCGAAGTTCGCATTCCCATCGAACCCATCAACGACACAGACCCAGAAAAAACTTTATCGCTCGTCTATCAAGTGACCGCGAAGGACTATGTCAGCGACGAAGGCACTCTGGTTTTGATCGACGATGAACCACCATTATTTCAGAATCCGACCGACCGATTTGCTGTGAATGGGGGTGGGGTTGTCGCGCCGAGCGGTGCGCTACGTATTATCAACCTGCTCGCTCGCCGCAAACAGAGCTTCGAGCTCAACCCTGAAACAGAAGTAAAAGTACCTAACGGTGTCTTTCCCGATGTCAATGGTGACTACCGAGTCTCCGCCTTAGACGCCTTGCAAGTCATTAACGAAATTGCCAAACGGCTTCGCCGAGCGAGTACCTCCGGCGAACAGAAAAGCGATATCATTGTTGCCGCTCCGCCGCTTGAAAATCGAGCAACGAGCAGTGTCGAAGCAACGATGGATTCGGCAATCACACAACTGTTTTAGGATCGCTCGATCAATGAGTGGGATAGGCTTCCAGCCTGTCGCATTGAAAATGAAAGGCTGGAAGCCATTTTGTACCCCATAACTTTAAAAGGACCTTCGGTCACCACCCAGCTTGCCTGGGAGGAGCCAATGATCATCACCAGTAAATGACGCTCATCGCGTAGAGATCGCAATTCTCCAGCTTCCGACGCTTTTAGCGTTGGAAGCTGGAGAATTGAAGTCGGATGCGAAGCCTTCGTTGTCTGGTTGTGATCCGATTCACCTGCCAGGCGAGCTGGCAGGGGTCTTACAAAAGATGTGGGGTATAAATTGGCTGGCAGCCTATTCCACTTCAAAAAACCTGACTCTAACGGATTTTAAGCCCTGGCTTTCCGCGAAAAAAAAACGTTGTCACAGCGAGATTCCAAATTTGTCATCCTTTTGGGCCTCGCCTTAACCGATCAAGAGAGGACAAGAGCTTCACAGAAGCATACGGCGTATTCCAAAAATAGCGCTGGTGTATAGCCTTTAGGCGACGCTTTTTGGGGACCGAAGAAGCGGCTAAAGCCTGGACACCAGCGTTGCCAAGCGAACCATCACGTATCCCCCTACGTTCTGACCATGAACGGAAAACCAGGGCTTAAAATCCGTTAGTGTCAGCAAAAACCAGAGCATTGTAGAACCATTGTCCTCCATGGTTTGATACCCTTGATCGAGCGCAATGACGGAACACTTGAGGACAATTGTTCTACAATCAGCGGCTTCGCCGCTTGATACTTGGCAGGATTGGTTCGGTAAACGCACTTAACGATGAATCACGCATTTGACCCTGACGTTCCGCTGGCGCGAATCCTTCGCGAGATTGACGACGATCGATCGGATGCTGAGCTTGCCGAACATTTGGACCCCAAGGCCCGAGTTCTGTGGTGCGAGTTGGAAACGTTGATTGCCGAAATCAAGAGCTTGGATACGATCGAACCGACGCCATCAACTGATTTTGACCTCCCTGCCGTCATGCAGCGGCTGAGTGATACCGTTCAAACCGCTCGCCTCGATGGACCGACCGAATCGGATCGAGTTGCCGCTCACGAGAACGCGACAATTGAATTGACGTCGTCGGCAGATTCAGCGCCACCTCGCACGCTGGCGGAGTATGAACTGCATGAAATGATTGGTCGCGGCGGCGGAGGCACGGTCTATCGTGCGGTCCATCGGCGGCTCAGAAGGACTGTGGCCGTAAAACTGTTAAATAAAGTCGATGATTCACGAATCATCGCTCGGTTTGAACGTGAAATGCGAGCGATTGGAGGACTGCATCATCCCAACATCGTCGCCGCGACAGACGCTCGCGAGGTGGACGGCGTTCACATGCTGGTGATGGAATTCGTCGACGGACCAGATCTTGGCAAGCTACTGCGGAAAGTTGGCCCGCTTCGTTTGACTGATGCGTGTGAAATAATCCGGCAAGCAGCCAGGGGATTGCAAGTCATCCACGAACAGTCGTTGGTCCATCGAGATCTGAAGCCTGCGAACTTAGTGCTCGCACGAACTGGTCAAGTGAAAATCCTCGACCTCGGACTGGCACTACTTCGCGAAGGCAATCACTCGATTTCCAACCTGACGTCGACCGGTGTGATGATGGGCACGATCGACTATATGGCACCTGAACAGGCAGACGATACGCACCACGTCGATATTCGCGCTGACATCTATTCCTTGGGAGCAACTCTCTATACATCTCTCGCCGGCGTCCCGCCGTATGGTGACGTAAGTTCGGCTTCGCCACTGGCAAAGATTGTCGCCATGGCGACCGGCAAGATCATCCCGATTCAATCGCTTCGCCCCGACTTGCCGCATACTCTCGCAGCGGTCATCGAGCGGATGTTGGCACGCTATCCTGAAGAGCGTTTTGCAGAGCCTCAGCAAGTTGTCGGGGCACTCAGCAGTTTCTGCAACCATTCGAATCTGATTGGGTTACTGGCTCGATACGATTCGACGGGCGGACCTGTGGCGTTGCGTTCACCTCAAGAAACGCCAACTCTCGCCGATGTTAAGCATCGTGCGACAAATAAGCGTCGCCTTTCGCTCTGCGAAAGTAGCGTTCTTACGTTCTTTCGCGGAGCGAAAGACGACAATAAAAGACCGCACGATGTTAACCATCCCGAATCGATCGCCACTCCTCGAAATCGATTGACGCAGACTCAGATAATGATCGTGGTCGCAATCGCGTTGCTTAGTATCTCGCTGTTGGCCGTAGGGTTGTGGTTTTTGATATGATCGAAAAGAAGGCTACGTTTTCGAAACGAAAGAAAACGGTAACAAGGCGATCGTTTTGAGCGATGATAGCTCAACGCGGGGCTGTTAAAAATTTGGGGTTGACTGCTGAATTGATGCACCGATTTTGTTCCGAGCATTCGCTCCTTACGCCAACGGCGTTAAACAATATAGCCAAGGGTTAAGGTCTTGCGAGCGGAGTGAGCAAGCCGCAACCCTGGGTTAAGTTCGCCGATAGCCGCCGCCTCCCTCTCTGCGATTTTGGAGGCTTCGCCGCCAAAATCGCAGAGAGGGAGGCGGCCTTCGTTGTCGTTTTTCGTACCCAGGGTTGCAGCGTCAATCGCCTTCGCGATTGACGACTTTAACCCTGGGCTATGTTGTTTAACGCCGTTGGCGTAAGGAACAATTCCTGCGCA
>JAYVSE010000353.1:0-16572 GCA_043775635.1 Planctomycetaceae bacterium | reverse complement strand
CAACTCAGCAATAAATGCTATTCCGAAAACTGGCTCGAGAACCTGCTAGTCTCCGCGTCAATGAACGGAAAACCAGGGCTTAAAATCCGTTAGAGTCAGACATTTTTGAAGTGGTCAAATACTCGCCGCGACCGAAGTGACCCGAAACGTTCGTCCCGACTGATATCGCCGCCATGCACTTTGACTCATGGTCTCCACCACCGCCTTCCAGAGCAACAATGACGGACATCAACGCCCGCACATGGGATCGCCGTTTCATCCGCCTCCTGCCGATCGTAATCGTTGCCGCAATCGTAATCGTTGCCTTTGGTGGGCCGCTCGACAACTTGATTGCCATGATTTTTGATCGTTGGTTCTGAGTCAGAAGATTCGCTTTAACTAACGTTCAGTTGCCCTCTTCTGCGTGCTTGCCATCGTGCACTTCGATGGCGTTTAAGCCGTTGTATTCGAACGTCACCACAAAGCGATTACCGCCAAGTCGTTGCCCTAAACACAGAGCATTTGGATTGTCGAGCGGTTCCACGATCGCTGTCATTCGGTATTCTGCGGGTAGCGTGTAGGGAAAATCGATGGATGAGTTCGGCTCTATTCCTTCCAAGACGCCATCTTTGTATGACCATTTCCCTTCGGTCCAGCAGGTTGACAAATCGACCAGCGACAAAAGATCGAATGGATGGTATGTAACTTGGCGTCCCCATTTCCGATCCGGTGCGAGTCAGACCGATTTGTAATATTGGTTTCTGGCACGATGCCGGGATCCTGGGTGCAAGCGTCAGAACTAGGGCAAATCACTTATTCAAAATGGGCTGAGCCAGTCGATACACGCACGCCGCCCCAGCGAGTGAATCGTGGGTGACACTCGCTAACGCGTCGTGCTTGTTAAGTACCTGTTTTCAAAAATGCATTGCCCTGCGCTCAGAACTGACTTAGTTCCAACCAACGCTCTTCAGCGGTCGCTAACTCTTGGACGATTACGGAAAGCTCTTGGTGAAGGCGAACGGCCTCGGATGCCTTCGATTCATTCATCAATCGATCGTTCAGCTCACGTTTGTCGCTATCCAACTTCGCGATTCGTTTCTCCAGGTTTTTGAGCTCTTTCTCTGCCTTGCGGCTGTCTTGCTGTCCCTGGCGATAATCAGCGACTCCGCCTGCGGGCTTGTCTTTCTCTGTTGGTGATTTGCTCAACTTCGCCAATGGCGGAGGTGTCGCCTTACCCGCAGCGACATTTCGTTGACGTTCGCCTTCGTCGACTTCTTGCTCGACAGCTTGCAAGTAGGTGTCGTAATTGCCGAAATAATTCTTCACGGTTCCATCGCGAACTTCGATCACACTGGTGGCAACCCGATGCATGAAGTGCCGATCGTGACTAGTGAAAACGATCGTGCCCTTGTAGAGCAAAAGCGCCTCCGCGAGTGCCTCCACCGTTTCAACGTCAAGGTGATTACCAGGTTCGTCAAGCACCATGATGGTGCTGGTTCCAAGCAGTAGCGACGCCATGCACAACCGAGCACGTTCGCCGCCGGAAAGTACTTTGACTTTCTTATTAACGTGATCGTCACGAAACAACAAAGCACCGGCCATCGCAAGCACTTCTTGCCTCGTGATGTCGCGGTCGCAGTTGTACTCCAGGTTTTCCAGGACCGTTTGTCGTTCGTCGAGACTGGAATAGACGTGCTGGGCATAGGTGCCGATTTCGCAGCCGTGCCCCCACTTCATCGTTCCATCAAGCACTGGCAGTGAGCCGACCAATGTTCGCAGCAATGTCGTTTTGCCTTGTCCGTTGTCGCCGACGATCGCTGCTCGCTGTCCATGTTCGATCTCAAGCGTAATGCCGCTGGCAACACAATGGCCTGGATAGCCGATCGACATGTCGGTGCAACGCACCGCTGTCCCCTTTCGCGGTTGAACGCGAGGAGCTCGGATACGAACGGTAGCCTCGTCGACTTCGACTTCGGTTGTTTGCAAACGCTCAAGCTGCTTGGCTTTGCTCTTCGCTTGGCTGGCCGTGGATGCGCTTGCGCGATTTTTTTCGATGAACCGTTCAAGCTGTTTTTGCTTAGCGATCACGGTTGCATTGACGCGGCGATCATGCTCTCGTCGCTCTTCTCGAAACGCCAAGAATCCATCGATCTTGCCCGTGAACATGGTCAGCTTGCCACGCGACAGTTCAAGCGTGTGTGAACAGGTTGCTTTAAGGAACGCGCGGTCGTGCGAAACGATCAACGCCGCCTTGTTGAACCCACGTAAAAAGTGCTCAAGCAAAATCTGAGTTCGCAAGTCCAAGAAGTTCGTCGGTTCGTCAAGCATCAAGAAATTCGGGTCATGCAGCAGCAGCGCGGCGAGCTTGACTCGAGTCTGCCAACCGCCCGACAATGCTTTGACGGGACCTTCGAGGTATTGGCCCTTGAGTTCGAATTCACCGGCAACCTCACCACATTTCCAATCAGGTTGGCCGCTATCGCGGATTAAGAAATCGAGTGCAGACTCCCCTTCGTGAAAGGGATCGTGCTGGCGCAAGTAGCCGACCCGCAGCGATGGATGGTGAATCACTTCGCCCGATTCGACTTCTTCTTCACCCAAAATGATGCGCAGCAGTGTTGACTTGCCGGCTCCATTGCGACCGACGAAACCGACTTTGACATCGTCGATCAGGGACACCTCCGCCGCCTCGAGGAGAATTTGGTCACCAAATCGCTTGTAAGCGTCACGAACTTGAATCAATACGGCCATGGAGCGGATCGGGAACGAGTCAAAAACAGGGTTGAAACGGAAGCAGAATCGAAGTAATTACCAATGATGCCATCGGTTGGTCAATTCCTCCAGACGGGGCGATCCGATGTTTTGAGAACTTGAGATACGAAAGCCAGCCGCGCAGCCGCCGGGCAACATCTCCAAGGGAAGGCAATTTCGCCTTAACTAGGTTGCACCGCGCCGATCTGGACGATAGCCCGTGGTTTTGCGATCTCGACGCTGCTTTTTACTGCCTTTCTTTTGATCGGTAGAAGAATCACCTGCTGGCAAATTGCCTGCGGGATTAGGCCCGTCGGGCGACGATCCGGAGGTGGAGATCGTGTGAACGTAGTCCCCGCGAAATCGCTGGTTGGCATCTTTGCGACGCTGTTCGACCGCTTC
Source organism: Planctomycetaceae bacterium (assembly GCA_043775635.1). Classification (GTDB taxonomy): domain Bacteria; phylum Planctomycetota; class Planctomycetia; order Pirellulales; family Pirellulaceae; genus UBA6163. The sequence continues at coordinate 13,440 of JAYVSE010000353.1, read as the reverse complement.
GCGCGGAGGCTTTGACGGGATCAGGCTATCGCAGCCATCGCCAATCAGATCCATCCGGCCAACTTCACGCAGCGCTTCGCGAACTTCGAAGTAGTTCTCCGGCTTAAAAAACTGCATTAGCGCTCGCTGCGACTTGCGTTCTTTCATCGTCTTGGCAATGTAAACCGGTTTTTTGGTGAACGGGTCCAGGCCGGTGTAATACATCGTGGTCGCAACATCGAGCGGTGCCGGAATGAAATCTTGTACCGCATCGGGTTTATATCCGTTGCGTTTGAGGAATAAGGCGAGTTCAATCATCGCATTGATATCACTGCCGGGGTGCGAAGCGATGAAATAGGGGACGATGAATTGCTTCTTGCCAACCCGCTTCGATTCCTTTTCGAAGACTTCCGTGAAGTGTTCAAAATCGTTGTTCTTGGGTTTCCGCATGTTGTTGAGAACGCCGGCGTTAACATGCTCTGGAGCAACCTTTAGTTTACCACCAACGTGGTGCGCGGTCAGCTCTTTCAAGTACTCTGGCGACGTGCGTGCTAAGTCCATCCGAATTCCGCTGGCGACCAGTACCTTTTTAACACCGGGTAGGTTGCGGGCTTCTCGCATCAGCTCGATCACCGGCTTGTGATCGACACCAAGTAACTTGCAAATTTTGGGATGGACACAGGACTGACGCCGGCAAACCGCTTCGACTTCGGGCTTGCTACACTTCATGTGATACATGTTCGCCGTCGGACCACCGATATCGCTGACCACACCTTTAAAATCCGTATCTTCCGTCATCTTGCGAATCTCGGTCAGCACGGATTCTTTGCTGCGTGATTGAATGATGCGTCCTTGGTGCGCCGTGATGGAACAGAACGTACATCCGCCGAAACAGCCGCGCATGATGGTGACTGAATTCTTGATCATTTCATACGCGGGAATCGCTTCGGTGTAGCTTGTGTGTGGACGCCGCGTATAGGGTAGTCCATAGATCTGATCCATGGCGGCTTCGGAGATCGGTAATTGCGGCACGTTGCAGACGATCGTTTGTGTACCGTGTTTTTGGACTAGCTGCCTCGCGTTGTGCGGATTGGTTTCATTATGAATGATTCGCGTGGCTTCCGCGAATGCGTATTTGTCAAATAAGACTTCTTCATAGCTTGGCAAGACCAACGCGTCGGTTGGGACAATTTCGGAAGCTCCGAGCGCATAGGCCGCACCGCGCATGTCGCGGAGGTCTTTGACGTTTTCACCCGCTTCTAATCTGCGGGCGATCTCAACGATCGCATTCTCACCCATGCCGAATGCGACCATGTCGGCTTTACTATCCAGCAAGATGGAACGCTTGACCTTGTCGCTCCAATAATCGTAGTGAGCAAGCCGACGAAGCGATGCCTCGACACCGCCCGCGATGACCGGCACGCCCTTGTAGGCCTCGCGTGCGCGCTGGCAATAGGAGAGCGTTGCTCGGTCCGGACGCAAGCCGATTCTGCCACCGGGCGAGTAGGCGTCGTCATTGCGCACCTTTTTGTTCGCCGTATAATGATTGATCATCGAATCCATGTTCCCGGCACTGATGCCAAAGAACAGTCGAGGTTTACCGAATCGTTTCCAAGGCTCGCATGTTTGCCAATCAGGCTGGCTGATGATTCCAACGCGATAGCCTGCGGCCTCCAGCACTCGTCCCAAAATTGCCATGGCGAAGCTGGGATGATCGATGTAAGCATCACCGGTGACGAAGACAATATCCAACTCATCCCAGCCGCGTTGCCGCGCTTCGTCCATGCTCATCGGCAGCGGTTTAGCAGCAATGGGCCCTGTGGGCGTACGACCGCCTGCAGTCAAATTCGACAAATAGTCTCGCGACATGACGGGGGCGAGGCGCGATGCAACTTCGAGCGTCTGTTCGTTAATGACCGGTAATTGCATCGAAAAAGTGCTTGAGTTTAGAGTAGAGCAATTGAAGGATAATTTAGCGGAATGGCGCGAGCCATCCGGTGCCTCAAGCTTAAGAGAGACCGGACGGCTCGCGCCATACCGCTAAAACCGTTTAATTTGCTAAAAAAAATCCTTCACGGCGTAGGGACAAGCTCCGCCCGTGGCCGACGTCATTTTTTATTAGCCACCTAGTTGTGATCGTAGCCCGACGGGGACAAGCCCCGCTCGCGGCGAAATTATGCAATTAAATCTGCGCAAAGGCTTAGATTTAGGACGTCGCTTTTTTCTTGCCGACGCTGGCTTTCTTTGCCGGTGCGGCAGCGCGGTGAGTGCCGGCTACGCGAACGGCCGACTTTCGGTCAAACGTATTAGGTTTGTTGGGACGCGGTGACGTGCCTTCGGCAAGCGACAATCGTAATTGACGGCCTGAAACCCAAGCGCCACGAAGCGAATCGAATACCGACCCCGGCATTCCTTCGGGCAATGCAACGATTGAATACTCGTCGTAGATGTCGATGCGTCCGATTTCTGATCCCGTCAATCCTGATTCGTTGGCAATCGCACCCACCAAGTTACCGGGCATGACACCATGGGAACGCCCGACTTCAACACGATATCGTTGCATGGGAGACGCACTTCGGCTGCCAGTGGTTGCACGATGCGAATCGCGATTCTCAAACGTTCGCCGATCTTCACCACGCGACTCTTGACGATCGTCACGGCGCTCTCGCGGAACGTACTCACGACTGGACCGTTCACCACCGCGAGGTTCAAACGAGTCTCGGCGCGAGCCTGAAAAATCTTCTTCGATCGGTCGCGCCAAAAAGGAACGCTTACCGTTGTGCATGGCTGCGACGGCGGCAGCGACTTCGATCGCAGGCTTACCGGTTTCATCGCAATACTGCTGGAGCATTTTGGTGAAAATCGGAAGCTGGCGACTTTCCAGCGCAAGGGTGATACTCTGCTTGAATTCTTCGGCACGCTTGGTGTTGATCGCTTCGATCGAAGGTGCATCCACTTGCGGGATCGTTTGTCCCGTAGCTTTCTGAAGCGAACGAACGACGTGTCGCTGAATCGGTGTCACCAGCAAGATAGCAGCACCTTCACGGCCAGCGCGACCGGTGCGGCCGATCCGGTGAACGTAGGCTTCTTGATCATGAGGCATGTCATAGTTGATCACGTGGCTAATACGATCGACATCAAGTCCCCGAGCCGCAACATCGGTTGCAACCAGCACGTCGATCTCACCTGACTTGAGCTTCTCAACGGTTCGCGTTCGCTGTGCCTGTGCAATGTCTCCGTTCAGCGGTGCAACATTGAAGCCACGAGCTGCCAATCGTTCAGCCAGCTCAACGGTTCCGATCTTGGTTTTTACGAACACGATCACACCATCAGTCTTCTCCAGTTCGAGAATGCGCGACAGCATCTCAACCTTATGCTTGGGCGATACGACAATATGTTGTTGGCGAATCGTCGAGGCAACTTTTTGTGATTTTTCTACCGTGATCGAGTATGGATCTCGCAAATACTTTTCAGCGATTTCGCGGATCGGCCCAGGCATCGTGGCAGAAAACAATGCGACCTGACGCTCAGCCGGAACTTGAGACAAAATCCATTTCACGTCATCGATGAAGCCCATGCGAAGCATTTCGTCGGCTTCATCTAAGACCAGCAAACGAATCGCGCTGAGGTTCAGCGCTGACTGCTTGACATGGTCAATCAATCGGCCGGGTGTGCCAACAATGACGTGCACGCCGCGGTGTAGCGCCGCCAGTTGTGGTTGATAGGGTGCACCGCCGTAGACGGCTAAGACACGCAGTTTCTTAAGCTGCGAACCGTAGTGTTCAAAGGCTTCGGCGACTTGAATGGCAAGTTCGCGAGTCGGTGCAAGCACCAAGACCTGAGGAACTTTCTTGTCCAAATCAATCTTGGCCAGAAACGGCATTGCAAAGGCAGCGGTCTTGCCGGTACCGGTTTGTGAACATCCGACGAGGTCGCGACCGCTAAGCAGCACGGGGATCGCTTCGGACTGAATGGACGTGGCTTCCGTGTAACCTGATTCTAAAGCTACGCGCGAGATCTCTTCGGGCAACCCGAGTTGTGTGAATGGCATCGTTGGTCTTTGTAATAGGAGCGTCGGCTCCAGGACCTAACGGGTCGGCGTTCAACCAGTGAACAACCTTATATCCGATGGGACCTGACGTGGTCCCGCTGGATCCATCGCTCGAAGGAACTTATGATGTGTGGAAGGCTAACCGACTGAACGAATATGTCCAGAGCAAATAACGAAATTGCTTCGGCTTCGTCGGTCTTGGGGTATGCGTTTTCAACGACAAAACGTATCAATGGGCACGTCGGAAAAGCTCGCCCAGTCGCTGTGAGCTGTCGCTATAACGCCCCTGTCTGAACCCCAAAAAAAGCCACAATGGAATTTATCGACGAACTATTGATCATCCTTACGACGGGGCTGCTTGCCGGTATCCTGTGTCGAAGGTGGTCTTTGACGCCGCTGATGGGATACTTGGCCGTTGGTGTTTTGATCGGGCCAACGGTCTTGGGCTGGGTCGATAGCGAGCAAAAAGAGATCGAACATTTGGCGGAGTTAGGCGTTTTTTTCCTGTTGTTCTCCATCGGCCTAGAATTATCGATGGACGAATTACGTAGGATGGGAAAGTTCATTTTTACGGGGGGCCCCGTGCAATTGGTCTCGACCAGCATCCCGATTGCGTCGCTGTTGGTCTGGTTAGGCTGGAGTTGGCCAGCGGCAATCCTCGTCGGCTCCGCCCTTGCCTTCAGTTCCACGGTGCTGGTTTTCAAAGCTCTCAATGAACTGGGGCAGACAAATAGCGCCCCTGGTCGACGCTCGATTGCCGTGCTGCTTTTCCAAGACGCGGCACTCGTCCCGCTGTTGTTGTGCGTGCCGTTGCTCAGCGGCCAAGACGACGTGACGGGCGTATATCAGTGGATCAAGCTGGGTTTGGCCTCGATCATGTTTGTTACCGCAATCATCGGATTACGAGTGATCTTGGCGGATCATGTGATTCCCCGCATCGCCGTTCATCGCAGCCCTGATTTGGTCGTTTTGCTAACGCTGACGATCCTGGGCGGCGTATCGCTCGCCGCTCATCGCATGGGGTTACCACCGGCTATCGGTGCACTGGCTGCGGGTTTAGTATTCGGCGGCAATCGATGGTCAGAACAAATCGATTCACTGATCCTGCCTTTTCGTGAAGCGTTTTCAGCGATCTTTTTTGTCAGTCTCGGTTTGTTGATCAACCTAAGAGCTATTTTGCACGATCCGGTATTTGTGAGCGGCGGCATCGCGATTTTGATCGCAATCAAAGTCAGCGGTGCGACGTTGGCATTAAGAATCACGGGGTTGTCGTGGAAACGTTCGATCGGTCCAGCGATTGGACTGGCGCACGTTGGCGAATTCGCGTTCGTGTTGATGCTGGTCGCAGCGTCATCGGGGGCGATCTCAACGGACCAACGACAGCAAGTCTTGGCGGTCGCAGGGGGAACTCTGCTGATATCGCCGATGCTGATTCGCTTTGGATTCCGCAAACGCCCGGAGGACTCCGAAGCAAGTTTCGATATCGAGACAAACGTACTGCTTCGAAATCAAACCGAGCAGCGTCTGGCGATCATCTTCGGTATGGGGCCGGTGGGCAAAGCGGTGGCATTGCGACTAGAAGCACTTGGCCACGAAATTTGCGCCGTCGATTTGAATCCACTGAACCTTCAATCGTTCTCACAACTTGGCGTTGCCACGGTCGCAGGCAATATTGAATCGACCGAAGTTCTCTACGCGGCAGGTGTGCAGCGAGCGCAGATTGCCATCGTCTGCGTACCCGTCGATGAAGTTGCCATTCGCGCGACCGCTGCGATTCGCAAAGCCAATCCGACAACAAAGATTGTCGTGCGATGTCGGTACGCTCACAGTACCAGCGTGATCACCAAAGCGGGGGCCGATCATGTTTTTAGCGAAGAAGCGCATACGGTGGTCGAACTCGTCAAGATCGTGAACGGCTGATGACTGACGAACAAAGCACCGCAGCATTTCTGTTTGCCCTCGGCTGTCCGGTTTGGTCCTGTGATGCGTGGGGCGATGTGGTTTATCCACGGCGAACACCGCGTCGTGACTGGCTGGCTTGGTATAGCCGCATGTTCAACACGGTAGAAGGCAACAGCACTTTCTATGCATTGCCGACACTTGATGTCGCACAGCGTTGGGCGGATGAGACCGCTGACGGATTTGAGTTTGTTTTGAAATTCCCGCGAGACATTTCGCATGAAGGTCGGCTTGAGGGATCGTCGCAGCTTGATCACTTTATCGAGATTGTTTCCATCCTGCACAGCAGGCATCGCGCTGGGCCAGCATTCTTGCAGTTGCCGCCGTGGTTCGATTCGTCGCGATTGAATGAATTGATTTTATTCTTGAGACAACTGCCCGCGAATTTTCGTTGGGCGGTGGAGCCACGTCATGAATCGTGGTTTCTGAACGAAGCCGCTGAGAAACAATTTAATGAGACACTCGCGTCCCTTGGCATCGATCGAGTTATTTTCGACAGTCGCGCATTGTTTCAATCGCCGCCCGATGACGAGCTTGAAACAATTTCTCAGCAGCGAAAGCCCAACGCACCGGTGCGTTTCGCGCGTACCGGTTTGCGACCAGTCATTCGCATCGTCGGACGCAATCGAATTGAGCTGGCTGATCGCTTCGTTGCAGATTGGTTGCCCATTATCGATCAATGGGTTCACGAAGGCGTGCGTCCCTACGTCTTCACTCATGCCCCCGATGACAAATATGCCCCGGCGTTCGCCAGACGCTTTGCCAATGCGTTCTCTGACCGATACAACAACGGTCACCCGCAACTTCCATCGCTGCCTCCCGTACCGCGGCAAATGACGTTGTTTGACGATGCGTAGCACTGTCATTTCCGCTGTATCTATTTAAGTGAGCTGAAAGCGGCTTGTGACGGGCGAAGCCCTCTCGTACTCGTCCTCGATCGGTTTGCAGGCGAATCGAGTACGAGTACGAGTACGAGTACCATTTCATTGAGAACGAGTACGAATTGCTGGTATGGAGCCGACAGGCTTTCGTCTTGTGTGGTAGAACGAGGACGAAATAACGAGGGCGAAGCCTTGAGTGCAGTCCGCGATAATTGCATTTTGCAATTTGCAATTTTTCGCTCGCTTAGCTAAGGCCAGTACAACCAACAAGCCCAGGCGATGGCGCGTATTGATCAACCAAGGACTTTGCGGGCAAACCGCGATCCGCGCCCAGGAACAAAAAACTGCCGTTTCGCCTTGCTCTCGGAGCGGCTGATTTGATATGGACGAAGCAGATTCGGACCGGCAAGCGTCCGGCAACGTTCTTTTCGTGGAGAGTGACGTCGTGACCGCCAATGTTTTGTGTATCAAATGGGGCACCCGATACGGATGTGAGTACGTCAATCGTCTTTATCAAGGGGTCCGAAGACACATCACCGGGCCGCTGCGTTTTGTCTGTTTAACCGACGACGCAAGTACGATCGATCCAGGTATCGAGATTCATCCGCTTCCGATCACGCCATTTGACGAAGCTGCATTTGACGCCAAACGTGGTGGTGAAACGTGGCGTAAGATCGGCCTGTTTCAACCCGGACTGGTTGGCCTCGATGGTGACACGTTGTTCCTTGACTTGGATGTCGTGATCACGGGATCATTGGATCCGCTATTTGACTTCAAGCCAGGAAAATTTTGCGTCATTCAGGATTGGCTTGAAAAACGCCGCGCATGGATGCCAGGTCGAGATGGTAAAGTTGGAAACACCTCTGTGTTTCGTTTCAACCTTGCCGAACATGCAAAGGTCTATACGAGCTTCGCAAACGACCAACTTGGGTCGCTCAATAGTTTTCGAATTGAGCAGCAGTTTGTTAGCCATGTGTTGCGAGACTGCACCGAATTCTGGCCGGAGCAATGGATCCAAAGCTTCAAGAGAAGTTGCAGACCGATGTTTCCGTTAAACTTATTGACGCCACCGAGTGAACCGGTGGGATGTCGCGTTTTAGTGTTTCACGGACGTCCGTTTCCTGATCAAGCAATCGCGGGTTATGATGGCGGTTTGTTTCATACCACGCTTCCCGCTCGTTGGCTTGAGCCGCATTGGATCGCTGACGAGAAGCGAGTTGACGCTGCTTAGGAACAGTCCCGAAATAAAGTACGTTAGCCTTTCCAGGCTGACGCGTATTTCTCCGAGTCAGCCTGGAAAGACTGACGTACCAATCGGGAAGTTATTTCGGGACAGTTCCTTAGCTGGACTCTCAAGTTCCTGGTTCACGTGCCACGTGCTTCGCGCAAATTAAACGGTTTTAGCGAGCCGGCGCGAGCCGTCCGGTCTCTCTGAAGCTTGAGGCACCGAATGGCTCGCGCCATTCCGCTAAAAAATCCTTCACAGCGTAGGGATTGTCCCCGTCGGGCCACGATCACAACCAGATGGCGAAGAAAAAATGACGTCGGCGGCACTATTAATCAAAGGATTATTGGTGCGGCACGGCTTGATATCAACGACAGCGAATACCTGCTAAACTATCCGAGCGGCGAATTTCTTGGCATCGTTTCCAAGTCCCACCCGCCGGATTTTCGACTCGTCAAACCAATATCAATATCAAAGACATCAACCAGGACACAGGATCATGAATCGCCATTTACTTTCGATCTTCTTTGCTTTAAGCCTCGCTCTGCCCGCGACCGCGGCGGACACCGTGCAGCCGGTGCGGATGGGCTGTGGCGCGATGACCTTTGATACGATTCCAGGCTGGGGGCTCGGGGAAGACGGCAAGTCGATTCTCGGTGCGACTCACGGAAGTGTCGTGGTCGACAAGGCAGGCAGCGTCTATACCAGTTCCAGCTTCGGAGTCTTTGTCTTTTCGCCAGAAGGCAAACTGCTTCGTCGTTTCCTCGGCGCCGCCTACGACAATATTCACGACATGGAGATCCGGGACGAAGCGAACGGTGAATTTATCTACGGTGCTCGCAATGCCGCTGGCGAAGGAATCAAGTTCAACGCCGAGACTGGCGAAATCGTATTGAAGTTGGGCATTCCCGCAGAATCAGGTTTGAACTTGACGAAATGGAGCCCCACGGCAATCACTGTCGCGCCCAATGGAGACATCATTTTGTCGGATGGCTATGCAAGTAATCATATTTTTAAATTTGACAAAACTGGCAAATACTTAATGCACTTTGGAACCAAGGGAAACGGCCTTAAGGAATTCAACACCGCCCATGGGATGACTTTGGACACTCGCTACGAACCACCTCGGCTGCTGATCTGCGATCGCAATCACACACCCAAAGGTCGTTTATTGCACTACGATCTGGATGGAAATTATATCGACGAAGTGATCACCGGTTTAGGAATGCCAACTTCTGCTGCGGTTCACGGGGACTTTGTTTCAGTACCAGATCTTCAAGGTCGAGTGGTCATCCTTGACAAGAGCAACACGATCATCGCAGTCCTTGGCCATAATCCAGATCCGAGTAAAGGAGGCAATTTCAATATACCGCAAGATCAATGGATCGAAGGGATTTTCAGTGGTACTCATGGTTCTAACTGGGATAAAGACGGTAACCTGTATGTGCAAGACTGGAATACGTCAGGCCGCATCATGAAGCTTGTACGAGTGAAGTAGTCGCCTTCCGCTTTGCAGCAAGGTCGAGGCTCGATCGTGAATGAGAAGAAGACGGAATTAGATCCGCCGGACGAACTTAACGAGACGCATCAGTTCACTCCCGGATTCAAGCCGACATCGCTTGCCACGAGCCCTACTCGACCTGGGCCGTTTGGTGCGGCGGTGAATTATCAGTTGGTCAAGATTCACGCGCATGGCGGACTGGGCCGCGTTTGGTCTGCCGTGGACTTGCGGTTAAACCGCGAAATTGCAATCAAGGAGTTGCTTCCCAAGCGTGTCAACGACGCCAGCGCCAGACGGCGATTTCTTTTGGAAGCGCAGGTTACCGGCCAACTCACGCATCCCCATATTGTCCCGATTTATCAGTTGGGCGATAACGCAGAAACCGGTGCGCCCTATTACGCGATGCGGTTTATTCATGGCGATACACTTCGCGCCGCTGTCGCAACTGCCCGTCAGTCACCAACAGGAATGACCGACATTGAGCGGCGACGCTTGCTCGCTGCTTTCGTCAGTGTATGCAACGCGATTGCATATGCAAATGCTCGCGGCGTCGTGCACCGTGATCTCAAGCCAGAAAACATCGTGCTCGGTGAGTATGGCGAAGTACTCGTCATCGACTGGGGACTTGCCAAGGTCGCTGGTCGAGAAGATGAGCCGATGGCAAGTGTTGAAGTCTCGTCCGAGATCTCCGCATCTGCAACCATGCAAGGCTCTGTGTTGGGGACTCCAGTTTATATGGCACCTGAACAAGCGGCCGGCAAGATCGATGAGATCGATGCCAGGACGGACGTGTTTGGACTCGGAGCAATTTTGTTTGAAATCTTGACAGGCGAACCACCGCACGAACGTGGCCGTCCCGTGATGGACATGATTCAACTCATTGCGACCAGTCCATGCCGCCATCCGCGAGATCTTGACAAGCAGGTTCCTGCCGCCCTCAACGCGATTTGCGTAAAAGCAACGATGCTCGCGCCCGCAAACCGATATCCTACGGCAACCGACCTAGCACATGACATTGAATTGTGGTTGGCCGGTGAACCCGTTGCTGCGTTTCGCGAACCATGGCAGGCACAAGCGTGGCGTTGGGCCCGTCGTCACCGCACACTAGTGACAACGACCGCCGTATTGCTCGTCACCAGTGTACTCGGCTTGTCATTGAACACTTGGATGGTCGGAAAGGAGCAGCAGCGAACCAACGTTGCGCTTCGTCGCGCTCAAAAAAATCTTAATTCCGCGCGCCGCGCTGTCGATGAAATGTTGACTGGCATTGCAGATAAGAAACTAGAAAATGAACCGAGAATGGAGGGATTGCGCAGCGAGCTATTCGGAAAAGCACAGAGCTTCTATGAGACGCTTACCAAGGATTCCCCAGATGACCCTGACTTAAAAATCGACGTCGCCGAAGCACAAGAAAAAGTCGGCGATATCGCCAGTTTGCTCGGTAATACAACGCAAGCTCGGGGCGCGTACCGACGGAGTATTCAATCGCTGGAAAACCTACGAGAGGACGAGTCGCTGGAAAACACGACCGCTTATCGCTTAGCGCATGTTCATGATTCGCTTGGAGAAGTACTTCGCAAAGATGGGGATTTGACGGAAGCAGAAGGCGAATATCGCAGCGCAATCCAGATATTGCAAACCAACGACCCGGGTCCCACCGATAAACACGGCGAGCTTGCGCGTATCGAAAACAACCTCGGATTGATGCTCTACGACAGCGATCGCGCCGACGAAGCAGAAGTTTTGTTTAATGATTCCATCGACGGATACAACCAGCTTTTGCGACACGATCCGGAGCGACGCGACTTTCGTCAAGGACTAGCCAGAACCTTTATCAACCTCGGAATGCTTAAACGCAATTCAAATCAAGTTTCTGAATGTGAAGCTGCCTATGGCAAGGCGATTGCGATCCTCAGAGCACTGCTAGCAGAACATGCAGATGCACAGGAGTATCGATACGAATTAGGCGCTGCGCTATTAAATTTGGGGAATGCCCGCTTGGCGTCGGATGATCCGACGCGAAAATTAGAAGCGGAACTGCCCTACCGCGATTCACTCACACAACTTGAATCGCTGGTAAGTGATTTTCCTAGCACACCACTCTACTTGAAAGATCTGGCGAGCGCAACCAACGGACTAGGTGGTCTACTTTTTCGCGCTAACAAATTAGACGAAGCCGAGAAAGTCTGGCGTAGCGCCATTGTGTCATTTGAGAAGTTGATGACCATTCAATCCGATCTGCCGGAGCATGAAAGCCAAGTAGCGATGCTGAAAAATAATCTTGCGCGGTTGCTGAAAGGGCGACAGAAGTATGCCGAAGCATTGACACTACTAGAATCAGCGAAAGCATTTTGTCAGGCCGCTATTGACGCTACGCCCAAACACCAACAGCGGCGAGAGAATCTGGTTACCATCTGTCGAAGCTTGGCGGATGTTTATGTGAAGTCAAAGATGCATCGTGAAGGATACGAAACGGCGATGGAAGTAACTTCATTGGAAGGCGCAACGGCAGTCGATTTCGTCGTTGAGGCGCAGGTCATCGCCAACTCGATTAAGCTGCTGAACGACGATCTACAGATTCCACCGGATGAACGAGCATCGGAGGCAAAACGACGAACCAACGACCTGATTTCGATCATTGATCAAGCGATCAGCAACGGATTTAACAAACGTGACATGCTCGACAACATGATTTTTGATGACATTCGAGCGGATGAGAGATTTCAGGAATTACTGGTAAAGCTGGCAAAATCAAAGGACTGATGTAAAGAAACTCGACACCTCTACCCAAATTGCCGATTCTATCAATGCTTCCGGGGAGACCTAATTTTACAGGATGTTCCAATGATAGCGTCAAGGATGAATCGAATAGCAATCGTGCTATTGCTAGCCGCTCTCGCCGTGAGCGGGGTTGCGGCGCAGGACTTAGAAGATCCGCCCATCCTGGTTGGAGACAGCGGCGTTGGATACGTCGACAGCGCTGTGCTTGGCGATCAAGTTCGACTTCGTTACGAATCGGCTTACGATATCAACCGTCCCAATCGCGCGGAATTTTTGTGGTCTTGGCCGCCACCCGCAGGAAACGGTCCACCTAAGGCGGAAAGTAGTACCGATTACCAAAGTTTGTCTGCGTACTTGGAAAACCATTGGACCGAGAACTTTTCGGGCTTCGTGGAAGTTGCAGGGCTCTTGGTCAACCCAGACGTCAATGACAATGCTGGCGGGCTCGGTGATATGAACCTTGGTTGCAAGTTGGCATTGGTAGCCACCGATTGCGAACTGACGACATTGCAGACGCGAGTTTACATCCCGACCGGCGATGCGAGTCGGGCACTCGGAACGAATCACGTCAGCTTAGAACCGGCTCTACTTCACTATCGACGATTGAACTCGATTTGGACGAGCGAAAGCGAGCTGCGCTACTTTGCACCGATCGGCGGAACTGAACATCGCCGAGGCCCCGTCACTCGATATGGAACCGGACTTAGTTGCCTGTTGTGGGAATCGGCGAATTTGAAGATTAGACCAGTCACTGAATTCGTTGGTTGGACAGTCCTTGATGGGCAGTCGCAATTCCTGGACCCCAGCGGCGCGATTATCGTTGCGAGTGCAACAGGAGATACGATTGTCAATGGAAAATTCGGTATGCGATTTTCGACCGGCGTGAATAGCTTTTATGTTGGATATGGTCACGCGTTGACCCATGAACGCTGGTACCAAGACGTGCTTCGCATCGATTTCCGGCGAACGTTTTAGCTTCAACCGCGGTCAAGCTGCATGTTAGCGAGATTAGTGTCGCCTTTCGCTCCGCGAAAGAGCGCTCTTTCGCGGAGCGAAAGGCGAC
>JAYVSE010000352.1:0-12879 GCA_043775635.1 Planctomycetaceae bacterium | reverse complement strand
TGAATGAAATTAGCTTGAGAACCGTCCACGGACACGCCTTGCATGATGACACCAGCGTCCTTGCTGAGAGGTTAGAATCAATCCATCAAAGCGAACGATCCTACCTTCCCAAGCCCAGTCGCAAACCGTCTGCAAACAGAATCAATTGCTAGCATAAAGCGTCCGTAGAACGGCACTGCACCCAGTCGTAATTGGAATCGGGAGGTGGCAAGGCACGACCATCCTTTGCATAAAGCTCTACGGCTTCACTAACGATCTCGCATAACTCCGCGAACACAGTTTTGGGATCGTTGCCGTGACAGCCGCCAAGAACCAATCTTGGACAACACCCAATAAAACATTGATCTTCCTCAGACCAATATACGATTTTTGTATAGCGATCAGCATCACTCATTTTTTTTGCTCTCCTCAACTGCGTATTTTACGATTCGCTCCTGGTACTTTTTAGCATCTTCCGCGAGTTTTCCTGTCTGCTTGCCTGGAATGGCAGGTGGATCGGAACACAAACAGACGACGAACGCTTCCCATCCGACTGCAATTCTCCGGCTTCCGACGCAGAACGCGTCGGAAGCCGGAGAATTGCGATATCTAGGCAACGAGCGTCGTTTTCTGGTGATGATCTTTGGCTCCTCCCAGGCAAGCTGGTAGGTGGCCGAAGGTTTTTTGGAGATGCTGTGGTACTACGAGGGGCGGAGTCTGGGTACGAGTAAAAAGGGGAGCGAGGCGGGAGCCTCGGGGACAACCTGTTCCCAGGCAGGAGCTTCAAGACTTCGTTTCGTCCGTAATGTCGAACACTGACGGAATGCCGAGGATGTTCGCAACAGACTTTTCGACTTGATGTAAATGATGATTCATTACCTGTTCTCGAACACCTGAAGATCCAAGATAACTCTTCATCAAGTCCTCTGCACTTCCGTTTTCATCGGCAAGATATCGCGCCTTTAACGAATAATCGAAAAGCGGTTTGTAGTGCTTCCAAATATTTTGGAGACTTCTTTCGCTCTTGAGATGAGCATTTCGAGATAGATGATTGTCAAAATGTTGACCATTTTTCGCGAATGCTGCCTCAATCAAATGCAATGCCGAGTAAAACGCGATTGTTGTTGCCCAAGCAAGTGACAGGTCATTTTCAAGCAGAAAAATGGCTACAGCGCGATTCTCTCTAGCTGCCGCAAGATGATTGACTTTGTTCGGCATTAAATTGATGGCTCATAATCTGCCCAGAAGAGAGAAAGCATTTTAGCACATCGTTTCCAACTCGTGGGACTAACAATGTATTGAACGGAACTAAGTCGAATTCGTCTTGATTGACCACATCAATATCCAAATCGACTAACTCCGATTCCAACTCGAAGTCAGCTTTCAACTCACGTTGCACGATCAATAAAGTAATCCCGTCGCTAGCAACAGAAATATACGCAGCTGAAATTCGTGCACAACGCTGCTCAACCCATGCGTAAAGTGTTTGAAGAAGCTCCGTGAACTGAGATTGGAATCGAACTCCCTGCGAAGCGAGGCAAAGCATGTCAATCGCTTGCTGAGCGGTCAACATGAACCGGTCTCCTTCAAGTCTTACGACTTGTACGTCATCATTCGCCCCCTCGACCAGCGAATGGTGTGTTCACGCACATCATCAGCGAAACGGTGACTGGCGGTACCGGGCGTGTTGAACTTCGTAATGACAAGATGCTCACCAATCCGCTTACGCCCTTTGACGCGGACCGCGACGGCAAGATTGCACCGCTGGATGCACTGCGGATCATCAACGAAATTCGCCGCCGGCGCTCCGGTGCGTTCACGCTGCCAACCAATGACAGCTTGATCAACAAACTGTACTTTGATGTCAACGGCGACAGTCGCTTAACAGCACTCGATGCGCTGCGGGTCATCAACGCCATCGGCCGCATCGCTCGCAACGGCAACACCGGCAGCGGTGAAGGCGAATCGCCACTTACGCCAACGCAAGCGGCAGCGAAACCTGTGGATTTGAATCCATTTAGCACTCGACAATCGGTTCAGCCTAGCGCGAGAGACGAAGCGATCAACGAGATCGTTTTGCCCAAGGTTTCACGAATGCTCGATCATCAAGCAACCGCAAAATCGAGCGTCGTCGCGATCGACGATGTGATGGCCCAATACGGTTCAGACGACGCGATTGATGGCAATGGCGGCCTGCAATTGTTGTCAACACAACGCTAGCCGCGAAGCGACGGAAGCATGTAGCCCACAGGTAAGCCGTCGGGAAACGGTTTTGGAGACGAATCTTCGACGGACAACCGGTTCGAATGAGATAAAGAAGCTGTCTGCAGAACCAAAGTTGGCTGCGTCTTGTCAAATAATTAGTACGAGGGCTTGAAACGGCAATTTTCGATCGACGGACGTAACTTCCCAGTGAGTTGCACTATCTTGCATTGCTGGATCTTTGCGACGGATCGTCACGATAGGGCTGGCGACCTTTGAACTGTTCGACCTTGGAGGGCGGGAATTCTTCTATGTTCTTGGCAATCGCTAAACGTTGGGACTCTTGCTCGGATTCCATTGCTTGCTGAAAATCTCCTGCTTCCGCATACGCGGTAGCAAGGACGAGCAAGCAATACGCATCCTGTGGCCTATGTTGGCAAGCCGTTTTGGCAAGTTCGATGGCGGTTCTTCCATCGCGAAAACTGGGGTCGATGCAGGTTGCGTGCGTCCATGCGAGCGCCCTATATCCAGTTGCGTCCTGAGGCTTCAGCTTGATTGCCATTTGATAGTCTTGGATGGCCTCTCGGTACGATTGCAATCGGAAACGCGCATCGCCGCGAGCAATAAAATAATTCTTTTTGCTTGGAGAAAGTTCAATGGCTCGCGAAAAATCTTGCTCTGCATTTCCCGCTTGATCAAGCTTCCAATGTGCAATGCCGCGGCTGTAGTACAAATCGGCATTGGGTGGCAAATTGGCGATCGCGTGATCGTAGTCTTTCAAGGCCGATTGATAATCGCGGAGGTTTACGAATACACTCGCGCGATTGATATAGCATGCGGTGAGGTCAGGTGTGATTTCGATGGCTGTATTTAGATTTTGAAGTGCTTTGGCAAGGTCCCCTGTCTTTTGCCACTCAAGAGCCAAATTACTGTAAATCGCGCCGCTACGAACATTCAAAGCAATCGCTTGCAAATAATCATTGATCGCCAATTCATTCTGGTTCAATCGACCATATATGACCGCACGACCCAGATAGGCGTCAGCGTTATCGTTTTGCAACTCGATGATGTGTGAGTAGTCCGCCAACGCATCACTCGTCACAGTCAGCAATTGCCTGTTGGTGATTGCCAATATCGTTATGAATAGTTGCACGAAGAAGCCATCCCATCGCCAGATCGGGTTCAAGTTCCAGCAACTCGTCGGCTCTTTTCTCTGCTGACTTCAAATCGCCGCGATCAAACATTGCAAGGCACTCATTGCTGAGCCGAACAGCCTTCTTCACATTTTCCTGCTTCGGACGATCTTCGGCAATGAGGCAAGTGAGGGGCGATTTAATTCGCCCCAAATCTATGAACGCGGCGAACGTTGAATCCTCAGAAGTGCCTGTGTTCGGCGATCCCGGCATCACGTGCACCGTGCTACCCTGCTGTTCCTGCGGAACCGTTGTTACATTCCCGTTACGAACGCATCTCTGGCTTATCGTTAGAATAGTGGTTGCCTGCACCGAACTCGTCCGCACCCAATACCAACGCGCCGCGTTTAGACAACACGAACCTATCGCGGTCCAGCTAAGCAAGCCTATTTCGTCAGTGTTTTGATGCGAATGCGGCGATACTCCATCTGACCTCGATCGCCTTCGAGGCCGATTGGACCGCTGGGTGGCAACTTCAATGCCTCTTCCAGGACTTCGCCGTTGCATGTGCAGTGAGCAACGTTGTCTTTTACGACAACGACCATTTCGTTCCACTGTTGTGGCAAGTACTTCGTTAGCTGTTTGTATGGCCCCGCCGTCACGTAATCGCGGCATTGAAGCTGTGGCTCACGAATGAATACGCCGCTGTCTGCATTGGGCAATGCGCGAAACTCGAGCCGCACTTCGAAGTCGCCAGCGATGTCGCGCGTGGTCCACATTTGTTGAATTCGACTACCTTCGATGGGGGCCGTCACAATCAGGCGCCCATGCTTAGCGACATAACGACCGTCCGGACTACTGACGGCACCATCAAACTGAATGCCCTCATTGACGATGGAAATGCCTGGGGCCTTTGGATCGCTTTTCTTCCAATTTTCAATCATCTTGACCATGGTCGGGTTCGTTGGCCGATATCCCCATCCTGTCAAATCCTTGCCGTTAAACAACCGTTCAAAACCATCTTCGACGACAAATGCATCTTCGTTGATTTCGGTGAACTCAAGCATCGCGAACGCAGGCTGAAGAGCCGCTGCCCATTTGATGTATCCTGCTTCATTGGGATGCAAGAGATCGGGAAACTCCTCTTTTTTGGCATCTCCGTCTGCGCCGGCGAACAACGTCCACGTATCTAAAACCATGACTTGCGGATTTAACTTGGCAAGGTCCGCATAGAGCTGATTAAGCTGCTTGATTTTTGCGCTGGGCCGATTCTTTGACTCGCTACTGGGCATGACCATGCACAGGATGACGGGCATGTTGCTGTCATGCTCTTTTGCCATCGCGACCAACTCACCCACATTGCTCGCAATCACTTCGGGCTCCGCGTGCTCTTCCAGATCGTTGGTACCCATCAAAAAAACGAGTCCAGTTGGATTCAAGTCAAGCACATCGTCTTGAAATCGGTTGAGCATTCCACGAGTCGTATCGCCACTGATTCCTCGATTAGCAACCTTCATGTCTGGGAAGCGTTTGGCAAGACTTCCGCCCCACCCTTGGGTAATGGAGTCTCCAACGAAAACGACCGATTTTAGATCTTGGTCATGAGACTTTTCGAAATCAGATCGCCGTTCATTCCAAACGTTTCGAAACCAATCCGCCCGGCGCATCGGACCTTTACCAAGCAATGAGTCATCACTGTCGGGAATGATAAATTTGCTTTGTGGTTTTGAGACCGCAGTAGTTGAATTTTGGCCCATTCCCCAACGCGAGCCAGGGAAAAGAGAAACAAAGAATGCCAAGAGAGCCATTAAAACAATGCGACAGCGTGAGGTGTACATGAAAACTCATGGAAGGTGTGGCTGAAGGTGCGGACATCAAATACTGAAACGCTAGGGTGTACGACTGCGGAGCGCATTCGCGGGTGGACACCGCAGAACTTGCGAGCTTAATCAATGACCTCATTCACACGCATCCCACCGATAGCGATTTGATACGAGTCTTCGTTGGAGTTCGTGAAATTGTACGCAAAGCACTACCAATGGCTGCACCAAATGTAGACAATCAGGGTCATTTCGGATCATTTCCTGACCAATCGGAAAACGCTTTTGAAAATGCTTGGACAATTCAAAAACGAAAAAACCCCGTGCAACACAGGGTTTTACGAAGTTTCCTGCAATGGGCGATACTGGACTCGAACCAGCGACCCCCACGATGTCAACGTGGTGCTCTAACCAACTGAGCTAACCGCCCTCAAACGCCTCGCAAACTCGTGGTGGGCCAAGCGTCTTTTAAGGAGACAGGGCCTGAAAACCTAGGTTCAGCGAGGAGAGCATAGTTTGAAGAGCAGGTCGCAGGCCGTCAAGAGTGGTCCAAAACTAAGATTCAACGTGCTCAGGGGCGGGAAAATAGGAAAGGTTCGGTAGAAATAACCACTTTTCCTGAAAACTCAGTTGACTTGGAGTGGTTGCTGGTCCAATACTTTCCTATTCAAAGTTGGTTGGTTGCCCCGCTTGTGATGTCTGGGGCATTTCGGACGCCAAAACAGAGCCGAGTGGCTGGTTGTTTTGCCTTCGGAAATTTTGCCAATCAGCATTACTTAGTTCGTAGTTCGGGTCTCCAGCCCGATCGAGGTTGTTGTTTTTGGTGGCATTGGCACGACGTAGCTTCCAACCGGAGCAGCGCGATTCGACGCGCATTAATTCTCAAATCCGAATCACTCCGATTCGAGTCGTCAGCGATGAAGGTGAACAGCTTGGGATTCTTCCTACCGAAGAAGCTCTCGCTCGCGCCCGTGAGGCTGGCTTAGATCTTGTCGAAGTTGCTCCCAACGAGCGACCTCCCGTTTGCCGAATCATGGATTATGGCAAATTCAAGTACGACAAAAACAAAAAGAAAAACAGCAGTCATACCAGCCATACGAAAACAAAGGAAATCCGCTTGCGCCCTAAAACCGGCGAAGAGGATATCAAGACCAAAGTTCGCCAAGCGGAAAAGTTCTTGCAGCACCGCGATAAAGTCCAAGTCAGCGTGTTGTTTCGCGGCCGCGAAATGGCGCACATCGAAGAAGGTCGCAAGGTGATGGAGTCCGTCATCCAAATCCTGGCACCGGTCGGCAAAGTCGAAACGCCTCCGCAACAGCACGGTCGGCGAATGATTTGCATGATCGCCCCCAAGTAGGCACTGCTTGTGGCCGCCTTTCCGCTCGATGCAGTACTGCAAAAGCTAAGCGAGATCGTACCTTTGCGACTCGCTGAATCTTGGGATAACGTAGGGTTGTTGCTCGGGGACCGACGTCGTTCGATCGACTGCGTGATGACTTGCTTGACGATCACCCCCGAGGTCGTCGATGAAGCGATTCAGCGTCGCGTGGGGCTGATCGTTGCTCACCACCCGATGCCGTTTAAGCCGCTGACGCGAATCACATCGGATTCGACCACCGGCAAAATGTTGCTTGATTTGATTGCCAGCGGAATTGCTGTCTATAGTGCCCATACGGCATTCGACTCCGCAGCCGGTGGGATCAATGCGATGTGGGCCGAATTACTTGGACTCAGGAACGTAAAACCGCTTGATTCAATCCCAGCGTCACCTGACGAATCGATCGGGGCGGGCCGTTACGGCGTCCTGGCAGAACCAACGACGGATGATGCGCTGGCCAAACGGGTCGCTGAGTTGGTAAATGCGCCACGGTGCCGGGTTGTCAAATCGTTTGGCATGCACACGTCGATGATCACAAAAATTGCGATCGCCTGCGGAAGCGGCGGCGGATTACTGGCTGCGGCCAAGCGGCGGGGCTGCGATGCGATGGTCACTGGCGAGGCCACATTTCACACCTGCCTGGAGGCACAAGCGAGCGGAATTAGCCTGTTATTGGTTGGTCACTTCCACAGCGAACAGTTTGCGATGGTCAAGTTAGCGGAGACGCTTGGAAAGGAATTGGCCGATCTTGACGTATTTGCGAGCCAGTCTGACGTCGATCCGCTGAAAGATGGGTTTTCCGAACGGCCGAAACATTGACCTTCATCTAAACGTTCCTAGAATGCCAAGCCGAATCAGGATTTTTGATATCTGGTTTTTGATTCGGGTTCAGAGCTTAAGACTAATGGGAAGCGGTGAAAAATGTTGCACGAACGATGGTTGGCCGCGCTACCGGTATTCAATGAAGTCAATTACGTCGACCAGATTCTCGATGAAGTCGGACAGTACATCGGCGACGTGCTGGTCGTCGATGATGGGTCCAGCGATGGAACAAGCGAAGTGCTCGCCAAGCGACGAGATATCGCGGTCATACGGCACGAACACAACCAAGGCTATGGGGCCGCGCTCCGCTCGGCATTTGATTTTGCGGTGTCAGAGGGTTTTGATGGTTTGGTGACTTTGGATTGTGATGGACAGCACCAGCCCAAGCGAATTCCGCGATTTATCGAAGCTGCTCGCGCAACCGATATCGTCTCCGGCAGCCGTTATTTAAAGCAATACGAAGGTGATGACGCTCCTCCCGCGGAACGGATGTTCATCAATCGGCGAATTACGTCTGAGTTGAATCAGCGGTTGGGGCTGTCGCTAACCGATGCGTTTTGCGGATTTAAGGCCTATCGGACCTCGGCGATACAGCAGCTACGGATCACTGATTTGGGTTACGCAATGCCTCTGCAATTATGGGTCCAGGCAGCCGCAGCGGGTTTACGGATCATCGAATTGCCGGTTCCGCTGATTTATCTTGACCTGAATCGGTCTTTTAGTGGTTCGCTGGACCACGCAGAAACTAGACTTGCCTACTACAATCGTGTGATTGAAGATGCGATCGCTTTCGAAGCTGCTGCTGGGCGTTCGCTGCCGCGTGTTCTTGAATTGTGTGACCCCGCCCTCGGTTGATATAAGTCCCGTCGTTGATTGCCTACCGAACCTATCGAGCTCCCGCGCAAGACGGTGAAGCATTGATCGAGCCGGGTTTGGAATTCGCAGCGGAATTGGTTTCGCGAAATATACGGAACGCGGCTTCCTGGGATGTTTCCTTCAGCGGGTTGTCGCTTCGTGATTTGAGGTTATCCGCTCGCGCCGAGCTTTTGAGAGATGCGGTGCGATACAGCCAAGCCTATCGCAACGTTATCACTCCCAAGACCGGTGACCCGATTGTAATGGCGGGTCACCAACCGTCACTGTTTCACCCTGGAGTTTGGTTCAAGAACTTTGCACTTGATCGTGTAACCCAGTCCACTCGGTCCATTGACGGAAGCACGCTGCAAGCGACCGCAATCAATTTGGTGGTAGACAACGACGTTGCCAGTTCCTCGGCCGTGCGCGTGCCGGTCATCGATTCCGCAAGTGGGGCCGTTCGCCAAGAGTCTGTACTTTTCGATTCGGTGGCAGGCGGTGTTCCCTATGAACAGAATCGAATTCGTGATCGAGCGATTTTTGATTCGTTCGATAAGCGACTTCATGAAGCGATTCGTCCGATCGTTGCTCATCCGCTCATCGATCGACTTTGGCGTCATGCTCGCACGGCAGCCGCGCGATGTGAGAACGTTAGTTGCGCGCTAGCTCAGGGTCGCCATGCGCTCGAAGGCGAGCTCGGGTTGCAAACGCTTGAGATTCCTTTGTCAGTGATCTGTCGAACCGAATCGTTTGCGGCCTTTACGATTGCCATCCTGGGTGACCTCGCTCGATTCCGTGAAGTTTACAACGATTCCATTGGGCACTATCGCCTTGAGCATGGCATTCGCAGCACCGCTCATCCCGTGCCTGAACTGGGACATCAGGGTGAGTGGATCGAAGCACCGTTTTGGATCTATGGCGATGACTCGCCTCAGCGACGCGCTGCCTGGGTTCGCAAGTCAGGATCTGCTATCGAGATATCCGACTTGGTCAATCGTTCCGTGCGATTAACAACGCCACTGGGAACCGTCCGTGCCGCTGAAGAATTGGCATCACACGCAGGAGCGAACTGGAAATTGCGACCACGTGCGTTGATGACGACAATGTACGCCAGGATTATTCTGAGCGACCTGTTCATTCACGGCATTGGTGGTGCGAAGTACGATCAACTTGGCGACCAAATAGCGCGTCGTTGGTTTGGCATCACACCGCCGGAGATGATGGTTGTTTCTGCGACCGTTAAGCTGCCCAACGCGACAAGATTTTCGACGGGACCGACGGTCGACCAACTCAAGCAACGGATTCGAAGCACGCGGTTTTCACCAGAGCTATTTGCGAACGATGCAAATTTTGTGGAACCGCTTCTGGAACGAAAGCGACAATTGCTCAGTGAGATACCGCCGCGTGGCAGTAAGAAAAAATGGCATCTTGAAGTGAAACGATTAAACCAAATACTTGGGTCGCAGCTCGCAACCGTTCGCACCGAATTGGAATCGAAATTGCTTGATGCGAAGCAGGCGTCGTCTTCATCGTCGATATTTCAGAGCCGCGAATATTCATTTTGCTTGTTTAATCTTGAGAATCTCCACCGCGTGTTTGGCTCGATGCTGCTTACTTCTTTGTGATCGTGATCAATTGGCGATTGCGGCGCAATTGGCCGCAGGCGGCATCAATCTCGCCACCTTTGCGAACGCGAAAGTTTACGTTCACGCCATTGCGTTCCAGTACTTCGCGAAACCTTCGTATGGAAGCGGTCGTTGGCGTCTTATAAGGTAGTCCTGCCACAGGATTGTAAGGGATCACATTGAGCATCACGGGCCGTCCACGCATCAGCCTTGCCAATTGCTCGGCACACGTTTGCGAGTCGTTTTCATCGCCAAGTAATACGTATTCAAATGTCAATCGCCGTCCGCTGGCTTCAAAGTAACGATCCGCTGCACCCATCACTTCGTTGAGACCAATCTTTCGATTGACCGGAACCAACTTGTCCCGCAGCATGTCGTTTGGCGCATGCAGGCTGACGGCCAAGTTATAGGGCACTTTGTGACTGGCCAGTCGATCGATCGCTGCGGGCAGGCCGACCGTGCTGATCGTCACGCGGCGTGGACTGATGCCAAATCCGTCAGGCGATTTAGCAACATCCAACGCGCCTAGAACCTGAGTCAAGTTTGCCAGCGGTTCGCCCATTCCCATCATGACGATATGGCTTAACCGCTCCTCCCGTGGAAGTAAGTGTTGCAGACGCAGCATCTGTTCGACAATCTCGCCACGAGTCAAGTTGCGTTCAACACCATCCAATCCGCTGGCGCAGAACACACAACCCATGGCACAGCCCACTTGGCTGCTAACGCAGATGCTGCGGCGGTCGTCTTCTCGCAACAGCACGCATTCAACTTCACCGCCATCAGCCAATCGCAAAAGAATTTTTTCTGTCCCATCTTGAGATGATTGATGCTTTGCAATCTGACAAGAGAACAGGACAAAGCTCACTTCTAATCGCTCGCGAAACCCTTGCGGCAAATCGGACATCTCAGCGAATGAGCTTGCTCGCCTTTGGTAGACCCATTTCAAAACTTGGCCCGCTCGAAAAGGCTTCTCTCCTTGTTCGATGATCCAGGCCTTGAGGTCGTCGAAAGTAATATTGAGCAGATGTCGCCGAGGTTCTCGCGGCCCCTGATCGGACGCAGCCGCTGCGAAGGATGTGGGTTCAGGAGTTAAAATGGCGTCGTCGAGAATCGGAAGCAAAGGCAGCATGGGAATCGCAAAGGCAAAGTTTGACGCGTGACTAGGCATTGCGAACGCGGGTTCGTGCCTATGTCTTGGGAACCATTAAGCTTGGAAGAAGCCCCATTCTACGCCAAAAAGTTCATGTAGGCCACGATCGTGGCTTAACAATGTCGACCGGTGATCTTCCCTTTCGATGATGGGCGGAAGTTGGTGTATGCTTAATGACAAGACACTAACCAATGAAGGTAAATCCATGAACCGGATCGCTGAAGTCCTTGAAGCAAAACTGCAGACGCTTGATGAAGCTCGCGCCGCTGAACTCGCGCGCAGGGTTCAGGCAGTCATTGACGCGATGGATTTACACCAGCCGATTGACCCCATGCTGGGGGTCGACAACGGCTATCCTGTTGGCTACTTTGCCGAAACGGCTGGGGCGCTAGCGGGTGAAGATTTCGATCGACCCGATCAAGGTGAGTTGCAAGACCGGGACGATTGGTGATGCGTCATTTGCTCGATACGAATGTTTGGATTCATTACTTCAAAAACCCTGCGGGCGACCTGTATCGCGAGTTGGCGAAACATCCAATGGATGAACGGCTGAGTTGTTCCATCGTGCTGGCTGAATTGCTTCATGGCGCAGCGAAGTATGGCAACCCGATTCAACGTATCAAGCTGATTGAAACGACGTTAGACAAGTATGTTTCCTTGCCGTTTGACGATAGCGCCGCCAAACAATACGCGGCGACTCGCCACGTGCTACAAACGGCTGGCGCAGTGATTGGCCCTTATGATTTGCAGATTGCTGCGATCTGCTTGGTACACAATCTGACGTTGATAACCGGCAACGTTCGCGAATTTTCGCGAGTGCCTGGGTTGGCGATTGAAGACTGGACCAGCGGAACTGTTTGACTGACGTAACTTAGCGTGATATTTACCCGCTTTGACGGAAAAGGGCTATGGCAATCGTGGCTCTACGGGTGCAAGCACCATCGCGGTCTGCCGCATTATAACGTCTCGCCGCCATTCAGCTTGCCTGCATGGAGCAACGATCACAACCAGATAATGATTCGCGATTCGGCGGGCGTGGCTGGTTGTGATCATTGCTCTACGGGTGCAAGACCCGCAGTGGCCGTGCGATCTTTCACGGCGTACATGACAAGGCCAAATTTTCAGGCGACGTAATTCCACCATGCTGGCGTGCAATCACATGATCGATCGGAAATGTTAAGACGTGTGCGAGCTGAGGCATTAAACAGTATTCGCAACCGTCGCGAGCCCGGCTGCGAACGAACTCGATCAGTTTGGCGTTCATTCCGACGATTTCAATACTCGTCTTGCTCGGGATTGCCAAAGCGAGACTAAATCGGCCACATGATTGAAATTGTCGAGTTCCGATCGCTCTTGGTCCGAGAGACCCGCAGCGGCATTTCGCTCCAGTAATTCGCTGATTCGATCACGGTCGCTTGCAGAGATTCTTAACGCAAGTACATGCTCGGCGAGTTCACGAGATAACTCACTATTTCCATCAACGACGCGAGCAAAGATCGCTGCTTCGCTGTAAACATCGGAACTCGTCGGCGTAAAATTGCTCACATTCGCACCCTATTGATTTTTAGAACAAAGTTCAGTTTACTCGACAATTACGATGTAGAAACACCTATTACATGAGTCGCCATGATGGTGTCCTTTTCAAATTCGCCATTGGTTAGTTTAGCACAATAAAATCGCTAAACTGAAGACACCATCGTTTCCTTACGAATTTACAACCATTCCATTGGTTTGACGATCAAGCTGTGGGATCAAAACATGGCATCTCGCCGCTACGCAGCTTGCCTGCGCGGAGCGACGATCATATCGAGACAATGAATCGCGATTCGGCGGTCGTGGCTGGTTGTGATCATGGCTCTACGGGTGCAAGACCCGCAGTGGCCGCGCGATCTTTCACGGCGTGTCTGGTTTTGAT
>JAYVSE010000351.1:0-21771 GCA_043775635.1 Planctomycetaceae bacterium | reverse complement strand
AGAATTCAAAGTAATTCGGCCACCAACCCCTCAAAGGAACTGGAAATCCACACCGTCATAATTCGGCCCGAACTATGACCATAATTCGGCCGGGAACACTTGGGTGGCACGCGCAGAGCCACAGCGATGGGCGTGCTGGGTCACCATCAAATCCAGTCCAGTCACTAGCGGTCAAGGGTGCCACGCTCAGAGCCTTTAGCGATGGGTGTTCTGCTTCATCCTCAAGTCAGTCAGGTTCAATGGTAGTGCAAGCACGCCCTTCGTTCCTCAGAGCGTGCCACCCAAAGATCACTCACATCGTTTCAGTTGGGCGTGCCACCCGCCCCGGATCGACCGCTTCAGAGAGTGCCACAGTCAGAGCTTTAGCGACGGGTGTGCTGCTTCATCTTCAAGTCAGCCAAATTCAATGGCACTGCAAGCACGCCCTTCGTCCCTCAGAGTGTGCCACCCAAAGATTGATGATGTCATCAGGCAGAACCATTCCTGGGTGCTACGCCCAGAGCGACAGCGATGGGCGTGCTGGGTCACCATCAAGTCAGTCCAATCACTTGCAATCAAGGGTGCCACACTCAGAGCCTTTGGCGATGGGTATGCTGCTTCATCATCAAGCCAGCCAAGTTTAATGGCACTTCAAGCACGCCCTTCGTACCTCAGAGCGCGCCACCCAAATATCACACACGTCGTATTGTTGGGCGTGCCAACCCGCCCGCAGTGAAGTGAAGGATCCAGTCAATAACCCAGCGCGGTAATCAAGTAAATCTGTTTGCCGGAAACGGTTACGACGCATCCAAATTCAACCTGGGCAATCATATTTTCTTAATCAGGTCAGTCTAATGCGAAAGTAATTGTTTTTGTCGCCCTTGGTTCTCGCAATTAATAGCCAAAGTGTTGTCGAACTTCTCGAACTGCGCGAACCGAAGCTCGGTACAATTCTTCAAGAGGTCCAGACGATATCGGTGCGTTACGATTGATTCCCTCCGCAGTTAGTGCGGCTCCCAATCCCAAAATGGCCGTTTCTGTTGCAATCAACTTATATCCCAATATCTCGGGGGCAATCCACACAGCAAAAGCCGCGAGAACTGACAATTCATTAAAGTCTAAGTCTTTAATCTTTTGAGGAGAATAGGCACCGCCGATGATTTGTCCTAAAACTTCGCCACCGACTGCACCAAAGAGACCACCCGTAAGTCCAAGAACTCCTCCAACGGTCGCACTTAAGGCAATGGCACCGCCGCTACCGCCCTGAGTGTACGCTCCTGATGCACCGAGTGCCGCTCCACCAGTGGTCGTTATAAGTAGTGCGATCGACTCAATAGAGAGTAACCCTGATGGATCACGAAAGTTAACTGGGCTGTTCGTTGTATATCTGAAAAGATTAACTTCTCCACTCGCGAAGCCAATTGGATCAATCGAAGTAAATCTACCGATGCTCGCATCAAAGCTCCTTCGACGAAAGTAGTAAATCCCCGTAGAAGTTTGCCACTCTCTGCCAGAAAACGCAAATCGAGAAGAATTGATATCTGGGGTCAATAGATTTCCAAACCCGTCATAGCTTAGTTCAGATTCTAACACTCCCGATGATTCTACAACGCTACGAATAGTACTAAGGCGGTCGGTAAGTTGCCAATTAAGACGGTCTGTTTGATAGATCGACAGAAGGTTGTCGACGTAGTTTGTAAACAAATATCTCGCGTTGGAATGGCCATCCGAATCGAAGTCTCCCCATGTATCATCCCCGTTGTGAACCGCACGAAGTGTCACAGTGCCGTTGATGATTTCAGTGATGCGACGACCTTCGACGTCATAGCGGTACTCAACAGTTTTTTGAATAATGCCACCCGCGCTCCGTTCTTCAACTATAACAAGTCGATTGTGGTGATCCCAGAAGTTCTCAGTAACTTGACCATCACTAATTTTTGTTTTGATTTTCAGGTTCCCTTCGCCATCATACGTGTAGCGATAGACGCTGTCGGAATTTAACTGATTCGCTGTTACAGTCGTATAAGTGCGCGAGTCGGTACCATTTACAGACAAAATGCGATTCCCGTTCAGATCGTAAACATAGTGCTCGTCATCCTGGGCATTAAAGGCGGCGTCAACGAGTTGCCCAGTCAGGTCGTATTTGTAGGTGATATTGTCGTCAAACTTGTTATCTTGATGATCGCGAATTTCCCCAACGACTAAGCCAGAGAAATCGTAGTTGTAATCGTAACTCGACAGCAACGCATCGACTGCGTTCTTGTGGATCAGCTTGTCCGTGCGACCAGCCAGGTCGTAGGTGTAATCCGTGCTGCCTACTTTGGTCGTGGCGGTCAAATCGGAGTAGCGACGAATTTGCTTTTGACGACCAGCCGCGTTGTAACTGAAATCGATCCGGGCGTCGGCCACGTCGGCGGTGCCGCCAGTGGGGATCAAGCCGTCAAACCATTTACGCGTTTCCAACTGGTTGCGTTTGCTGTAACTCGAGGCAACCGTCACGCCGACGTCATCGGATGTTTTGATGACGTTGCCTTGGGCATCGTAGTCGTAATACAGAATGACATGCGGTGTATCAGGATTGCTGTCTTGATTGTCGACCGACTTGACGCGATTCAAGGTGTCGTAGGTGTAGACATATTTGCTGCTGGCGTTTTGCGCCGTCAGCATGTTTCCAAGTTGATCATAAGTGTATTTTATCGTTTCGACTTGTTCGCCGTTGTTCGCGGCGTACCAACGCTCTTCGAGCAATCGACCCGCGTAGTTATACGAAAACTCGCGGCGGCGATTGTTGCGGTCGATGACCTCGGCTTGGTTCCCCTCGGCGTCGTAACCAAACGAGCGTACGTGGGCCGCACCTTGGTTGTTGGCTAGCGACGCGCCACTGGCTTTTTTGTTCTCAACGACAACGGCATCTAGTAACTGGTCGGCCGAAAGAGTTGAGTGCGATTGAACAAACGAAACCCAATAGAATGGATCACGTTCTTCGGCAACTCGATTTAAAACATCATAAGTCCAAGTCGTGATATTCCCGACTGGGTCTTGCAACAAGACTCGGTTGCCTTGTGCGTCGTAGCGGAAATTGACGATGCCACCCATGGCATCGGTCTGCTTGATCAACCGATCGGCAGCGTCATAGTCGTAATCCGTAATGCGGCTCTTACGCTGAGCGACCGGTGTCACCGGTGACTCTTTCAGTGATCCATCGGTGTTCAGCGAAGACGGATTGACGATGATCTCCCAATCAAGCAAGTTCCCCGTATAGAACTTACGAACGTCGGTCGCCGGATGGAGTGCATCACTGCCGCCGCCAACCACTTCGCGAGTGACGCGCCCCGAAGCGTCATAGAACGTCTGTTTCTGTTCAACCAGCGTCCCGTTTTTTTCAAACGATTTCTCCTCGGTAACTTGGCCAAATTGGTTGTATTCAAACGTTTGATAGGTGTCGTCGGCGTTGGTTGACTTATGAGGGGATCCACACGGGCAACCATTTTCATAGTCGAAGGTCGTTGTATTACCGTTAAAGTCTGTGAACGATGCGCGGCGGCCTTGGTCGTCGTAAGTGAATGTCGATGAATTCCCCAAGCCGTTGACGATCTTCGTGACGTTGCCCTTGTCGTCGTAATTGAACACGGTACTCGTGCCATCGGCATTCTTGATGCTCGTCACATCATTCTTGGTGTTATAGGCAAACTCCGTCACGATGGGGACCGCGAACGGACTGCTTTGCGGGCCGTGTTCGCTGATCTTCATCACATTGCCGCTGGCATCGTACTCGCGGTTGGTGACCATGCCACGCCGATCGATGATTCGCGTTTCCAAATCGGGATTCTTCGCGTCTTTGTATTCGCGAATCGTCTTGTTGCCGGCAGCGTCAGTTTCCTCTAATACGTTACCGCGATCATTGTAGAGCAGTTTAGTAACGTTTCCGTTCGCGTCCAATACAGTGGCTCGACGACTGGCCAGTTCATCGTAATTCTGCCGCGAGACCGGATTGCCCAGGGCGTCAATGACGGCCTTGAAACGGCCCTGCGAATCGTAGGTGACTTTGAAGTCACGTTTGCCGAGGTCATCAAAACCCTCATCCAGATAATGAGCGGGTTTGTCCAAGTACGTATAGGTGCTCTTCAATCCAACTTGGTTGGTGACTTTGATCAGATTTCCTGCCGCGTTGTATTCGTAGAGCACCTTCTTGCCATCGGGATCAATGATCTCTTTGATGCGTCCACGATTGTCGCGAACGAATTGGATCGATTCACCCAACGAATGCGTAATTCCCGACTGACTGAACGTAACGGTTTGTCCATTGCGATCAGTGATCGTTTCTAAGCCGCTGGTTTCACCGTAACGGTATATGGTTCCATCGCGCTGAGTCAGCGTGTAGTGCGAAGGGTTAATGCCGCCCACTAACTCGCCAAGGATTCCGCCACGACCGACACTCGTTTCGTCGATTGTTAGTTTGTCATAAACACCTGGATCGGCGACAAAGTAAGGGCGATTGATGCCGCCGAAAAGGCTGGCCGACGTCGGCTCTTCTTTATAAGTAAATCCGACCCGCTGACCCGACGGATTGGTTAAGTAGACTTTTGTCTTGTCAGGAATAAACGTACCTTCCCCCGAGCCGAACGCACCGTCTTCGCCGATGGCGGCGACCTCCAAAATTCGCGCATCTTGGACGCCCAGGGTCCAGCCAAAACCGAAGTCGCCTTCACGACCGGCTTGCCGCGTGTCGTAGACGCGACTGACCTGGATCGGAATGCCCGCCAACGGAATTGTCAGGTCTGTAAAGTCGAGATTGAATTGTCCAAGCTTGACGTTTCCTTCAACATTGACGATTGTCGCGGCAACATAACCGGTTCCGTTCAAATCGTAGGCCGCGACTAGAATCACATAGGAATCATTGTCGAGGTTCGTGGGATCGAACTTCGCAATCTCACCCGCAATGATCTCGTTGGTCCCTTGAGAAATCTGGGTCAAATCCGGGTCGCTGACGTCGATCGAATGAATATCGATCGCATCAACTCGCGCGGTGTAGACTCGCCAAAACCAAAGGTGATTTTCTGGGTCATCAATGGTCCCCATGATCGGTTCGATATTTGTCACCGACTTGCCGATCGCAGGGCTTGAAATGGAGACCAGCGGACGCCCGGTATCGCCTGGAACCGGGCCTGAGTTTGGCGGCAGAGTCGGGTCGCTTGGCGTCGGCGAATTGCCACTGCCGGGAGTGGCGACGTGGATTGCATTCAATTGTTCGCCAACATTCCCAGCCGCATCCTTGGCGCGAGCCCGCAATTGAATCGTTCCCAATCGCGATGCATCAATGGTCGCTTCACCGACACCGTTCAGCGGCACGAGCTTGCCATCGACTTCGAGCGACATCTCCGCGATGCCAACATTATCCGTGGCGATCACACGGACGGTCGTGGTTGAACCAAGGTCGACTTGGCCATCGGTGTTAAATACCGTCGAGCCTGATCGGGTTTGCAGGACGATGTGCGGTTTCTCGGTATCGGCGGCAACGGTCAGCGTGAATGTCTGACGTGCTTCGCCACCATAAGGATCGGTGACCACTGCCGTCACTTGAATAGGCACCGGGCCATTCTTCGCAAAATCGGCTGGCACATTCCAACTGATTCTGCCTTGGCTATCGATTTGCAAACCACCCTTGTCGGCTTGGAAAGTATAGACCAGCGAATCACCATCTATGTCAGTCGCATTGATGGCATAGCGATAGGTGGCTCCAGCGATTGCCGCGGTCGCTGGGGACGAAGTGATTTGCGGCAGTTGGTTGGCTCGAACATTAACGGCAAATCCTTGCGTCGCGACAGCACCGCGAGCGTCACGAACTTCAACCACCACGGTATCGATACCAGCCGTGGTCGGCGTCCCCTTGATCTCACCAGTCGCCTTGATGATCGTCATCCAAGGTGACTTGGTCGTTAGGAAATATTCCAACTTATCGCCATCTGCATCACTGGCGGTAACCTGATACTTGTACGCTGAACCAAGTCGCGCCAAGAATGTGGGAGCGGACTCGATGACTGGCGGACGATTTCGATTGGTCGCCGCGCTAACCACGAGGTCAAACTTTTGGATCACGATGCCATCAGAGTCATCTTTGACTTGGACAACTACATTTTTGGGTGTCCCTACATCACTGGCGGCCGGCGTCCAGCGGATTACACCGCGATCGGTGATCGACATGCCGGGAATCTTGGAAATCAGTTTGAAAGACAATGGATCATCGTCTGCATCGCTCGCTCGCACGCCGTACAGATAGAGGTCGCCTGCGTAGGCTTGCGTGGGTGGAGTCGACACGATCACGGGGGGCGTGTTCACGCATCGAACGTCCACAGCAAAACTTTGCA
Organism: Planctomycetaceae bacterium; assembly: GCA_043775635.1. Lineage (GTDB taxonomy): Bacteria > Planctomycetota > Planctomycetia > Pirellulales > Pirellulaceae > UBA6163. The sequence continues at coordinate 15,427 of JAYVSE010000351.1, read as the reverse complement.
GCGCAAACGCACCTAACGGATCCGCCGCGCGGAGGACGACCGTGTGGGTTCCCAACTGGTCCTCGCGTGGTATCCAACGAATTTGACCTGTCGTCGAGCTGATCGACATGCCCAGCGGCGCTGTATCTAAACTCCACAGGATGGGGTCTCCTTGGTCATCCTGAGCCAGGGCATCGTAGATGTAAGGCTGTCCTTCGCGAACCGACAATCGTGGATTGGAGACGATTGTAGGCCGAGTATTATCGAGAGCGCTGCGCGGCGTGATTGTGAACGACTGAGTCACCGTTCCGCCTAGGCCATCGGAGACCGAAACGGCAACCGCTTGCGCAGTCAGAGTACTGGTCGGCGGCGTCCAAGTGATCAGTCCTGTTGTTGAAATCGTCATGCCGACAGGCTTCGTGGTCAGCGTGTAGGTAAGCGGATTCCCATCGGGATCATCGGCGTGGACGGGGTATGCATATTGCACGCCTGGGTAGGCTGCGGTCAGCGGTGCCGAATCAATCGTGGGCGCCCGATTGGCGGCGATGGCGACGACTGGCACCATACTGGCGATCTGAGCCGAGCCATTGCGAGCATCTTTCGCTTGGAAGGCGATGCGACGTGTGCCAGCGGTAACATCGGCTGCGGTGGGTGTCCATTCGAAGCGATACCGGGTCGGCCCTGCTTTGCCATCCAGCGTCTTCGTCGGGATTGCAGTGATCACGCCTACGGATCCAGTGTCAAGCGAAATCGTCACCGCATCCCCATCGGCATCCTGAGCGAGAACATCGAACGCAAGCTTTCGTCCTCGAACCGCTTGGTCAGGCAACACCGACGTGAAAACCGGGCCGTTGTTCGGAGCGAGGACATTCAATTCAAATGTTTGAATCGCAACCCCACCCCGACCATCTTTGACCTGGACGACGACTTGATGTTTACCAATCTGCAAGGCTTGCGGTTGCCAAACGACGACACCGAGTGATGGATGGACAGTCATTCCATCGTGCGACGTGATCAGAGAATAAGTTAGTGGATCATTTTCAGGATCGGTGGCTTTGACGTTGTATTGAAGCAAGTCCCCGAAAGTCACTAACGATGGAGGCGTAGACGTAATGCGAGGAAGCTGATTCGGTCCTGCGGCGATGGCGACGTTTCCAAAATCGATCCCTTGTGCTCGTTGGCCGCTGGTTAGCGCAACTTGCTGGCTTCCCGTGGCATTTGCCGGATAGGTTTGCCGCCAACCTGCTTGGTATTCTTCACGAACGATATAGGTATCGACGGCCAAACCGGTGAAGGCATAATCCCCATTGGTATCAGTAGTGGTCGAAAGTTCTCCAGCGTCTCGCCGTGTATTTTGATTCTGGTCGAGGTAGATGGTCCAGTTAGCCAACCCTAAATCGGACGTGCCGACTTCGACCAATGAAATGTCATCGAGCATAAAATCGTTAGGGAACGTTTTGCCACTGACATTGACAATGCTGATTACTACTGGACCAGTCTTTTTTGCTTGGTAGATCGCGTTAAACGATTCCCAAATTTGAGCTTGCGATGCCGACAAGATGTCACCGATTTGCGCGTCGTCAAAAGCAAATCGCAACTGGTAACCGTCTGCCGCCTCATGGGTCGCCCAAGCCCAGGCACTGAAATCATAGAATTTGCCAGCTTGGACCGTGACAGATTGGTGCCAGACCCGTTTCGTACCTGCCGACGCAGAATCGTCACCGTTCGCGTTTAGTCTTCCAACATTTGCTGCGCTTCGTGGCGGTCCCCATGGACCGCCGGGGTCAGCGGGAGTTACCCACCAAGTACCTTCATCAACATTGCCTTGCGGTGTATGAAGATAGTCGGAATTGGCTCCAATGATTCCTTTCTCAAAACTTCCGTTCTGAACAAAGTTCGCGCCGATTGCCGGCCCAGTCGTCTGCCGACCGTCACCATTGCGGTCATTGAATTTCGTACCGTGAATTTCCCCAGTGCCGCGAGCGATGGCGATCTTGAATGATTGTTTATCCGTTCCACCACGATTGTCGCTGACCGACACGGTGACTGGCTGTTCGGCAGTAATCGCACCCGGCTGCCATGTGATCATTCCAGTCGGCGGATCAATCGTCATTCCGGTCGGCGGGTCGACCAATGAATAGACCAGTGAGTTGTTGTCCGCATCGACAGCGTCGACGTCATACTGATAAGTGCCGGTAAGCGATTGGACTATTGGCTGGCTGACGATGACAGGTGCATGGTTGCTTGGGTCTGGATCAACACAAATGATGAATTCCTGAGTGGCGACTCCACCTCGACCATCACTTACTTGAACCTGGACTTCATTTTCGCCAATCTGCGCAATCGATGGAATCCAAGTTATCAGGCCTGACCCTGAATCAATCTTCATTCCGCTTGGAAACACCGGTAGCGAAAATGTTAGGATATCCGAATCCGGATCAATCGCATCAACGTCATATCGGTAAACGAATTCGACGCCTGCTTGAGTTGGAATCGATGGTCCTGACGTTGCCGTCACGCTGGTAACGGGAGAACTGGTGATGACCGGCGGTCGGTTGGGCGGTGGTACAGCGACAGTGAGTGTATAGCGCTGCGTCGCCAGGCCGCCGCGTCCGTCGCTGACTTTGATGACGACGTTTCGATTGCCAATATCAGTGGGTGTCGGAGTCCAGGCGACCAAACCAGTATTTGGGTTAATTGACATTCCAGTAGGCGATTCCACCAACTTGTAATTCAGTGTGTCGCCGTCTGCGTCGGTCGCGAGCAACGGATATGAGTAGGGTTTACCGACCAACGCTTCAATGTCTGGGACCGATGTAATGACCGGAGCCGCGTTGAGTTGGCTTAAATAGACTAGCTCATAGGTGAATTTTACTCGCTGTGGATTGTGGAAAATGACACCAATCGGAGTTGAAACTTTTTGCGGGGCTAAGTCTTCATCCGCGACATCTGAGTAGTCGTAGTACTTTGTGCCATCGGGCAGGGTTCCATCCGCAGCAACGACACTCACGGTCGGGTCGCTGATGTTTTTGACGCCGACAAGCAATGATGCCTTGGCAACGAAGGTGCCGTCGTTGCGCGTTGCCAGATCAACGTGCAACTCTTTGGTCCCTTCATTGAATGAGGTCCGCTGGTAAACTCCCTTGAAGGCAGCGGTGTTGTCGACGAAATGGCTAAAGTCAATTTGGCCCGGGGTTGAGACAATCCCTTCAATCGAGAGTGACGCCACAACGCTTTGGCCAATTTCGTCAATCGCCTCGAATACAAAAGTATTTACTCCCGCTTGGATTGCGTTGGCAAAGTAGAAGTTGCCATTGGAATCCAATACATCGACGGGGACACCGTTGACGTACACTTCTTGGATGCGATTCGGAACATTCTGTGCTGATTGACCGAAGGCCGTCGCTAAGCCAGATAGCAGAACTTGTTGACCGACTTGGGTGCTTCGCACGGGAGCTTGAACCGTTAAGGTTGGCGGCTGTGGTACCGGAGCGATTTCGGCAATTCCCGAAGGTGAAAACGTGACGTGTTCCCATTGCGAGGCACTCGCGCTATCGGTGCTGAGGCCCAATGATTCGGTTTTAAGGGAAGTACCGTCCCAATACAGGCGAAAGAGACCCGATCCATCATGAGATTCTTGAGTTAAGAGTATGTCACCGACCATGCTTTTAAACGCCGACGCTGCCGCACCTAGAATACGGCTTGAACCAAAATTCACGCCGAAGAAGTTTTCACTGGCGGGGACGATGTCGATGTCTTCAATATTAACGCCTGGCGAAAATGTGGTTACTATGCCTTGTGGATCAATTGCGTAGAGAACTCCTTGCTCTTCCGCTCCGGCGATTATTTTTCCCGCCAAGGGACCATAGCGATTCGGCTCATTCGGTACGGTGTCTAGGCCTTCTAAATGAACCCCAACGCTGGCCAATTTATTAGGTTGACCGGACGCATTGATTCGCCAGATTTCACCGACTGTCGTAACAGCGATTAGATCCCCACCGAATACACCTGTTCGGTCGACGTGGAGTGACCCTCGCATCAAACCGTTACCGTCTCCAGGCAGGCTGACCCACGGGTTGTCAACCTGCAAACCATCGGCTGAGATCCGCAAAATCTCGCCGTCAACTCCATTGCCAGAAAAGAGGTCGCCTGATTTAAAGCCGCCTACGTTTCCGGGTCGAACCGTCGCGATTTTTACTTCGTCGCCGAGGCCGCTGACGGTTGAAAATTGAGTATGGTTTCCATCGCTGTCGATGCGCTCAAAGGCCAATGGACTGCCGGAAGAATAGTTTACCGAGACGACAACCGAATTCGTCAGCGAATGATAGTCGATTCCAATTGGGCTATTGAAGGGCGTGGAAATGGGGATCAATTTGACCGACTGCGGTGTTGAGTTCTTGGGTGGAGTGGTATCTGAGCCTTGAGAAGTGCTGGCACTGGAATTGCCAACTACTCCAATAGCACTGACAACATTAGGGACAATGTTCGTACCAATGTTGGTTGCCGTTTGCGGTCCGATGCCAGCACTGGTATCAGTCGTACGCTTTGACGATTGACCCTCGGCAGGCACCGCTTGCAACGAACTAGGAATGATCGAAGTCGACGTAATCGCGACTCGCGAACGAATGTCGCCGTCTTCATTCACAAGCCGCATGACAAGTCTTGCTTTTGTGCCTGGGACTAAGCCGCCTAAGCCAACGGTTGCACTACCCGTATCCGTTTGAATACCTGTTGCCGTTGAAACGCTAAGTCCCTCTGTGGCATTGAAGAAAGCGTCTTTTCCGTTGACAAAAGTTTTTACAAGCGAATTGCCAGATTCATCGAGGATTGCGAATTCCAAGGCATCGCGAATGAAGCCATTCGACGTTTGATCAAACGCTAAGTCACGATAGGTAATCGAAATCGCGGATGGGGTTGTTGGGATCGTAAAGGCTTGTTCTAGTCCTACGACGAACGAGTTGCCTTCGGTGATGATCGCCGAACAGGCTTGTGGCACGACGGCTCCTTTGCCAGCAGTGGTTCCGCCACTTTCAAACGTCGCCCAGCCGCTGAGGGTGGCGTCGAACGCGCAGTTGCCTGCAGTGAGATTGATTGTCTGAGAATCACTCAGCGCAGGCGAGCCGTTGTCAGCGACGATGATGGTTACCGGCTGGGGAACAGTGCTTGTGGTGGCAGTTGTCGGCCAAGTGAATTGACCTGTGACCGAGTCGATCGTCGCCTCGGTCGGTGCGCCGGGGCCGAGACGGTAGCGCACTGTGTTTGCCGGCAAGTCGGGATCGGTGGCCGTCGCGGTGAAACGTACCGTACCGCCGAGGGCTACCGATTGATCCGTGAGATTACTGAGGACAGGCGGTAGATTGACCTCGAGCACTGTCAATTTAAAATCTTCAGTATCGAAGGCACCTTTGCGATCGGTCACGCGAATGGTGACATCGAAGACGCCCGGACCTTGGGCTTCGGTCGGTGTCCAAGTAAATTTCCCGGTGGCTGAATCGATCGTTGCGCCGACGGGGGCTTTGTCGAGTTTGTAGGTCAGCTTGTCAGCGGGTAGGTCGATGTCGCGAACGACGGGCTGGAGCGTGAAGGTGACTTGTTCGTTGATCGATCGGTCGGCGATCGCGGTGATGACGGGCGCGGCATTGCCATCAACGGGAGTGCCAATTTGCACGTTCACCATGGCGTCATCGAATCCTCGGTCGCCGACGCTGGCCCAGGAAGACGCAGAGGCAAATTCTTCCCAACCAATCCGAAATTGATTCACCCCAGTTGAACGAGCTCGAAGATGTTTATCGGCGTCGCCGTTGTCAGTGGTCGCCTGCAAAACATAAACGCCGAGGGTCGCTCCCGCAGGAAACACAGTTTCATTCGCTGTGCTGAAGAGAGCTTTCTTAGAATATAAAACCTGTCGCATGTCCGACGCAAAGACTTCGTTGGCATAGTTCGATGACGATGGTGAAACCCCGTGTACGGTGCCAGCGGGACCGTCCATCAGGAATAGTCCCATCTCATTGAACTCTTCGCGTCCCACGGTCATCTGCGTCATCAGTGAAACGACCTGGTCGGAACGCCCTGGCAGCGTTCCCATCACGATGCTGATGAAACCCGCCGGTGCAAGTTCGGCTTCGCCTTCGATACGTTGACCTTGATTCACTTGCGAGCGTTTACTGCGACTAACCTCGTTGATCACTCTTAATGCGTCGAGGGCAGTAACGCGTGCATCGCCACTGGTGTCCAAATAATGGCCGAGTCTATTGGTGCGCGGCCCCAATGACGATTCTCCCTTCGCTCGACTCACAGCGTTGATCACAAGAAGCGCGTCGATCGGTGTGGTGACCAGGTCATTGTTCACGTCCGTGGGACGTGCTGGATTTGTCCAATCCGAAACGAGCATCAACCGTGATTCGAGTTGTTCGACAAGGCTGATTCGTTTGCGTCCCGAAGCAGGCGGCTTTCGGGGAGTTTTATTTCTGGACGGCTTTGAGAATCGCATTGTCGCTGTACTTCGAAACTGGCCATAGGATCGCGGACCACCTTAGCGGGGTACACAGAAGTCTAATAAAGACTAATCCGGCCACACTAATGCTGCAATCAGCCGCAGATACCGTTGTGTCCTTTTTTGGTGGGAATCGTAGGTTTTGGTTGTTCGTTTAAGTTGGTGCCGATTTACCTCGGTTGCAATTGTGCCTAGGACGTGCCTAGAGAGAAGTCGTGAAAGAATCGCTAACGCTGAACCGACACTTGAACAGCGCGGTTTGGCGAGTCACTGTGAAGCACCCAGGTAAAGTGCGATGTAATCTGCGCTTGTCCGAAACGGGGCCACAGCTTTCAACGGGGCCGAAATGGAGGCCGAAACGGGGACACCGAAACTAAACACCATGCACACGCTTCAATTCTTCGTTCGGCTGCTCAGCGGGTGGAATTACGAGACGGCGGTCCGGCTTCTGCTTCTTGATGCAAAGGCTCAGCGTCGGGAGTCGACGAGAAAAGGATCGGGGACACAGCTTTTGAAACTGAATGGAAACTAAATGAGGACACACTTTTTGGCGGTTCGAAGAGGCTGTACACCGCCCAAAAAAGTTATTGCAAATGAAGCAGGCAAGAGTGGATATGCCGGCTTTCGTGTTACACTTAGATTTCCCCGTTTCGTTTGGAACGAAAATAGCCTTTCGTCGTCTTTCCGTTTTCATTAATTCTCTGAATGAATTTGTCATGAATGAATCACTTGCACTCTACACTCGCAGGCTCAAGGAGGCGGATCGAGAGCGTCTCAGCGAACTTTCGCCGGAGATTGCGCAGGCAGAAGTTGAGGCGGTGCTGAATGCGCGTGCTTGGAAAATCAAGGACGAATCCCAACTCGCGTGGCCTGGAGATCTTGCTGACGATGATGAAACGCTTTGGTTCGGTAGCCGAATCGATGCAGAGGGAACCGCCAATGGAACGTGAATTCTCGACTGAAGATTTGCAGACTGTTTTTAGTCGTTTGGCGGCGGAAAAGTGGCGGGCGATCATTATTGGCGGCCAAGCTGTCAATCTATGGGCGATGAAGTTTGCTGAACGCCTCCCGGAGCTTGCTCCCTATCGACCGTATACCAGTCGCGATTTGGATTTCTACGGCGGGAGAGTCGAAGCGAAACGGCTGCTGGCGATTCTCGGCGGCCGAGGAAAGCTAAACGATGGCACCGACCCGAGCCCAAATGCCGCTGTCATTGAAATCGTCCTTGAGGATCGCCGGGGTCTTGTCATTGACGTTCTAACTGGCGTTTTTGGCGTGAGTAGTTCTGAACTCATTCGAACAGCAGTTGCCTGGATACCGCGCGAGTCAGGAATCGATAGCGAACTCAGCGTGATACACCCATTGTTGTTGCTTGAATCGAAATTGGCTTGCCTGAGAGGGCTATCGCAGCAGGGTCGACAAGATCGGAAACACGCTAAAATGATGGCTGTTGTCACTCATGGCTGGCTGACGGATCAGTCGAGCCAGCCGCGTTCCGTTTTTAAAGCCGTTGAACGAATCGCGGCCTTGATGTTAACTCCTGATGGGTTGAATGGTCATGCATTAGGGATTGATCTTTGGGATGCGATTCCACTGGAACATTGGAAGGACAAAGAGAGCTTTGCACCGTTCTTTGCACAACGCTTGCCACAGCTTCGCGATGAGATCGACCAACGCCGCACCGGATACCGCGATTCATTTTTATGACGGTCCCTCCCTGTTAAAACTGATAGCCATTCAGACGCTCATGATCCTCGCACGTTGACAACGGCAAAGATGTCCTTGCTATCGACGATTCGGGGCAAGTCGTACTTGCCTACAAACGACCGGCTTGAAGATGAGCCACCGCCTCCGCAAACGATTCCTGCGGAAGAGACTTTACTTTACGCGCCGGCGGTGGCTTCGATCAGTTCCCACTGGGCAGCGTCGGTTTCGGCGCTCCATAGGTCGCGCATCACTTCGCCTTCAAGCATGCTTTGCACGACGCTGGCAAGCGGATCTGGTATCACCAACGCGATCACTCCGCTGGCAGAGCGTTTGACGAGTTTGCGAAGCGCCTTGAGGACACGTTCTTGGGCCGCTTGGATCGTTTCTCCGCCTGGTGGACAAACGGTCGTTGGCGAATCTTGGCCTTGGCGATAGACCCGCGGTTGATTGCGTCGGACTTCGTCAATCAATTTGCCATGCCACAGGCCGTGGTCAATGTTGCGGAAACAATCGATGACTTTGACGCGTGTCGATCTGCCCGTTGCTAATCGCTTCGCAGTCTCACGAGCTGATTGACAGGGTGACGTGAAAATGCCGTTGAGTTCAACACCGGCAAGCTCCGTGGCAACACGCTCCACTTGCTCGCGACCGCAGTCGCTAAGTGGCATATCAAGGCAACCCTTCATTCGTCCCTGGTCATCAAAATCCGTTGCACCGGGGCGCACCAAAACGATTCGAAACATAAAAATGCAAAACTCAAATTGAAAAATACGAAGCTCTTGTAAACCTACGCGCGCATCGACGTCGTCAAATCCTTGATCGCCACGCCGTAGTCGCGATGCCGAAAGATTGCTGAACCTACCACGAACAGATCGCAGCCGGCGGCTCTGGCGAGAGCGATGGTTTGGCCATTGATGCCGCCATCGATTTCAAGCAACAAATTCGGATACCGCTGTCGCAATTCCCGTAGTCGCTCGATCGCAATCGGATTGAATGCTTGGCCGCCGAATCCAGCTTCAACGCTCATCACCAACGCCAAGTCACAGTGGTCGAGGCAATCGCCGAGGCGTTCCATCGATGTGCTGGGGTTGATCGCAACGCCGACACCAACACCAAGCGACGAAATTTTCTTCGCGACCGCGACTGGGTCTGCAACCGCTTCAACGTGAAACGTCAGCAGATCGGCACCGGCATCAACGAAATCCTTCGCATACTTCAGCGGATCAGAGATCATCAGGTGAACATCGAGCGGCATTCCCGTATGCTTGCGAAGGCCTGCGACGATTGGCATGCCATAAGTAAGATTCGGAACAAAATGCCCGTCCATGACGTCGAGGTGTAAGACCTCGGTTCCCGCCGCTTCAAGCCGATTGATCTCGGTTCTCAAATCACCAAAATCACACATCAGCAAGCTCGGCAAAATTGCCGGTGCAGACTGACGAATTCTTTCGACGGCGGTGAGCGACATACAGACCTTTGTTATTGAATCCGGGGCATTTGGTTTGGGAAACAAACCCCAGCCCGTCCCGGCAAGCGTTGACCGACGTTGGTCAGTACGCTTGAGACGCACTAGGTTGGTCTCGAACGAGGTGGTTTGTCAATCGCTTGTGAATCGTTGGTGATAAGTTGAATGCCATTATCGTCAGGCGCGACGTCACAGTGGTAAACTCCGTTACCGTCGGCATGACCAATGTGAAATTTGACGCCGTTTCTTAAGCCCTTGATTCTCGGGTGGTTAGGTGGTTGTTTTCCCGCAAATCCAATTTTGGGAACGTTTTCCGGCCCACTATTCGGTTACTTCGCTGCGATCTGTTTCGGGTCCGACCACGCAACGCTGCGGTCCCAAATGCCTTCGACACGAGGGCTGGGCACAGGAGTTTTAGGCTCAACTTCAATCGTGTCGTCCCAAGGCTCGTCGTCACGCTCATACCAATTCCAATCAACTGCGGGCTCTTCAACTGCGTAGTCGCTGCCCTCGTAATCGTCGCCCGCATAATCGATTACGCCGTCATCGTCAATTTTAGGCTCTGGCATGCGCGGAAGCTGCGGACGTTCTTTCTTTCGACGGATGATCTCCATGGGAACGACAGCAGGCCGCTCTTCGATTGGCTCTGATTTGACAACCAAAGGTGCCTCCTGTTTCGCAATGACTTCTTCGATGACGGGAGCTTCTTCAAATATCGCCTCGCTGACAGGTTCGTCGTGATCGTCATCGATCGCCACTGGCGGCGCATAAACTTTGATCGGCTCAAGAATCGTTGCGCGACCGGGTGTACCTTGAGCAGGCAGTAATCGAACTTGGACGTCGATCTCTTGAAAAATCTTGCTGATGTGTTCATGGCAAGTGAACATCAGCACTTGATGTCCCAACTCCGCGAATGTCTTTAGCGTTTTTGCGGCATGCATGGCGCGTGCGCCATCGAAGTTCACAAGCACGTCATCAAGCACCAGAGGCAGCGTCACACCGCGTCGCGCGTACGCTGCGGCGAGTGATAAACGCAACGCGATAAACACGGCTTCACGTGTTCCTCGGCTGAGCACATCCAAAGACAGCGATTGACCATCGTGCGAGTCAATCTTTAATCGATTCGTACCCAACGGTGTCCAGACACGAGTGTATTTGCCATCGGTCAATTGACCGAGAAAAGACGATGCTTCGCGCAGGGTCTCTGGCTGGCGTTCCTTCTCAAATGTTGCGCAAACGTCTTCAAGTAAACAGCTCGCCATCGCCAGCGTCTGCCACCGGCGAACCACGGCTGCGATTTGGCGTTCCGTACAACCCAGATCGAGCTGTGCGATGGCCAAGCGATCATCTTCGCCAAGTTGCTTCATCTCTTGCGAGAGCTCGCCTTGATTCGTGCGAAGCGTCGCGATTCGCTGTTGTGTTTGGCTAATTCGTGTGGTCAATGTTTCCCATCGTCGCTCCAGATCTACCGCGGTCGCACCCTCGATTTCGCGAGCAACGTCGTCGTAGTTGGCTTGGTTTCCGATGATGCTGCGAACTTGTTTTTCAAGGGCTGCATGCTTTTCGCCAAGATCCAAAAGTTGTGCTCGTGTATCTACCATCTCGTAGAACTGTTCGGCAGTAGCAACACCACACTTTGCCCACAGCGAGCGTCGATGTTGTTCACAACGTTCAATCGTGCGCAGATGCGATGCCTGAAGCCGCTTCAGTTGCGAATCTTGTTCCACCAACTCTCGACGGCGCTTGATCCATTGCTGTTGACGTGCTAGTTCTTCGTGCAAGTGATTCAGTTGATCAAGCGGGTCCGACCGTCGTCTGGCTTTGACGGACTTGTCTTTATCAAAGTCACTGTCGCTGACCACGTTTTTGAAAGCCGCTTGCTTGACCGCTTGCTTAGCCGACTGAACCGTGGGGGCTGGTTTAGGCGAGTCCTCTTCTTCGCCTATCGCTTCGCTGTAGAGCGCATCAATACGTTTGGCCAATGCAACGCGTTCACGTCGGCGTTGTTCACGTTCGCCATCAAGTTCTGCGAGTCGACGACGGCTCGCCTGAACCGCTTCGTAGCCTTCGCTTAGCTTGCGAATACTCGATGGCGACATCGATTCGCTAAGCCCGAGTCGTTGTAGAGTCGAAGACCAGGCGCGGCGAGCTTCCTTGAGTGAATTGGCAGCATCAGTCGCACGGCTGCGCGCAGCCTTGCCCGCTTGCAGCGAGGCTTGCTGAGTATGGTAGCTTGGGAGAGCTTCCTCCAGCTCTGCGTGCAACTTCTCCGCATCTCGCAACCGCGTTTCCAACGACGCACTGCTGGGTGGCAAACGGCTTTCGAGGTCCTCGCATTCCGCTTCCACTTCGCGGATTTGGCGACGCATCATGTCCATCTGGCGTTCGCAGTCTTCGAGGTCACCCGATGTGCTTGCGTAGCCTTGGTCGCGCCCGATGTACCAAAGTACCATACAGAGAATGCCGACGAAAATCATCGTCGTTCCCCAGGTCGGATCGGGATTATTGGTAAACCACATCCACCCGAAGACATGGGTGAATCCATACAAGATTCCCAGCCCGCCGAGCAAAAATGGTGCGAATAACAAAATGGTGCGTTCGACGGGGAACGCTTCGTCCGTTGCTAGTTCGAGCGACTCCTTTTCGAGGTCGCGGAAGTGATCGCGAAGTTTTTCGAGATGTTGCTCGACCTGAATACGGTGCCGAACGCCAGAAATGATTTCGGCTTGCTGGCGCATTGCGTCGTGCAGGTTGCTGGACTGCGCATTATTGAGCGTTTCGCGAAGTCGTGACGACAGCTTTTCTGCTTGGGTTTGATGCTGTTGAGCTTCTTGGCGAGCCTGCTTTAAGAGGAATAGACTTTCTTTGACTTGTTTGGCTGGCGGACTGAGCGCGGCGAGCGTTTGACGTGACATGTCAGGCAATGATGTGTTGCCGTCTTGAAGCAGAGCGTTACGATCGTCCGCGTCCATACCAAGTCGTTCTGCGTCGGCTTCAACCTGCTGTTTTGCCTTTTCGATCTGTTGGTCAAGTCTCGCGATCTGTTCTTGAAGAGCTTCAACCCAAGTTGCTTGCTCGCTCGCCGCTTCGATTTTTCCCTGGAGGTCGATCAATCGGCGGCTCAGCGGAAGCGTTTCTGCTTTGGTCCGAAGCTCGCGGCGTTTGGCCTTGGCTTCTTCAAGCTTCGTCCGACGCTCTTCCATCATCGCTTCGATCTGGACAAGTTGACCTGGAGCGTCTTCAGGCAAGAGCGACCGCTGTTCGGTCTCACGGGTCAAACGAATAAGGTCTGCTCGTTTGGTCCAACTGTCGAACACGCTTGACCCGATTTCGACGCAGCGAGATTCTTTCTCCCAAGCGCCCAGTCGTTCCGTTAATTGCTCGATTTCAGCAGCCTGACTTCGTCGCTGAGTGGCCAGTTCGCTCCACCGGCGGGCACCGCGGCTGAGTTGCTCGATTTCATCACGCAGCTTTTCTCGCTTCGAAATCAACGCAGCAAGCATCGTTGACTCTTCATCGTCCGGCTTCGCTTTGCCGACAAGTTTCTTGCGCCCGGTTCGCAGCGAACGCATTACGTCGACAAGCGAAACACGATCTAAACCGCTGCTTAGTTTATAAAGTTCATCGGCCGCAGACGTATCGTCCAGCGTGCTGAGTTCTTGTAGCTCACGAATCCCGATGGCGAAAACATTGGTGAAGATTGCTTCATCGATTTGCCCCATGAGCCCCGTGAGACGATGCTGTCCTTGAGCCAGTCCGTCTTGTCCCGTCACCGACAATTGACCCACAACGCCGCTGTCAGTCGCATGCGAGTGGCGTCGAATTTGGTAACCACCGCCTGGACCGGTGACGCGAATCGAACCGCCAGGAACACCGCCGTACACCGGAGGCAAGTAGCGACCGCGACGTTCAGGAGTGAATCCATAAAACATCGCGCGAAGGAACTGCATCAGCGTTGTCTTGCCCGCTTCGTTGGGGCCATAAATCAACGTCATCGTGTCAGGGATCGAGTCAACGGCCAGCCCGCTCCAAACCCCGAACCCATCGATTTGTATGTCTTTGACTTTCATCTGTCTTCACTTGCCCCCGCAAAGGTCGGTTTGCCGCCGCGGAGACACTCCACGCCGATCAAGGTCGCTTCCTCGAGAAGCTCGCCGCGAACTGCGGCTTGAGCGTCCGCGAGCATTGATGCGATCGATTTCGATAAACCCATGTACTCCTCGGTGAACGGAGCCAGATTGAGATCACGACCGCCCGCTTTCGCATGCCTTTCGGACGCGCGCAAATAGTCGCCTAGGATCGTGTCTTCGTCACACCAATTCTTCGGATACTTCTTCGGTGGTCGGACTCGCAATCGTGCTGTCCAAGCCGCCGGTGTACCGTGGCCAAAGTCTCGTCGCAGCCAAGTCAACAGTTCTCCGGGATCGCCGACGACCTGAATCGAGTCCGATGAGACTGAGATGTCCCAGCCGATGATCAAGTGCCGTGAACCATTGTCATGCAACAACCTCGCGATGCGATTTCCAAGCACACCGCGAATGTCGTTGGCTGTCGCGAACTCACCGGCATCTAACTCGACATTGCAATAACGGAACGTATCACATTCCATACTTTGAACTCGCATCGTTTTATCGGCATCAATGTCGACGATGGTATAACCGTGAGGCCCCGGTTCATCGAGCGAGCGTCCCTGCGGTGAGCCGCAATAAACGGCGCCCATGTCGCTGGCGCTGGTGATTACCGTTCGCTGATGTTCGCCACCCAGTGCCCAGTAGTCGAAGCGACCTTCGGCAAGTGAGTCGGCATCGGCGCTGCCTGCCCCGATGGCGACCGTGAATTCATCGGTGGGATCAACTCGGTAGGAAGGCACGTGCAATTGGGAACGTCCTTCACTGCTGCGACCGATGACTTGGCAAATCGTCCTGCCGGCGCGTTGAACAGGAATACTGAGCGTTCGATTCTTAGGAAATAGAGTTACGTTTGGCGGCAGCGGAGCTGCTTCGGGCCAGCGAGCGGGATCATCGGCAGCGGATGCAGCCCAGAAAACAGGTGTCTTCTTAGCGTGTAATTTGTCGAAGTAGTTGAGCAGGACCGACATCCCACGCGGGCCTGCGGTTACCGGATTGAGGAGATCGCCAGACAAAACGACAAAGTCGATGTTTTCGACAAGTGCAGCTTCGAAGACAGCTTGAGCTGCTTTCATCGGAGCGATCGCGATGGCTTCACGTAATTGTGTAGGCAACGTATCCAGATCACCCAAAGGTGTTTCTAGATGAAAGTCGCTCGCATGAATAAATCGAAACGATTCTCTGGCCATGGTTCCCTCCTGTTATCAAGTAGCAAGTCATTTGCCACTGGTTCGGCCTGGTCGTTGGTACGCTCACCGAAATCAGTTCAATCCATCGGACCACAAGCCAGAAAACCGGCCTGGAAGTTCGGTCAAAACACCAACGATGCCAGACTTTAAAGAATCTTTCAATTTTTACCAATACGGATTTGGAATAAGTCCATAGCGAAGCAGCGACGATGTCCGCAAGCGTAACACGCAAATGACCCTCAAATGCACCCTGGACAACGCATGCAACCCAAACTGCTGTAGTTTTGGGCGGATTTGCGGCGTCGATCATAACTTGGGCACATTGATTTGCTAGCAAATTTGATTTGCTGAATTCAGTGAGCTGACTTGGGAACGAAATCGACGACGACTCAATCAAGAAGCACAATTGGAGCATGGTTTCTCGAGCTGAGCAAACTTGATGCCTTCATCGCTTCCTCCTACGGAT
>JAYVSE010000350.1:0-16953 GCA_043775635.1 Planctomycetaceae bacterium | reverse complement strand
ACTTCCAACCTATATGTTTTCGTTCAAAAACGCTTTGATTTGCCGATGCAAAATCGGTTTTAAGCAGGTTTGCACCCACAGATTCTGCGGAAGAGCCATATACTTAGGGCTGGTCCAAGTCCTTTAAATGAAAACTCCATTCTATTACTCCTATCTACTCCTATCTACTCCTATCTACTGGTATCTACTGGCTACTGGCTACTGGCTACTGGCTACTGGAACGAATTTAATGTTAACGATCGACGCTGTGCGAAACGGTTTTCACCGAAAGTATACACGAAGCCACAATTCGTTTGGTCCGGAGGATTGGAATCGAGTGTTTGTTTTAGGAAAACCAACCTCATGAGCTGTCCTTAAGCTCGCGCTGAGCGACGTTACGTGGGGTAAGCTTCCAGCTTGTGTTCCTCGCAATAATATCAACGCGGCAAGCTGGAGGCATACCCAACCTTGAAAAACGGACCGGCCCTGGCAAGAACTGGCTTACGAGTATTGCGAGAGAGACTTTTTGCGACTAAAACCGTTGACTGTGTGCGAATTTCTCTCTCGAATTAGCTCAAGAAAGCGACACCGAAAAACACCATGCAACGTAACAGAATTCTTGTCGTGGCGGGCCTTGCGCTCGCGGCGTTATTCAGCCTCCAAGCTGCTTCGCACGCTCAACAGAAGAAGCCCAACATCCTCGTCATCTGGGGTGATGATGTGGGCATGTATAACATCAGCGCCTATCACCGAGGGCTGATGGGCGGCAGTACCCCGAACATCGACCGCATCGCAAAGGAAGGGATACTGTTTATTGACCACTACGGGCAGGCATCTTGCACCGCAGGACGCGCAGCCTTCATTACTGGGCAATACCCAATCCGCGTGGGCTTGGCCAGCGTCGGCCTACCGGGAGCTGAACAGGGCATGAATAAGAAAGACCCGACCATCGCCTCGCTGCTCAAGCCGCTTGGATATACCACGGGCCAGTTCGGTAAGAACCACCTTGGTGACCGCGACGAGCATCTGCCGACGAACAACGGCTTCGATGAATTCTTCGGCATTCTCTATCACCTCAACGCCGGCGAATACGTCGAGCAGTATGATTTCCCGAAGGAGCCCGGTCTCGCGAAAAAACTCGCTCAGCGCGGCGTCATCCATTCCTGGGCGCTGCCGGATGGCACGCAGAAAGTCGAGGACAAGGGGAATTTTGGCCAAGAACGGCAACGTGTCATCGAAGAGGAAATCCTCGCGGAATCCAGCCGTTTCATCAAGGATGCCGCGAAGGCTAAAAAGCCCTTCTTCGTGTGGCACAACACGACGCGGACTCACTACCGCACTAATCTCTCCTCCAAGTGGGATGGCAAAAGTGGTTACGGTCTCTATGCCGATGCCATGATGGAACTCGATAACGTCGTGGGTACCCTGCTCAAAACGATCGACGACCTCGGCATCGCAGACAACACGATGATCATGTTCGCCACTGACAACGGCGCGGCCTCCAACAGTTGGCCGGACGGCGGCAACCAACCGTTCCGTGGTGAAAAAGGAGTGGGTGGCTACGAAGGCGGTTTCAAAGTTCCCTGCATGGTGAAATGGCCTGGCGTTATTCCTGCCAATTCCGTGAGCTCCGAGTTTATGACCATGGAAGACTGGCTGCCCACCATCCTGTCTCAAGTCGGCCAGCCTGATTTGAAAACGAAGCTTCTCACCAGTTACAAGGCGGGCGACCGCAGCTATGAGAAAATCCATCTCGACGGCTACGATCTCGCCCCCGCTCTCAAAGGTGAGGCCAAGTGGCCGCGTAGCGAATTCATCTATTGGACCGACGACGGCAGTGTAGCAGCGCTCCGCTATAACAATTGGAAGGTCACCTTCCTCGAACAACAGGCCTTAGGTCTCAAGGTCTGGCAGGAACCATTCACTCCGATGCGTGCGCCCAAGCTCACCAACCTGCGTATGGATCCCTTCGAACGCTCGGAGCAGGAGAATGCCATGGGTTATCAGCGCTGGTATGCGGAACATATGTTCGCCATCGCTCCCGCTGGGGCATATGTTGGCCAGTGGCTGCAGAGCTTTAAGGAGTTCCCGCCACGTCAAAAACCCGGCAGCTTCAATCTTGATCGCGTCATGGAAGCGGTTATGAGCAATGTAGGCAAACAATAACGCCGCGATCGAAGCAACTTTGAACCCAATGTTCAGGGCCGCATCGTTTCACCAGGTTGCGGCCCAACCGTCACGTGCGGCATCACGCCTTCAAAAGTCGAAGCCGCACAGCAATTCTAGCCTGCTAAACTTCTTCACCAATGGCACAAGGCCAATGGGGTCGCCTTGGTACAGTCGAAGTATTCTGTATGCACCCTTACAGCCCTGAGCTGAAAGCCTATCCCACTTATCGTTGTTTCAGTGGTATGAACTCGCGCAGGTCCTGTCCCATGTAATCGGCGGCGGGTCGGATCAGGCGATTGTTAGCGCGTTGCTCAAATACGTGAGCAGCCCAACCTGCGGTTCTGGCAAAGACGAACAGCGGCGTGAACATCGACGTAGGAATTCCCAAGCAGTGGAAGGCGGTTGCACTGTAGAAATCAAGGTTAGGGAATAGACCTTTCTCGCGTCGCATCACCTCTTCAATGCGTTCGGAAACTAGGTAAAGTCGCGTCAGCGCCGTCTGTTCCGCAAGCGATTTCGCCCAGGGTTTGATGATGTCCGATCGTGGATCGGCAGCTTTGTAAACGCGATGGCCAAAGCCCATGATCTTGTCCTTCGCTCGCAACCTTTGCAGAACTCCGCGTTCGGCTGCGTCGGGATCAGCAAAAGATTCGATCAACTCCATCGCCGCTTCATTGGCACCTCCGTGCAGCGGCCCGCGGAGCGTACCGATCCCGGTGGTAATCGTGGAATAGAAATCCGCGAGGGTCGATGCTGTGATTCGTGCTGCGAACGTGGAGGCGTTGAATTCATGCTCGGCATACAGAATCAGCGCCACCGCCAACGCTCGGCGATGATGGTCAGTCGGTGCAGTTCCGTGCAGTAAATGCAGAAAGTGTCCGGCCAACGTCAGATCATCGGTTTCGACATCGAGAGATCGTCCATTACGATGAAAATGGTGCCAATAGCAAAGTATCGAAGGAAACAATGCCAACAACCGTTCGGCGACCTGGGATTGTTGATCAAACGTCTTTTCCGGTTCTAAGCAACCGAGCACGGAACACCCACAACGCAGTACGTCCATCGGATGCGCCGATGCAGGCAGTTGTTGGAGGACAAGCTTCAGCTCCATCGGCAATGATCGTTGATGTTGAAGCCGCACGCAGAAGCCATCGAATTGGTCTCGCGTTGGCAATTCACCATACATTAATAGCCACGCCACTTCTTCGAATGAAGCGTGGTCGGCCAAGTCTTCAATGGCGTAGCCACGATAGGCCAAGCCCACGCCTTCGTTAACAACTGTGCTGATGGAGGTGCGACCGGCCACAACGCCTTCGAGGCCGCCAAGGGATGATTCGCCCATTGCTAAATGTCCTATTTAAATTCTTCTTGGGCGTAGTAATCCAGTACGTCGTAAAGTTCTTCACGCGTCTGCATGGAATCGATCAATTCGCTTTGCGTGCCCGAAGTCCGCAGGGTTTGATAAACTCGTGTTGCGGCAGCATTCATGGCGCGATAAGCCGTGAGCGGATACAACGCCAATCGAACGCCAACATCACGAAGTTGATCGACGGTAAACAGCGGCGTTCGACCGAACTCTGTAATATTCGCCAGTACTGGCACAGGGACGGCTGTGGAGAACCGCCGATAATCGTCAAGTGAGGTCAGCGCTTCAGCAAAAATCATATCCGCACCGACGTCGACGTATCGGTTTGCTCGCTCGATGGCCGCGTCCACTCCTTCGACGGCCACGCCATCGGTGCGCGCCATGATGATGAATGCGGAATCGGTTCGAGCATCGAGCGCAGCTTTCAATCGATCGCTCATTTCCGAGGCGGACACCAGTTGTTTGCCGGGTCGATGCCCGCAACGTTTGGCGTCGATCTGATCTTCGAGATGCAGTCCAGCCGCTCCTGCCGCGATCAACTCACGTACGGTTTGCTGAATCATTAGCGGACTGCCCCAGCCAGTATCAGCATCAACCAACAGCGGCAAATCGGTGACAGAAGTAATTCGACGTGCGTCTTCCAGCACATCCTGCAACGTCGTCACTCCCAAGTCGGGCAATCCGTGCGAGGCGCTGGCAACACCGGAGCCAGACAAATAGAGAGCACGAAACCCTGCCCGCTGAGCGAGCAACGCACACATCGCGTTGACAGCTCCAACCACTTGCAGTGGACGCTCGCTTTCTACAGCGTCCCAAAGTCGTTGTCCAGCGGAATTTGGTGAGGGCACAGGCATGCTTTTGATCCGTATCGAGAGACGCAACAAACTGATTGTAATCGATCCGGTTCAAATCGCGTACAATGGCTGGATCTCAGGGCAAATCTCTTATTCAAAATTCAAAATGGGCTGAGCCAGTCGATACAAGCACGACGCGCCAGCGAGTGATTCGTGGGTGACACTCGCTGGCGCGTCGTGCTTGTAAAGTGCCTGTTTTCAAAAAATGCTTGCCCTGGGATTTGTTTCGCCTTTCCAGCAATCCAGTGTTCAGCCAACCGATCCATCATGACGACTTCCGAACCTCGCACGCCTGGGTTGGATCCTGGGCTGGATATTGAAACCGATCCGATTTTGAAGCAGATCGCTGACTATGCTTGCGGCCCTTCCACCTTCAGTGACGAAGCCTGGGACACCGCGCGCATTTGTTTGCTCGACAGTCTTGGTTGTGGGTTGCTGGCACTCAACTATCCTGAATGCACGAAACTGCTCGGTCCAGTCGTTCCCGGAGCAACGCTCAGCGGCGGTGCGCGGGTGCCGGGTTTGTCGTATGAATTGGATCCAGCAACGGCCGCGTTCAACATTGGCTGTATGATCCGGTGGCTCGATTACAACGATACCTGGCTAGCGGCCGAATGGGGGCACCCATCAGACAACTTTGGCGGCATCTTGGCCGTGGCGGATTATCTCAATCGGCAAGGGAAGCCGCTGACGATTCGCGACCTTCTCGCGGCTGCCATTAAGGCCTATGAAATTCAGGGTGTGTTGGCGCTCGAGAACGCGTTCAATCGAGTTGGGCTCGATCACGTTCTGCTAGTACGGATGGCAACGACCGCAGTAGTAACCCAATTATTCGGCGGCTCACGACAACAGGTGATCAATGCGGTCAGCAATGCTTGGATTGATGGCGGTGCGCTTCGCACTTATCGCCACGCACCGAATACGGGTTCGCGAAAGAGCTGGGCAGCCGGTGATGCAACTCGTCGCGGAGTGCAGATTGCACTTTGGACAATGTCTGGTGAAATGGGCTACGCGGGCGCCCTGTCGGCTCCCCAATGGGGCTTCGAAGCGGTCGTGCTGGGTGGTCGAAAGTTGGTTATGCCGCGACCGCTGGGGTGTTATGTCATGGAAAACATTCTCTTCAAAGTCGCGTTTCCAGCCGAGTTTCACGCTCAAACGGCTGCCGAAGCCGCCATCCAACTGCATGCTCAAGTCGCTGGTCGGTGGGATGCGATCGATCGCATTTGCATCGAAACTCAAGAGTCAGCGATGCGAATCATCAATAAAACGGGGCCGCTCACAAATCCAGCGGATCGCGACCACTGCTTGCAATACATCGTCGCGGTGTCTTTGCTGCATGGGCGATTGGATTCCGACCATTACGAATCGGCGGCTGCTGAGGACCCGCGTATTGATCATTTGCGACAGCGGATGATCGTGATCGAACAACCACAGTACTCACGCGATTACCTTGATCCCGATAAGCGATCGATCGCGAACGCTGTGCAAGTGTTCTTTAGCGACGGAACAGCATCCGATCGAATCGAAATCTTATATCCGCTCGGTCACCGTCGTCGTCGGGACGAGGCGTTACCACTGCTGCGTGAAAAATTTCGCCACAATGCCGCCTCACGGTTTGATCACGAACGCGTCGAGCTGCTCGAACAATTTTTTGAAGATCAAAACTTGGACGGAATGTCGGTCAATCAATTTATGAAAGCATTTGCTGCAGACTGATTCGCATCATGCAAAGCAGGACGCTGCGGTGCAACCATGAGTTCATGTTGTCATTTTAATGCTGCCTGATAACGGGCTACGAGAGCAGAATCTGTCGGCGGCTGTGTTAACAAGATGTAATTCACGAGCTTTTTTGCGTCTTCGTAATCCCCCAGGGATCGCATCGTATCAATTGCCGAAAGCTTGGCAAAATGCCATTCCGTAGAACCCAGTTGAAGTTGAGACGACAGCGATGTCCAAAGACGTTGTCCCATGCGTTTGGCGTTGTCATCATCGGCACATGACAACAAACTCGCCGAGTCTTTTGCCAGTTGAAGATCGTCTGGATTTTGAGCCCGCAATTCTTCGATAATCGACGCTGCGCGTTTCCAGTCACCTGTCCAGCCGTAGCCTTGCGCCGCGGGCAACGACGGGGCTGTTCCCACGAGCATTAAAATCGCTCTCGCAAGCGAACGCTGGTCAAGCTTCGATGCTTCGCCATCAGCGATCAAGCGGTCCGCTGCGGCAATCGCAAGCTCACGGTCACTATCGTTCATAGGTGGCATATCAACGACGGCACCGCCCTGCCGAATCTCAAGCAACCAACGCATCCACTGAGAAGCAAGTTGCGGTGGCGATTGCCCTGTGAGTGCCGACCGATCACGGAAGAGCGCGAATAGTCGGATCGTTGAATGCTTTGAGGCATCTGCCAAGCCTGCATTCACAAACGAATCGATCGCCTCCTGTGCCATGGAATCACGTTTAGGACTTGCCATTTGCAATATTGTCTTGATCCATAAATCAACCGCTGCGGTCACTCGTTCAGGAGTCATCCAGGACGGATTCCCGCTACTTGCAATCCGTGCGGCCGCTTCCCATTCGCGGCGTGCTTCGTGGAGTCGCACGATCCAATCGGTCGCCGTCGCCGCCGCAGCGTCCTGCGGCCAAGTGACTCGGCATTCCTGGAGGTGTTCGATCAATGACTCAGGTGACGCGAAATCGGCAAGCATGACCGCCGATTGCAAATGTAACTTCGCGGCGTCCTTGGTTTCGAAATGCGCGAGTGAAATTTCTCTCAACAGCCCGGCTGCATTCTTGATGTCCTTGGCCTGTCGAAACGCTGCGGCACCCGCGATAGCGAGTTGAACAGCAGCACTCGAATCGCGTGTACTACGAGCAGCCGTCGCGAGAAACTGGGCCGCTTGGTCGGCTTGACCATCGCGCAAGCGGCTTGCGGCTTGCGCGATGATAATCCTGGGATCAAGTTCGCTCTGCGTCGTTGCAATCGACGTTCCGAGAACCAAACTTTCGGCACGACGGCGAGCATAGTCACCATGCTGCTTTCCAATTCGCTGGACCCGGTCACCGATCTCTCGTTGCAGTTGCTTCGACTTTGTCTTATCGCTTTCCGAAACTGCAATCGCGAGATGCAAGCTCATCAAATCCGACTCAATTCCTGAACTCGATTCACGGCTGTCCTGCGAATGTAGGAGATCGCTTGCGGCAGTCAGATCGCCATGGTCGATCGCGATTCTCGCTGCCAGCGCCCGAGTCGCATCATTTTGCAAGTCAGTTTCCAGCAGCGGTGCGATGGTAATGGAAGCTTGTTCGAGTTCACCTGTCCGTCGTAGCGATTCGGCAAGATATCGCATCAAGTCGTTTCGTCCATCCGAACCAGGCCGCATCGAGTTGAACAATGCTCTCGATGCGGCCAAGGATTCCGTCGCGGCAGCCACGTAATCGTTGGAAGCCTCGGTAAACAATTCGCCACGAACCATGACGGCTTCGATCCGTTTGGTTGCAACGACAACCGCAAGCGACACTAAATCTTGGACCCGCACGGAGTCGATCGCCTTGGTTCTTTCCATGGCGATGTCTTCTTCGATTGACTTCGAAAGGTCACGTAGAGAATTGGCCACACGAACAATTCTTTTCAGTGCTGCGTCTCGTTCTGGATCGTCGTCGGTTTTTAAAGCAGCCATCAATACCGCGCGTTTCGCGGCTGCCAGTTCGACTAGGCTGCTTTGAAATCTTAACCATAGAACTCGTGAGTGTTCAGGATTGTTCAGCAGAAACGTTTCGAGCTTTCGAATCGTTTCCACAAGATACGTCTGTTCTAATTCTGGCCGATCGCGCAGCATCAAAGCAACCTGCGCCCGTGACCATTGAATCAACCAGCGGACTTGATCGTCGCCACTCGTTTGCGAATCGTCCGTGTGCCGTTCGCAAATTTTAATCGCCGTGTTGACCATGCCAACTGCCAGCAATTCCGTGATTAGGTCTGCATCGGCCGAGTCAGTCCGCCGACGCACAGGCGAGTCATCGGCCTTGGCACCAAGAATGCCAACTACAAGCAGCGTAACCATCGCTACGATGCCGCTGCATCGTGCGAAGTTCGCTGGCAGCCGTGGCAGCCAAGGCAGTCGGAGCAATCGTTGTGGTGTCATGGCGTTGTGGTGAATAGTACGCGGTCAAACCCGGCGGCTCTCGCAACGTCATAAACCGCGATCGCCGCTTCCATCGAAATCATGGAATCTGGGTGAACGATGACCGCAGGTTGAACACCGATGGAAACGATGGAGGACAGTTTTGTTTTTAGCTGAGGAAGTGAGGGAACAATGGATTCGTTGAGCCTGAGTTCTTGGCGACCGTCGCTCGACTGAACGATGCGAATCACGATCTCATCAAAAGGCATCTGCGGTGTCTCGACACTGCGCTGACTGTTTCCGACGGGTGGCAGGGAAAGTGCACTGGCAAGGTCGAATTCAGGCTCTTCGAAACTGCTCGTCCAGAGGAAAAAAATCAAGAGTAGAAATACGACATCGATCATTGCCGTCATCTGCAAATCAAACGAAGACGATCGGCGGTGAGTCGGCAATCGCATGGCTACTTTTCCTGACGTACAGCAAACGTGATATCGACGATGCCTGCTGATGCGATTTCTCTCAACAAGGGTTCGACGATTCCATAGGTTACCGTCTTGTCGGTGCGAATTCGTACGGCGGCCGAGGCATCGTGCGTGCTTTGATGCTTGACCAGCAACCTTGCGACGCGATCGGGTTCAACCGTCGCTGTGCCAATTTGAATCTGTCCGTCGTGATGGATGTTGATGGTCATTCGTTGGGAAAGCAGAGCATCCGTTTGATGAGTTGATGCAGTCGGCAAATCGAGTGGCATATGATTTTCTTGTTGTGCCATGTGACTGGAGACAAGGAAGAAAATGATGAGCAAGAACACGACATCGATCATCGGCGTCATGTTTGCCGATGCGGTTGTTCGTCCAGAGTCTTTGATGGTCCTCATTTTTAACGCGAGTCCGTTGGTGGCGCGGGCTTCGTCCCTTGAGGAATAACGGTCAGTCGCTCGCCTCGTCGGGCTGTCGATCGGCGTTTGATCGGTGCCAACGCATGCCCAGATTGATGCGAGACATCCGCGATCAACGAATCGACTCGATTGCGACAAATTGCAAAGGCACCTAGCGCTGGAATCGCGATCACCAGCCCGCCAACGGTTGTCACCAATGCTTGATAAATGCCTTCGGCCAGATCGCCCGCCCCCGCCGCGCCTGCGGACGTGGCGACTTGCTGAAATGTCATAATCATCCCGGTAACAGTGCCAAGCAGCCCGACCATGGGTGCGATGTTTCCGATAACTGATAGATACTCGATCTTTCGCATCAATCTTGCAAGCTGCTCGCCAAGCGCGTCTTCGACGGCCTTTTCAACGTCTTTCCAACCAAGGTCAATTTCGCCCAGCCCACAAAGCAAAGTGTAGCTGAGGACGCTTGGTTGGCGACGACACGCGGCATCGGCTTCGGCCACGTTGCCACGCAGTAACGATTGGCGCACCGCGTCTTGCAATCCATCGGGGATGATCTCACGCCGCCTTAGCGTCATCGCTTGATCAAAAACGAGGTAGACGGTGATGATGCTAAGCCCCAGCAAGACCAACATGATCGCAACGCCCACAGGTCCACCGCTGAAGACGATGTCGAGAAAGCTGCTGGATTGGTTGGCTTTGGATGCATCCGCGTTTGCGGCACCTACTTGCGCAATTAAAGAAGGCGAAATCGCAAGCATCAAATTCATCGCCGAGGCTCCGTCCACATTGGTTTGGTTACGCTTTCGACCGCGCCAGCAGAAAGCAAGAACTCTGCATCGGCAAGCAACGGATCATCCCATTCGAGTCTCAGTACACGTTGTTCTTGTAATCGTGAAATTGCATCGCGATGCCGATCTCGGATTGCTTGTTCCGTTGGGTCGACGCGCCGTCGGCCTTGAACCCAAGAGAGCACTAGCATGGCAAAAATTGCCGTTGGTAAAACGGACAACACGACGCTGGTCAGCACCGTCGCCAGGTCTGGACGAGGAAACCGACTGAGGTCGCCTGTGAAGTCAATCAATGACGCCAGGCTTGCTTGAATGTAGTCTCGATAGAGCGTCACGACCGGGCCCGCCATCAGCGACCAGAATAGAATTGTGCCGACGATACCGCAGAGCGTCGCCATGCCGCGTGGAATGGCAGCGCGATCAATCTCTGAATCAAATATCTGTTGCGATTGTTCTTGTAGCGAATCCAGTCCGGCAAGAAACGCTGGCTGCGTTCGAAGTCGGCTTGAATCGTGATTGGTGAGCGATTGATCGACCGCGCTGGCGGTTTCATTGTTGCTGAGCCGATGTATTTCCGTTCGAAATCGCGTAGCAAGCGGCCCAAGACGATCGGCGACGGCTGCTGCACTGCGTTTTCGGATGCCTTCGCGTATGTCGCTTGCAATCGCATTGGACTGAGTCAAATTGCGAACGCCGGTATATGCAGCACCGATTAACGATGGCAATGAACCGGCGAGCGACAATACAACGCGATCCCACGCACCGCTGGTCAAACTCAACACACCAAGGATCGTGCGATACGGAAACCAAATGCCCGAAGTATCGGTCAGTGAACTCGCGCGCAACCGCGAACGGATGCCAGCGCGCAGCGCCGGTCCTCCGCCGACGAGGCTGGCCGCGATTTCTTCGGGAAGCTGCCGTGCTTGCTCGTTGAGATGTTGCACCGCGATCGTCAAACTCGGCAATTGCCCCCGTAAGCTGGAGTGCAACGCGGTGCGGAACTTTGCATCCATTGCAGCCAAGCGATGTACCATTCGACCGAGCGAATCGCCCTGAGCTAGCTCTGCAACCAGCGCACGATAGATCGATGCGAGCGCGTCGCTGCCGACAATCGATTCCTGCCGCGCGCCGGTCTCGAAGTCGGCAATATGAACCGCTGCCGTCACCTGACTGCGCGGGGCGGCGCGGCGAATCCTGGCAACGAACGCTTCCGAATCCGTAAGCAGTGAGTCCGCGCGCAGTGAGTCCGCGCGCAGGGAGTCACTCGATTCATTGACGGCATTGATTACCGGTACCACCAAGGAGCCTTCGCTCGCAGACGCCAGCAAGTCAACCGCGTAGCTTCGCAATTGATCGCGCCGAACCACCATCAACAGCACACTTGCCATCGATAGAGCTAAACGAGCCGTCTCCGCCACATCGCGGCGATCGTCCGTTACGCCAGGGGAATCGACCAATAGATAGGGCGAACCCAAAGAATACATCTGGTCACTGGCGCAGTGCAGATATTGCTCAAAACGAATGTCGAGGTTGGCCGGTGGATTGGGGCCGACCCAGGTGATCCGTTCCGTCGCTTCGTCAGCGTTATTCCCGCTACGGATGGCGTTCGCAACCGAAGGAAACTTGATGAACTGACGCATCAGCCATGACTTTCCTTGCCCGGTTGCACCGACCACCGCAACGACCATCGCGCCAGCAGCACGATCGGTCGTCAATGACCGGCGGGCTGCGGAATGAGAATCGCAAAGCTGGCGCACGGCCCGTCCAGCCGCACTTTCTCCCAGCACCGAAATGCTCGCTTGGCGCACGCGACGAAGAAAAACGGCTTCTGGGTCCGTTAACTGGGAATTAGCGAGGTCGTTCACAAAAAACGTTAGATTGGGTGAGGAAAAGTAAAATCGCGACCTATTGATAATAACCGAAACTGGCTCCAGCGGACCGAGCCAGAGTCGAATACAATGCGGTTTCCTTGTTAGTATCGCTCGATCAATTAGTGGGATAGGCTTCCAGCCTGTCGCATCGAAAATGACAGGCTGGAAGCCTATCCCACTTCAAAAACCAACCCACCACACCGATAACCTGGAATTCAAAAGATGAATCGTGTTTGTTCGTGCGTGATCGCCGCCTTATTTGCCACGTCCTTATTCGTCGTGTACACGGACCTTTCCCAAGCCGACGACACCGTTAAAGCGGCTAGTGGCGAAGCAAAAGTTTTGTTTAATGGCAAAGACCTCGCTGGCTGGAGTGGCGACACGCGATTGTGGTCCGTTCGCGATGGCGTCATTCACGGCGAAACCACCGAGGAAAATGCAGCCAAAGGCAACACATTCTTGATCTGGCAGGGCGGAACGGTAAAGAACTTCGAATTAGAAGTTTCGTTCCGTTGCAACGCAACCAACAACTCCGGTATTCAATACCGCTCCAAACATATCAACGATGGTAGCGGAAAAAATGAATGGGTCGTTCGCGGTTACCAGCACGAAATTCGCAATCAGAATAAGTTTCCGGATGTTTCAGGCTTTATCTATGACGAAGGCGGCAAGCGCGGTCGTATTTGTGCCGCGGGTGAGAAAGCAGTCTGGAACGCAGGCGGCAAGGAATCGAAAGGATCGCTTATCGACCAAGCCGGTTTCGAAAAACTGATGAAGCTCGACGATTGGAATCAAGTTCGCATCGTCGCCAATGGAAATCACATCCAACACTACCTTAACGGAACGTTGATTCTTGACTTTACCGACAATGAACCCAAGTTGGCGCTGTCCGAGGGTATCGTGGCACTCCAGCTTCATGCAGGAAAGCCAATGTTTGCCGAGTTCAAGGACATTAGCCTGAAGACGATCGAGTGATATCTCCCATGTCAGAACACCTCTGTCGCGTCGTCATTGTCGGTGGCGGTTTTGGTGGCCTCAAAACGGCCCGCGAACTTCGTAAAGCAAAACTGCTCGTTACGCTGATCGATCGTCGCAATCACCATCTGTTTCAACCATTGCTTTACCAAGTGGCGACTGGAGACTTGTCTCCGGCGAACATCGCTTCGCCTTTAAGGCACCTGCTGCGTAAGCAAAAGAATTGCACAACCATCCTTGCCGAAGTGGTTGACTTCGATATCGAGGCCAAACAAGTCATCCTGGCTGACGGGACGCTGCCCTATGACTACTTGGTTCTCGCTGCCGGTGCGACCCATAGCTATTTTGGCAACGACCACTGGGAACCATTTGCACCAGGCCTCAAGACGATTGAAGGCGCGACCGAAATTCGCAGCCGCATTCTGGTGGCGTTCGAAAATGCAGAACGAGAAACCGATCCCATAAAACGTGCAGCATGGCTGACGTTTGTAATCGTCGGTGCAGGCCCAACCGGAACCGAATTGTCAGGCGCATTATCTGAGATCGCGAACTACACGCTCAAAAATGATTTTCGCAACATCAATCCATCCGATGCCCGCGTGATGCTGATCGAAGGCGGACCTCGGCCACTTGGCGTTTATCCCGAATCGCTCGGTGCCAAAGTGGTCGCCGCGCTTGGTAAACTCGGCGTTGAACTACGAACTAACAGCATGGTTACCGAGATCGCTGATGGTCACGTAATAATTAAAGCCAATTCCACGGAAGAACGAATCGACACGAGAACGGTGATTTGGGCCGCTGGCGTCGCCGCGTCACCGCTTGCCAAGAAGCTTGCTGCGGCAACGGGAGCGACCAATAGCCGTGCAGGGCATATTGTCGTCAACCCAGACCTTAGTGTCGCGAACCATCCCGAAATCATGGCCATTGGCGACATGACGAACTGCATCGGTGAGAACGGAAAGCCATTGCCCGGTCTCGCCCCGGTTGCAATGCAGCAAGGCGAATACGTCGCCGCGAGAATCGTTGCGATGGCGTCTGGACGCACCATTGACAAGCCTTTCAAGTATCGTGATCGCGGCAGTATGGCGGTGATCGGCCGATATCAAGCGGTTGCCATGGTGGGTACGCGACAACTGAGCGGCTTGACCGCATGGCTGGTCTGGCTTGTCATCCATCTGATGGAAATCACGCAGTTTTCTAACCGCGTGCTGGTGATCATTCAGTGGGGCAGCAGCTTTTTCTTTCGCAACCGCTCGGCACTTCTCATCACGCATGAAACCGCAGCGCGGCTTGCCATCAAAGCAACGAAGGACGTCGCCGAGTAAAACGTTTACATCGCTGACTCAACTAGTGGTCAAAGAACGAATTGATCTGGATCGTAAGATGGCCACTCCTGGCCGTCTTTTTCGCGCTCATGGACGGGCAAGAGTGCCCATCCTACTGTTTTCCAAGCAATGTTATTTAATGCTTAAACCACTAGAAGAAGCCACCACTGTCTCCTCCACCAAAACCTCCTCCTCCACCACCGCCAATACCACCACCACCTAGGCCCATGTCGCTTTGAACTCTTGGAACTTGAACCCGCTCGACAACCGGATCAACACCGAAATTGATCTCTCGCAGTTTACTAAGCAATGCTTCGATTTCTTGATGAACCGTGTAAGTCGTTGAGACAAGTAAACCGCTACGGGTGCCGCTCGGAAGCGGTGACATCTTTGAGAAACCTCCGTTTGCCGCCCACATATCTTCCGCAATGGTCGTCTGAATCGATTCGATGACTTGGTTGAAATTTCCCTGAGGAAACCCTGTTCCGTCTAACCAATACAACCGAATCAGTGGGGTTTGTTCGCGCGCGTCACGCGTTGTTACATGAAGAATCTCTCGCTTTACCGTGTAGGTCAAATCTAATGGGGAAAGCATTGCCTCCAGTGCCGTGCCAAGCTTCACATCATTGATTGTCAGCGTGACTGGAACATCGACTGCAAGTCCGGTTTCCTCAAGTGCTTTGGCATCAATCATGATCGGAATATTGCCTTGTCCGCTAAGCATTTCAATCGCGCTCTGCAGTGTTTCTTCCACAAAACTTGTCGACACCGTTTTTTTCAATGCAGATGCAATGCTTCGTTCCGCTTGCTCGTCGATATTGACCCACTGTGAAGCACCGATTCCTTTTCGTGCGAGCGCTAGATGGTCTGCAGTAATCACGAGACCCTCATTTTGTACCGTCGCTTTCAATCCAAGCGGATTCAGGTATCGATGCAGCGATGTGGCAAGCAACTCCTCATTACCGCTGAACTCGGTTGATTCGGATCCATCTACCGTTGCGAATTCGATAGCTCGCTGGTCTAGCCAAACCGCCGCATTGGTGACTTCGCTGAGCATGGCTGGCAAGTCATGCAAAGTGACAGTTCCCTCTAACGCATAACTATTTTGCAACGCGGCAGATGCGTCCATGGAAGCTTGGCTGTCGAGAGTCGGTTGAACAATTTTTTCCTGCCACACCATATTTGAAGACGTCGACGTCGCAGGCGGTGGCACGGACGCTTGCTCCATTCCCGCAGAACCATCGCTAGCCTTGCCAGCGATACTGCCTGCGTTGATGGCAACGACACTAGGCTGCCCAGTGCCAGAGGGCTCAACGAGGCCTTGAAACAACACCACTGGTCCATCGTCAGCGGGAATGGCCTTGGCACCTAAACTACCGAAAACAATCAAGCCTACCAGCAATGAGCCGACGGCGGCGACGCTTGAGACAAATGGCATCTTCATCAGTTGAAATCCTTCGTTGAGTAACGGTTCGAGACAAGACGGTGCAATCGGTGAGACCGGCAATTGTGCGGAGTCGATCGACTGAATGAATGAGTTGCTGACAGTTGCCGCTGAGGCCAACGATACGGAACAAGTTGCGGCTGAAGCGAAAGCGATCACTGGCACAACGCCGCGCCGCCGTAACCGCTGCGCCAGAAGCTTTTTGCCACGCTGCAACTGTCCGCGAATGGCTCCGACGGTAGTACCAAATTGTTCGGCCAAGCGAGCCAGTGAATGGCCTTCTAAAATGTGCATCACTAATGCAGCGCGATAATGGTCTGGCAAATCCGCCAATTCTTCATCCAACACAATAGCTTCATGCCGCCGAGCGAGCTTTTCAAGTGGATCATCGGGATCGGCCGGTACTTCGGAGATCAATGGAACCTCGCGTTGCCTTGTCGGAAATGTTGCGATCGAAGCTCGCTGAGCCACGCGATGCAACCAGCCAGGCAATCGTTCGGGTTGGCGAATCTTGTGGCAATGGCGGGCCATGTACAAAAACGTCGTTTGAAATGCGTCCTCTGCATCGCTTCCCGAGCGGCAGCGCCGGCGACAAACACTAAGCACCATCACAGCGTAGCGATGCACCAAAGTTGCCAGCGCGTCGCGACTCTGGTCACGTTGCCAAGCATCCAGTAAATCCGCATCCGAAACAGTCACCAGATCGTAAGCCTCAACGGGTCGATCGGATGCATTATCGGCAGCTATTTCGTGTGTATTCATCGTGACAAGGAGAATAGTGCGACCGTGACAGATAACGGCGCGCGGATTTTTCGAATTAAAAATCAGAAAATTAAAATACGTTTCACAATATTTTTTCGAAAACGCGACGTTTGCCACTCTACTTTACCAGACAACCCCAACCGGTGCCAAAAATGTTATCTTTACCAGACAGCCGTTCTCCATTTCTCCATTGCCCGCGAGCGGGCTGTTGGTTTAGTGAGCCGTACGCGCTAGCGTCGGGCCCTACGGCAGGACGCATACCGTTGACGGCCCGTGGCTAGCGGGCCGTTGTTATAGTAACCCGCTGCGTAAGTTTTGAAGTTGCGCTAATAGGGCAGCTTATCATGCGGCGACTCGGTATTCTTGCGGGATGGAGGCTGCGAGTAAATTTTGCAACTTCTTGA
>JAYVSE010000349.1:0-5206 GCA_043775635.1 Planctomycetaceae bacterium | reverse complement strand
CACGATCATTTTCTGATCATGGCCCGACGGAGACAAGCTCCGCCCGTGGCCGACGTCATTTCTTCTTTGCCATCTGGTTGTGATCGTGGCCCGACGGGGGCAAGCCCCGCACGCGGCAAGATTATGGAATTAAACTTGCGCAAAGGCTTTTTGCTCACAATAGCAAATTTTTAACAGCCCAGGATAAAGCCCAGTCAAACCCAATCCGTTGAATGATGGTTCGTCGACCATTCGTATCGAGTGGTTGATTTGGTTTGGATTACTTTTTCACAACCCAGATGTTGCGATACACGACGGGATTTCCATGGCCTTGCAGATAGATCACGTCTGGACCGGCGGCTTCAGGATTCTTGCCAGGTGTTCCATGAGTCAGCTCAAGATCATCGTGGATAACAATGCCATTATGGCGAATCGTCACACGAGCATTCTTGACTTTCTTGTCGTTCTCGAAAACGGCGGCTTTGAAGTCCATGTCATAGGTCTGCCATGTCAGCGGAGGAAAACAGGCGTTGACTTGCGGGCGAGCAATTGAATAAATGCCGCCACATTCATTGTTTTCGCCTTCGAGTCCGAACGAGTCGAGAACCTGACACTCGTATCGCCCCTGAATATAGACGCCACTGTTTCCTCGCTCCTGGCCACGCGCGGCTGGTTTGAATGGTGTGCGGAACTCAATATGCAAAGCGTGATCGCCCAATTTTTCCTTCGTCTCGCAGTCTGCTGCAAGCAGGTCATTCATCGTGATCATTCCTCTTTCAAATTGGTCGGCTGATTTACCATCAAACAGCACAACGGCTCCTTCAGGTGCCTTTGCGTTAAGAGTCGGACTTTTGCGTTCGACCTTCTTCAAAGTGCCCATCAGTTCGTCATTCTCGCCATACACCGCAGCTTCGCCGATTCCAATAATCGCGTAGCCATGGCCGGCGGCGGAGAGCTTGGTAACTTGATCAACCGTGCCGCCATTGGCCGCGAATTTTTCTTTTCCGTTCCAGCCATCGCCCGGCAGGCCGCCAGGATAAGTGACGGCGTCAAACTTATGTTCCCCTAGCGCAACCACCTGGAACCCAAGCTTAACGTTGCTGCCGTTGTGCTTGATCTCTCCCTGGTACTCGCCCTGAATTGAAAAATCCGGGCCTGCATCTTCCACCGTTAAAAATGTTCCGTCTTCTGCGTAAGAGCAAGCCGCCGCTAGGACTGCAAGCACCAAGCTCAGTGTCATCGTTCTCATATTTACTCCAATACTGGGTGAATCCGGAACTCGTGCGACAGCGACCAACAGAAGGTCACAGATTTATTGGAATCGCCGAGACCACTGATGCCCATGGCCAAGATTGTGTCCATCATACTTATCGTTCAGGGTTAGCCTTCTGGGTCGTTTAGTAATTCCTCCAATCGTAACCGTAGTCGTGTCGGGTAACGATCTAGCCATGTTGAGTCGATCATACTTAATGAAATCATGTCTCGTAGGTGGACTCGATCTTTGTCGCGAAATGCGTTCAGTTTCATTCGAACGAGTGTTTCAAGGGCTATTGCCCGAAAATCATTTGCGCGAACCCAGGGCTCAATATCAGGATTGGGTTCTCCATCCCGTTCGATTTTTCCGACCAAAAGCACATGAACAGCATCACGCGCTGATGCTTCGGGATGCTCGACAAACATATCGAGCCCTGTCGTGTTACGATGATGAAACCCGGCGTTGGTCATTGCCTGACTCAGGGTCGCAAAATCTGCGGGTCGAACGAGTATATCGACGTCGCGCGTCGTGCGCAACGCTGCCTCATCGACCTGAGCTACCCATGCCCTAACGGCCTGGCCGCCGATCACAGCATAAGGAACTTTTGCCTCTTCAAGGATGCGAACCGTTTTCCGAAGCCGTTCGTTGACTTTCTCCACAGCTCGCTCCATCCTAATCCAAAGCTCTTCACCGTTGATTGTAAATTCAACCATTCAATTCCTCCACTCGCAATTGTACTATCCATCAGGATCATTAAGCAGTTCCTGCAATCGAAGTCGCAGCTCAGGCGAGAATCGTTCAAGCCAACTTTCGTCAATCAGATTAATCGAAATCAGGTCGAGCAAGTGGACTTGATCCTTTCGTCGAAATGACGTCAGTTTCATTTTGACCAATCGATCGAATGGCAAAGTGCGAGCGTCTTCGATGAGTGCGTATTCGTCGATCTCGGGAACGGCTTCTAAATATTCTTCGCGAACTTTCTTTCCCGCAAAGACAACGTGAACGGCATCACGGGCTTTGGCATCAGGACCATCCAAGAACATCGTCACCCCAGCGGAGCGGCGGTAGATGAACCCCACTGCCTCCAAAGCTGGTATCGCGCGATCCAAATCCGATTCATTCAAGATGATATCGACATCACGTGTGTTACGGACGACCGATTCGTCGACTTGAGAAACCCAATGCTGTACGGCATTACCACCAATTACAGCGTACGGAATGTTTGCGGTATTAAGGGCTCGGGTTACACGTCGAAGACGGTCCTTTACGATCTCCACGGCTCTTTCAATCCTTTCCCAAAGGGCATCACCGGAATACTTGATCTTTATCATGATTTTGTTCCTCGGTACGAGTATACCACAGGACGTGTCCAACTAAGCATCGTGCGGGAAATTAAAGTCGTAGTGGATCTTGTTAAAGATCCTTCCACGCGGGGATCTTTAACAAGATCCGACAGTTATTTTCCGGACGATGCTAAGCTGGGATTCTGTTCTCAATTGCCGTTCAGCGAGACGTTTCAAAATTGGAAATAGATAAATCGAGATGGATTGCTAAAGAGCCCAAAATTTAGCACGAGGAAGCAGGTGATCGCCACGACCGGAGTCGTCCACTGACGTTTCTTGCCACCCATCCAGGAGATCGCACTGCAGCGCAAGTTAGTTGCCAACGGTCTTTCGACTGCGAACAGCCACGCGATTGCAATTGCCAGAATCACGACGTCTAACCCGTTCGAATCGGAGGGTCGGAACCCAGCCAAGGAAATCGGTTCTGAGGCGATTCGTCCCAGCACCTGCGAGGCACTCGCAAGCGAATCGCTGCGAAACAATACCCAGCCAAGAAGCACGATATGAATGGTGATCAACCAACGAAACAAGCGTGGAAGTGGTTTCCAAAGATGCTCACAAACGATGGCGAAGCCATGCAGAAGTCCCCACCATAAAAAAGTCCATGCAGCGCCATGCCAAAGGCCACTGACAGCGAATACGAACATAATGTTCATCGTCCAGCGAATGGGACCAACACGATTGCCACCAAGCGGAAAATACAAGTAATCGCGAAACCAAGTTGACAGCGAAATATGCCACCGCGTCCAAAACTCGCGTAGGCTCTCGGATCCATAAGGCCGGTCGAAGTTTCGCATCAGTCGTATGCCAAATAGTCGCGCGGTGCCAGACGCGATGTCACTGTAAGCAGAAAAATCACAATAGATCTGAATGGCAAACGCATAAATCGAAAAGATCAATACCGCTCCGCCGCAGTCGCTAACGTGATCGAATCCATTATCAGCAAACAGCGCGGCGCGGTCGGCGATCACGAGCTTTTTAAAAAAGCCCCAGACCATTAGCCATAAGCCAAAGCGAAATCCGGCAGCGGTAAATACAATCGGTTTACGCAGAGCGGGCAACAATCGCGTGGAGCGCTCGATCGGCCCAGCAACCAATTGAGGAAAAAAACTTACGAATAATAAGAACCTCGCGGGATTTCGTTCAGCAGAAACCTTGCGACGATAGACATCGATCGCGTAGCCAATCGACTGGAACGTGTAAAACGAAATGCCCACTGGCAACAGCAGTCCCAGCTCTGGTCGCAACCCGGTAGTACTTAGCGCATTGACGAGTTCGGCAAACAAACCCCAATATTTAAAAAGTCCAAGGATAGCGACGTTCGTAGTAACCACCGCAACCATCGCAGCTCGTCTTTTCCATTCCTCGCGAGCTCCTTCGATAACGATGGCTGCAACGTAGCAGGACATCGCTGTTAGCAACATCAGCGCTAAATAATCGACGCGCCACCATCCATAGAACACCAGACTACTGACAAGCAGTACCAGCCATCGTGACTTTGGTGGGATGGCCGAGCAGGTACCAAGCGTTAATAACAGTAGTACAACGAAGGGCCAAGAGTGAAACAGCATCGCCGCCGCGCCGTGCCTTTCGCTTACTAAAGCTTGCAGCGATAGACGAATGCGGGAGGCAAATTGCGAAACACGGTTGGGCTGTGTTTCACTTCGCTGAACGTTTGTTTTAGCAGTGAGCGAAACCGCAAACCGGCTGGCAATAGCAGCCCCTGCCAATACGCAAACGTCGCGAATGTGCCACCGGGTTTTAAGACATGCAGCATCGCGTCGAAGCACTCTTTCTGAAGCGATACGGGAAACGAAGCCCAGGGCAATCCGCACAAAACAGCATCGACCTGTTGGATTGACTCACGCCGGCAAATTTCGACGACATTGGCAACGCTGTCTTCGTAGACAGTCGCGCCAGGAGCACGGCTGCGAGTCATTTCCGCCAAAGTCGGCGATTGTTCGATGGCGAAAAACTTGGTTCCTGGTTTCATGGTCTCAACAATTCGCTGTGTGAACACGCCTGTACCGGGACCGTATTCGATCAACGCTTTTGTTGTCGACCAATCGACACTATCGACCATCACTTGGGCGAGGGCATT
Source organism: Planctomycetaceae bacterium (assembly GCA_043775635.1). Lineage (GTDB taxonomy): Bacteria > Planctomycetota > Planctomycetia > Pirellulales > Pirellulaceae > UBA6163. The sequence continues at coordinate 528 of JAYVSE010000349.1, read as the reverse complement.
GCTGCTAGGGGCAATCGCACCGATGGTGCCAGGTTGGCGAATGAAATTTCGCAGAAATGCAAGCGTATCGGACACTGTTTTACCGCTGAACCTAACGAATGAAGTAGTGACGAATTGATTGCGCCGTTTTTATTTTAAGCATTCGTTTCTTACGCCCACGGCGCTAAACAACATAGCCGTTGGCTTAGGAAACAATTCCTGCGCCGATACAATTGATGTTAATCGCAAATCTTTAACAACCCACGCTGAAAAACTGTTTGTCGAGCGTGTCATTTTTGTTCCCGATTTCCGTCTGGCTTGCCCAGAATGTCGCAAGCTTAAGAAAAATAGGCTCCCTTCTCCCCGGTACTCCGGGGAGAAGGGCTGGGGATGAGGGGGCTGGCCGCGCAGGAAAAACACCGTAAAACACAGGTAATCTTTGCGCCGCACTGCCCCTCACCCCCAGCCCCTAGTATCTAGAGGCGGACCAGAATTTTAGTCATCGTGTGACTAAATTAGCAACCGGAAACTGATGCTTCCAAACGTCTT
>JAYVSE010000348.1:0-19167 GCA_043775635.1 Planctomycetaceae bacterium | reverse complement strand
CAAGAAAGATGCACGCCGGTAAATAGAGGGAATTAACCCTCTCGCGACAACGGGGAGGCATGAGGCCCGAAAGGGCCTCAGCCTTACCCACTTACTTAATTCCACGCGGCAAGCTGGCAAGGGTCTAAGAAAAAGTTGTGGGGTATAAAAAGGCTGGAAGCCTATCCCACTTCAAAAACCGGACAGTTATTGATCGAACTGTCATTGAGACCCCGGACAGTCAATTGCGAGTTACGACGGACACCTGTACCGTTGTTGGCTTAACGCCTCGTACTTTGACGTAGCCCGAGATCGCCACGATTGCCGCAGCCATCAAAACCAGTACCTTCAGCCAAAAACTCTTCTTGTCACGCATTGCCTGAAGTTTCGCACTGCGACCAACCAGTGCAGAAGCGATAAAGAAAATTCCGAATGCCAACAAGATCTTGGTGCCAACGAGTCCATGGTAGAGACCGTCACCTTTATGGAGACCGATCGCCTGGAAGTAGTTGTAGAAACCCGTTATTAAGAACAACAAGATGCCGACGTGGACAAACCGTTTCCAGCGCGCCTTGACTTCGACTGCGAGCAGATCATGTGCATCCTGCGAAAGCAGCTTTGCCGACGGCATTAGAACGAATAGAGTAAAAACCGTCCCGCCGACCAGTGTGATCGCGGTCGCGACATGGACAATGCGGGAAACGATATTAAGCAATTCCACTTTGGCATGCTCCGAAAGAACGTTTTAGGATTCGCCGACTACCCCGTCGAACGTGATTCGCTCCATGCAAATCATCGCATAACCCTATCGCGTACGGCAAGTCGTGCGTAGGGTGCTGGCATTGTCCAGCGGCTAGGAACCGACAGGAGCCACCGTTTCTCCTGTGGAATCTTCGGTTTTCGCTTCCGTTTTAGCGTTTTTCGGAGCCTCGCCAAAGATTGCCTCGCCGACCGCATGATCGTCGACCACCAGTAGGTTAGCGAACTCAATCAGCGTTCCTTTTTCGAAATGGACGTTCTTTGTCGCGACTGCATATTCGGATAGGGAAAGGTGGTAACGGCTTTCAGCTTCGCTGACCCGCCGTTGTGCATCGAGCAGTTGCTCCAGGTTAACGGGCAAGCCATTCTGCCGATTTGCCTCCAATGCATCGAGCGCATCGCTCGCGGCCAAGTAACGATTGAGACTGGTTGCGACCTGGACATAAGACCGATCGCAATCGGCAACGATCGCTGTCAAGTCATGTAAAACTTGACGCTCCTGTTCTCTTAAGATTGCCTTGTCTCGCGCGATTTGAAACTGTGCAAAGCGAACGGCAGCATGTCCTTGGCGAAAACCGACTGGTAGCACCAATTCGATGCCAGCTTGATATTCCTGGTAATCGAAACTGCCAAGTTGTTGAAATGCAGAATTGTCACCAGCGAGCTGCTGATCAAGACCGCGAACCCGATAAATGCTAATCAAATCTAGCTGCGGCATTAAAAAATTTCTAGCGGCGAGCAACTCCATTTGACGTCGCTGGATGACAAGTCGCTGTTGTTGTAACTCGCTCCGCAACTGCATCGCTTCCATCGTGATGGAATCCCAATCAAAGGCAATCGGGGCGATGCTTGGGGTTTCACTCGGACGAATCAACATCGCGTCCGTAATCGGCATCCCAATGAGCAGTCGCAGACGTCGCTCAGCCGCTTGAACGCCGCTCAGCCCAGCGAACGTGCCACCGGAGGACGAATTGTTGACAGCGGTCCGTTGAACCAGTTTGCCCGTGATCGCATCCTGCGTATCGGACTCAAAGCGATAATACTGCTCGCGAGCGAGAGCTTCGTTCGCACCCGATTGTCGCCCTTCGGTCTTTTGCACTTGAAAGCCTTGCCATGTACTGCGGCTGCGGTCGAGAGAGTCGCGCTTGGCACTCAAATCGCGATAGGCATAATAAAGATCCCAATATGCGTTGATCACGTTGCTTAAGTAGTCTCGCGTGCTTTGGCGAAATTTCGTCGCGGTGATGTCATTGTTGACCTTCGCGATCAGCACACCGTTGTATACACCAGGTCGTGATCCTGGGCCGGCAATTCGATTGAAGGTTGCTCCTGCACCTTGCAATAATGGTTGTCGTGCTTCGGCGTGCAGTTGTGTCTGCCATGCACTATTGGTCAAGTTGCCGGTTGCGTTATTGGCGTCGTAATCGGTGACGCTACGGACGGCAAGCTGCGCACCTGTTGCCGTACGCTTTGAGATCTGAAACAGATAGTCGTGAACGTCTTGTTTAAACGCGTTAGAACCCCCGCCAAAGAAGCGGTTATTGAACCTCCGATCGTTATTCTGAAACTTGCCGATGGCGGTGAATTGCGCGTCGAACGCCGATAATGCCGCTTCGATTCCAGCCTGCGGGTCGGTCTCGGCCAGTCCTTGCAATTCGGAAGTGATGACCGCTTGCGGTGCTCGCAACACCGTCGCGCCAAGGTCACGAAGAACCGAGTCGTTCGACATTGCAACAATGATCGTTTGCTGTAGTGACAAGTCGAGATATTCAACCTTGTCAAAATCCTGCGGCGATCGCAGAGTTAATGGTGCTTTCGTTGATTCCATCGACGACGTTGGCGGCGCGCCGGAATCAACTTGACGCATGATCGCATCAACGGGAGCGGTGTTATTGCCGATTGTTTCCGGCAGGTTGTGGTAAGTACGGCAACCTATTAGCGGTGAGACCAATGAGACCGCAGCAATCGACAGACGCAGTGATAGCTCTACGAACCTACGAACCTTGCGGACGACCGATGGTGAATCGGTTCGGTGCGGTGGATTAAGCTTGAGCAATACCATAAGTCGCCTCAAACAACGAACGCTCGTCACAATCGTTACAAAGCGTTACTCCTTCGTTGTTCGACACGGTGACGCTATCGAATTGAAATATTCTTTTTGGCAAGAATTGTTAAAGCCGACTGGTCGTCGAAATTGACCAATCCGGTTTTGATTCCTCAAGAATCTCCAGAATAGCTTTTCGATCTTCCTGAGAAAGATGCGTGAAACGATCGTTCGTTGCATCACTTTCTCCTCGCAGAATGCTCAATACACGACCGCGAACGTATTTTGCCATCGGGCCGGGAAGCGCGTTGAAGCTGGAGGAGTAAATCAGGTAGCTGCATGGATAACGGAACAGCCGCGTCTGCAGATCAAGTTGCCTGAGACTACGGCCTTGTTTGTCCTCGGGGCCGCGGCGGACAAATTCTTCCGCAAACGTCGAAGTGCCCGCGACTGGCGATTCAAGCTTGGCCTCGTTGCAGAACAGCAGGTACTCAATCAGCTTATCTCCGACCGTCGCAATTCGCTTGATTGTCGCGTCGCTTTGGTAATCTGCGGGGCGACCTGCCTCTGCGTTCGCGACTCGGTCAAGTTCCATCGCTTTGCGAGTCTCGAAGCTTGCCAGCGTTATGAAGTTTTGCATTTGCATTTGATGCTCCATCACAAGCAGTGCCACGATATCACTACCCGCAGCGGGATACGGGGCGATGTCGAGGCGATCCTGTAATGTCAACAAATTCGCGCCTCGTTCGACATCAACTTTCTCTGAAACGTCTGGATCGCTGGCAATCTCGTTTCCGATGTGTCGCATGTCACCATGTTTTCCTGTCACATACCACCCACCCCAGCGTTCAGAGAATGGGCTGCGATGGTCCGTCACAGTTCCTGTTTCTCTGGGACGCCCGTCCTCGCGGGGAAAAACGCTGCGAATGAAAAATCCTGGCACGCGCTGCGTTCGCACGGATGAATGACAGGCAAGGCAACCATTGTCGCGAGAAATCCGAGGCTTCCCACCATCCAAACGGAGCGAGTAAAAAACACCGCCTTGAACATCGTCCATCGCAGCGAACTCGATCATATAACCATCCTGAACCCAGCCAACGTAGACATCGTCGTTGAAGTAAATAGCGCGCGGCGTTGCGGGACTGATGCGGTGAATTTGCAAGCTGGTCTTAGAAAACACGAGTGCCTGCGAGGACGTTGGGATGTCCAATTCCTTCAAAATTGCTGGCAAATAATCACGTTTCTGGTCGTAATCCAGCCGTACTTTCCCAGATCTCAGTTTTTCTGCGAGCTTGGCCACACGATCGGTCGCCGGCATCTGGCCATAGTTGATGGGTGCTTCTTCGAAGCTGAACTGTGCCTGAGTGCGACCCGACGAGAAAACCAAGAACCATGCCACAACGAAGTAGTGAATTCCAGTTCGAATCAACGGGTTGCAGGTTCGTTTCATTTGATTATTGATTCGGAATGGTCTACTCATTCGTAAGACTCTTTAGATCGGCTCGCGAATCTTCATAGGTCGTGCCGTAGGCGAGGGCAACGGGATCTGGCTGTACATTCCATTTTGCACACGCAACTTGATAAAGATCTGGCCACCAATTGCGATGCTCCGTTAGCCCTTGATCGCGATAGGCATGCCACTGGCTAACCACCTTGGTCCAGCATTTATCGCCGTAGGCCAACGCCTCCGGCAGCGATTTGTAACGAGGTACATACCAACGTCGACCGATCTGGGCATGCAATACTTCATCGGCCCAATCAAAATCTTGAAACATGCCTGAAAGTCCGTCACCGCTTCGGATGCCAACTTCCCACTCGTATTTCTTGCCCGTCTTGGGCATCAGCCCTTGCTCAATAAAAAACAAGACCCCGTGACGCTCGCGAGCGTTAAGCTGCAGATTCAAGTTGCGAGACCAAGTGAAATTGATCGGGATTTGACTCCAATCTATTCCAAGTGAAACAAAACCGACTTCACCCATCATCGCATGACGCGCTTCGTCCCAGAGCTGACGAATCATCTCCATGTGAAAATCCCAAGACTCTTCGCCTCGCAAATCGACCAAGATACTGGCCATCATTTCTGGAACGTCAATTTCACGAATCCGTTTGTAGTACATCATCAACGTTTTGTCGCGAGCTGAGAACCGCTCATCATACAAAAACGCTTCGGGATTCACGCCTGCGTTATAGCTATCGCGAAATCGCTCGTCCCGCTTGGGTTCGCGTTGGTATTCAAACAGCGTCGCCGAGTGATGAGGGACTAACTCGCAGCCAACGGTTTGTTCCAACACACCGTCCAAACCACCGGCGTTCGCCAAGCATTGCTGGAGCAAAGCTTGCCAATCCTGAGTCGTGATTCGATCATCGGAACTAACCAGTGAAGCGATCGCCTGCTTGCCAAACGCTACGACTTCATTCAACTCAAATTGCATGAGTTTGCATAATCGTACCGTCGGTGCATCGGCCAACGGATGTGCGTCTTGCTGTAGCTGTTTGGCCGATGCCAAAACAGCAGGTAAACCAATTTCGTAAACACCCAGGAGCAGTTCTGCCGTTGTTGGAGCGGCAAGAATCTCATCCATGAATAGCTTCAGCGACGGATGGGGCACGTCATCCAAGCCTAACGGAGGCACTCGCATCTCGCCGACACGTTTGCGAATGCTGGTCGTGTACTCGGCGCATAAGTATGCGTGATAGCTGAAAGCAGTTTTGAGTTCGTAGATGGGTTCGGAAGTGATACGAGCGGTGAGGGTTTCGTACAAACGTTTGAGCACATAGTGCAATCGCTTGAGCCGGTCAGTACTTTGGTTTACACTCCACTGACACTCGACAGCCCTTGCCATGCTGGTAAGGCCTGCCAGGGGCAACAATCCCCGATAAGACAAATAGTCTTTGGCTGTCGTATTACGGTTCATGAGGGGTCCAGAGATTTTTGAGCGTAGTGGGATAGACTGCCAGCCTATCATTTTCATTGCAACAGGCTGGCGGCCATTTTATATTTTATACCCCATAACTTCAATAGTTCCTTCGGCCACCTCCCAGCTTGCCTGGGAACGAAAATGCGAAGCATTTTGTTAGCGGTGAGGCGCGAGCCGCCCGGTGTTTCGCCGGGTTTTTCGAAACGGCACTGGACGGCTCGCGCCGTTCCGCTACTTAATTCCACGCGGCAAGCTGGCAGGGGTCTAAGAAAAAGTTGTGGGGTATAAAAAGGCTTCCAGCCTGTCGCGTTGAAAATGACAGGTTGGCAGCCTATCCCACTTCAAAAACTGGACAGTTATTGATCGAACGGTCCTTAAGGTTAATTCTGCTCGACAGCGCTCGGGCGGCCTCGCTCGACGTCGATCACAACATCCGTGACCAAACGATCTGGGTATTGCGTTAACTCGGCTTGTCCACCGCGAAACCAGCTCAAAATCGGTGCGACATATCCGGGAGCTACCTGATCTTTTCCTGTGAGTACGTTCGTCCCAGCGTTGCTAATCCATCGCGAGCTTGGCACATTGCCGCCATCATCTGCCAGTACATATTGCCCACCCAATGGATCTTGTATCCGGCCACCAAGCAATTGCCCAGCAACCTTGGTGGCATCCTTTGTTGGAACTTTCAATTGTTGTGAGAGCAGCCCAAGCATTCTAGCACCGGCGCGCGAGGCCGTTGCGCTGCGTTCATATATTTGTGCATTGACCCAGCCTTCCAGTTGGCTTCCACGCAAGTTGCCAACACGAGCACGTATCTGGGCAAGGCTGTCGGACTCCGTTGCGGCAAGGAACGGTAGCGACGCGAGTAACACATCACTTTGCAGCGAGACGATACTGAACCCACCGCCTTGGTATCGAAACACGCCGCCGATCAATCGCGTCAGTCCAGGACCAACGGGTTGACCGCGACCAAGGCCCAAAGGCAATCGATCCAGCAAGCCCGGTTGCGGCCAAGCGCCCACATACCCCGGCAATGCCCGCAGCGCCTGATAAGTTTGCAGAATTCCTTCGAACTGTTCCGGCGGCGGTGGGACGGTATCTTTGATCGCCGCGAAAAGATGGTGCGGCGGTATCGAGCCGCCGAGTTGATCCGATACGACATGGGCTTGTGCCGCGACAATGTCGTCTGGAGCAAAATCGATCTTCACGCGCGTGGGCGGTCCCAATTGCTTTGCGATCGCGCCGTATTTTTCGCTGACAAGGGGCGCGATCTCAGCATGAATATCTAATCGTTGGATCGATGGCGAGTTTGGTACTTCGGTTCGGCGGACGCCAACAAAGATCGGATCAACCTGCTGCCACTTCGACTCATGGTAGGCTGCAATCTGGCCATACCAATCTCGTTCGCCCGGGGTGACTTGCTCAACCTCAACATCGGCGATGGGCAATAATGTTCCGGGACGACCTCGCAACGAATCAACAATTTCATCTCCGACAGCCAAGATGCCGCTCCCATCACTACGCTGTCCAAAATCTCTTGGCAAGTATCCAGCAGCGATCAAATCCTCCGGTGCTTCTATCGGTTCACCCTCTGCTGCGGCGGCCAATCTCGCGAGCCTGACCAGCGACATGTCCGCAGACGCATACAGCCTGCGTCGCATCTCAATCAGATACGACGGAGACAGCAAACCACGGATCATCGCTGGAGAAAAATACGCAAATATGGAATCGCCACGACTGACCGGCATCAATCGCCTAGCGAGAATAAACTCAGGAGTTGCAGCCAGCGATTGACCGCCAGCACCGACTTCAAGGAATCGTTTAACCAAGGTTCGGCTATTGGTCACAAAGATCGTTTCGCCACTAACGGCCATGAACGACCGCACTCGATTGTCGATCGTGCGCAGAAACGAAACATCCTGCCCCAGAATTTTTTCATTGCTGAGCTTGACCTCGGGGTCTGACTTCGCAAACGAACTGCGATCTGAATTGAGCGACGTTTGCAACAGCAAAGCGTTCTTGGCACGGATCATCACCCCGATCGACGCGCCTTCGGATAAAAACAAGTCGCGTCCCACAATCGCTTGGTCTTCGATCACGGTACCACCCAGCATCCGCGATAGCCCCGTCATCTTCAGGCTCAGTTGTTGTTCGACGCGTTGTGCCGCTCCATCGTCGCTTCCGCGCACGGCAATCATCCGTCCAATGTCGCCGCCGTATTCCGCCGATAGATCACGAAACCAGAGATAGTTTTCAAACGATCCATAACGAATATAAAAACATTCGGGAGGCACCTGTGACGCCAGGGGCTCGACCTCAACTGCATCCCCGTTTTGTGGCGGAATAGCGGGAGCCCAGCGCGGTTCATTGGGTAACGGCAAACTTGCGAGCAACGCTGGTTCAGGGCTACCCAGCGCCGCACGACGAAAGATTGCGGAACGAATTTTTTCAGTTCCGGCTATCAAGCTTAATGTAGAAACGAGATTCGGATCACTGTCGATTGCGTCGACAAGAAACTGGGGCGGTAACTCCATCCCGAGTCGCCCCGATAGCAACGCGACCAAGTAACTTTCGACCATCGACGGATAGTCACCAGCGTCACTGAGTTTTTGCATTTCTGCGCAATAGGTAACCCACCAACGATTCAACGCGATCCCATAATCGCCAGCACGTGCAGCGACTGGCGTCAGCAAAAACTCGGTTCGTCCCGCTGCATCCGGCGTGCTGATGCGGACTCGCAACGGCCCATCGCCGCGAAATAAGAACAGCACCTCGCGTGAAGCGACCTGGGGAACTTCGTCGCTCGTCGTCGCTTGGCGAACCAAATCGCCCACGCGTCGCAACAAACGACCGCCGCCAATCCGTGGGTCTCCCGGTGCTGGCTCACTGCGTGGCGCACCGGCTCTCGGATCGGTCAGGATCTCTCGAGTCGCAGGATAAAAAACCCGGCCTTCATGGTTCGACACTTCCACAGAGTCAAGCTGATCCGGGCCCACCGCCAACGCCAACGCCAACGGCAGCTCGATTTTCGCAATCCCGAACGGGCTCCCCAAGATAGCAAATGAAGTTTGCAATCCCGGATTAACGGGCGCGAATCCCTGCGGCAACGGCGGAACAACCGCGTTTTGCGATTGGCAGACCGATGATCCAGGTGGGAAAACCGCGATCAGCAAGAATACCGTGATTGTGAGACGCAATGCGTGACTTCGTCGTCGCTCCGTCGCCATATTTGACACCTTCTGAATACCGAAATGCTGGAACTTTTGCTAATCATACCGAGCTATTCAGAAGAATCACGCCCAACCTTGAGCTTATTTTAGTTAGTTAGCAACCGTACCCCTTAGAGCCACCCCGCGAAAGTGGCTATATCCCAAACCGCGATCTACAGCCTCAGAACTCCTGATTTGAGCGGAAAATTAGGTGGGCGGTTTTTGGGATTCTTGGCTTCCGATCAGGGCGTAAGTTAGCTTCAGCTTCGTGCCTGGGTAATTTGTTTCTGTCGCGTTCAATACTGTCAGGAGTTCTGACACCGCACGGTTCGATCGCGGGTTCGATAGTGGGTGAACCGTGACTCGTAACTCACCTCGGGCTAGATCCCAGTTGTGCCAGACTTGTCGGACACTTTTCCTGCATCCGCAGACTTAGGTTTACTACTTTCCGGTAGTTGGATCTTGAACTCGGCATCTTCCAGCTTTGCTTCGTCTCCTAGTTGAATTCGAGTTACAACGAACTTTGAGCGACTTTCGACAATCGGACTCCCGTCTAAGTCACTTTGAAGTGCCCAGGATGTCCAAAGGATGGTTTTGGCTGCCCATACTCCAGGTCGCGGTTCGAAGAAATCCTTGAACTCGATACGTGACAGGAGCTGATCGTCAGAACGGCTTTCCACGGATGTCGGTAAATAACCACGGTCAGGAGCGATGCCATGGTATCGCACCGACATCTTGATCGATGGATACTCGACGTTGACGTCTAGTTCTTCGCGACCATCGCGGGTACGCGACTCGATCTTGGGGTTTGGCCCAAACATTGTTTGGGAATACGCAACGTCCGATCGGCCCCAGAAGAAAAGATTAGGTGCATAGGCGATAGCGCCTGGTCGCAGCGCACCGTAAGTGATGAAGTTATCAGCGCGATTCCACGAATATGTTCGTTCCCCATCAATCCCCGTTGACCATTGATCAGGATGAAGTTTCACGGAACCAAGATCAGGAATCATTCGATCACTATCGATGCGAGTCATTCCTCCTTTCTGCAGCCATTTGGCTGTCCCCAGAGAAGTAATGGTTTCACGCTTACCGTCCTTCGTAGTCCACAGAGTCTTGAATTCCATAGCAAGTTCCATGCGACCGTAGAATAACGCCCGTCCGCTCAGTTGAATCTGTTTCTCAAGTTCTTCTGGTGTGATGCCTAGCGAAGATGATTCATTTATGGTGTTGTCCTTGTCGACAGGCTTTTCTTCCGCAGGAACATCCGGCTGAGTATTTAAGGCAGTTTGCTGAGCGTTTGCCGCTTCTGAGCCGTCTCGTTTCGTTGTCTCTGGCGGTTGCATCATCAACATCATCAGCACGATTGAACTCAATATAGTAAGCATTACAAAAATTCCTGTTCGGCGGAAACGAAACACGGGTGACGCAGGCTGCAGAAGACTTGAAACGTTTTTTGGAAGTGGCGTAAGGGTCGGATGCTGTAAATGAGCAAGACAACCTTCCAACAACGCGGCAATAAGTTCGGCGGAGTTGAATCGATCTTCACGCGATTTTGATAGCAGCTTCATCACAATCCGTTCAAGCCATTCAGGAATATCAGGATTGATCTCGCGGATTGGGCGGGGCTCTTTGTCGGTGATCAATCGCAGGACGCTGTAGCTGGATTCGGCTCGAAAGGGTGCGTGACCAGTACACGTGGCGTAGAGGACGCTGCCGAGACTGAATAGGTCGCTGCGGTGATCGACTGTTTCGGCTCGAGCTTGTTCAGGCGACATGTACTGTGGAGTGTCAGCAAGTGTGCCAGAGCGAGTGAGACTGGCGTCGTCGACGGCGCGGGCTAAACCGAAATCCATCAACTGCACACGTTCGACATTTTGATCGAGAAAGATGTTGGCGGGTTTGATGTCGCGATGGATGATGCCCTGCGCATGAGCGGCGGCGAGTCCCTTGGCGGCTTGCATGCCGATACGCAGGATCTCGCGAACTTCCAACGGCCCCTTATCGCTGAGCCGTTTTTGCAGCGAAACGCCGCGCGAATAGGTCATCACCAGATACGGAACACCTTGCCACTCGTCAACGCAGTGTATCGCCATCACATAATCGTCGACCACTGCAGCGACCGCTTGTCCTTCGCGAGCGAACCGTTTGCGAGCGGCTCCTGAAGCGGCCAAATGCGGCAGCAACATCTTGATCGCGACGAATCGATTGAGCGAACGATCGAAGCCTTTGAAGACCGCTCCCATTCCCCCTTGTCCCAACAACCCGACAATCTCATAGGAAGCGATGCGACCGAGCATATTGGGATCATCGGTCGGGCCGAGCAGGTCAAGCAATCGCTCAGGCGAGTCTTCTTCGTTGCCGATGTTTTGAGTTGAGAGCATTCCGGTTCGCAACGACGACTGGGTGTCGCACCACCAACGCTCGTCACCCACCCGATGTTCAAGCTTCTCGCGGCAGTCGATGCAAGACGTGAGATGCTGTTCCAGTTCGGACGTTCTTGCCGAACCCATTTCACCACTGAGCAGACGCTCCACGTCAGCTTCATCAAGACATAAGGCGGACTGGTTCATGATTCGTCACTCCAAAAGCTCGATAGGCTTTGTATGTGTTCCTTAATTCGCTGCATCACTCAACAACGAGCGATATAGACCGCTCCGGCAGACCGACCCAATTCCTCGGCAACAATTTTCACCGGCTTCTCTTCGATTGTCGTCTGATAGAACATCGACCATGTCGACGACGCGAACTCCGGTTCCACTGCGTGTGCTGCCACGAGAACCGCCTGGCGACGCGCTTCCAACATCAGCGCCGAGGAAAGGTCACTCGCATTGGGCACTTGATCTAAGATCGCGTCATGCCCGCCAGCACCGAACGCCCGATCCGGTTTCGCTCGCGTCAACTCGTTGAGAATTGCATTGCGAGAGATCCGACCCAGCCAATTGCGGAATCGAGTCTCCGCGTTGTGCGGTTCCCACGCGCTGACCTTCTTTGCAACTGACAGGAAGACACGCTGAGCCAGGTCTTCCGCATCGGCGTGCTGCAACCCACGTCGCTCAGCCATACGGAGCACAACTGGCCGGTAAATCGCCAGAAATTGACTCCACGCGGCCGCATCCTGTGGGTCATTCAACCGCAGAATTAGACTATCGCTCGTTTCTGGCCAGATATCCATCAAAGGTCCTCTCTCTATGTAACTCAACACAGACCTTAGGATAATCTTTCAGCGTTTCGTTGCGCAGGAACTGACGCTCGGCGGTTTTGACAACCGGAAGGAAAGTTTCTCTAAGTGGGCAAGACGACCCTGGTGCCTCCGCTCGACGTTCGAGCCAGATCAATTAGTACTTCTCGCTCGAATGTTCGACGCTGTCCAACCGCCGCTGGCACTTCGTGAATGCATGGAACAGGCCGGTTGCGGTGTCGATTTTGAATTTCAAAAACACCGTCCTGACAACCGACAACCAAGTTCCTGGGATCGAGTCCACATGCTGGTCTGCGACGACCAATCGCAATGAGTCGTTTGTGCGAGATAGCTTAATCGGGAGCGGGTCATTAACTCTGGAATCACGTCGCCCGACAATGACCAATTCGTTCAGCGTCAGTGTCTGCACCAGTTGCTGAGCCTGATAGATTTGGATTTTGTAGGACGACATAGCTCAACCATTGCTGTGAATCATACAAAGGGATTGACGACTTGGACGATCAGTCGCATACACAAACACATTGGTATCAATCGCGTTCATGCAATTCTTCCCGCGTGTATCGAACACCTCCAGAATGCACAGGTCGATCTTGATTTCGCTTTAACATCCGATCGAGCGCCGCCTTCGCGTTCAGCGGATCGTACTGAAGAACCTCTAATGTCACAGTGACGCGGCTGTTGTTCGGCACATCCACCCATTCGTCAAGTTTCACCACGCCATCAATCAGTGTTCCGGTTGTCGTCATTGTCATCGTTTGGCTCCCCTATCGTTGTCTGCTTCTAAAAAGATTCCAGCGACACGCCTTTCGCCAGTTGCCTAAGCAGCATTTAAAACAGTCTCTTTTTCCAGTATCCGGGCTTTTGCTTTGTGTGGGCAAGTGCAACAAATATTAATCGATTTTCTCTCACCACGAACACGAGAACGTACGGAAAGTTTTGAAATCGGTATCCGCGAGTTCCGTGGAAATACTGCCCCCATGATTCGGGCGATAGCGAGACCAATTCTTCCGCAGTCTTAATCAATCCTCGAAACTCCTCCGCAACGGATTCATCTCTCCGACGATACCATTGAATCGCTGCGCGTGTCTCACGAATGGATTCAGGATGAAATTCAATCTGGAATTTCGATTTCACCATCGATCATCTTCCAGGCTTCGGCGGACGGAATCATCTTCACTCGTCCACTGTTTATATCGTCAAGTCGACTGCGGATTTCATCAGACCAAGCAATGGAAACGTCAACCCGTGAATCTTCGTCCAACGCGACATCGAGGCTGGCCAAGATCGCATCGGCAACGATGGCACGATCTACCGGCGCGAGCCGTAGAATGGATGCGATTAGTTCGCGAGTAGATTCGGACACAGACAATCCTCGCTTGTTAACAATGTTACGTCGCACTGGCCCGACCACGGGCAAAGCGGTGAAACGTTCTAAAATTACCGACAGTTGTAATCCTAGTTTACTTTACAACCAAGCGACGCGGTACGGGAAATTCCAAGACAAACTTTGTGCCGCGTCCGACTTCGCTTTGCACGCTGATTTGTCCGCCGTGAGCTTCGATGATCTTTCTCGCTGTCGGCAATCCTAGCCCCGATCCGCCTTCTTTCGTGCTATAGAACGGTTCAAACATATGCATCAATGTCGTGTCATCGACGCCACTGCCTGTGTCGATCAATTCCAACGCGACGCCAGCGAGCGTTGATGTGGTTCGAGCCCAAAGTTGACCACCTTGAGGCATGGCTTCAATCGCGTTCTTCACCAAATTCATCAGCGCCGCTTGCAAGGAATCGCTGTGCAATAATATGGCTGGCAGGTCCGGGTCGAGATAACGCTGGATATCGATCCCCGCCCCATCGGCCTGAGCGCGATAAGCTCGCAAGACTCGATCCACTTGATCATTAAGATTGCCTGGAACAAGGTCGATGCGGCTCAGTCTGGCATATCTCAAAAAATCGCGAAGTAACGCATCCATCCGTTCGCATTGTTGGCGGACGATTTCCACCTTATCGAGCGAGCGACGCCGAATCGGGGAATCGATGTCCGCCAGATCTTCGCTTAACAAGTCGATATTCATGTGAATCACCGACAGGGGATTCTTGATTTCGTGAGCCAGCGAACCGGCCAATTCGGCCAGTTCTTCGTATTGTAGGCGAAGAGCCTGAACTTCTGCGTTTTCGGTAGTGGTCATTGTCCCCCGATTCTATCCGCTACCCGCGAAGTCCGTCATGACGTCTTCAAAGTCGAGTCCGGAGGGTTTACGCTATTAAAACCATTTGCCAATCCATTTCCAAACGTGCCACACCCATGTCAATCGCCGACTCGCCCGCAACTCAATTACCTCCGTCCAGTGAATCCACCGAGCCGTACTTCCAGAAGCTTTTTGCAGAGCGAATCGGCGGTGTAAACTACGGAAAAGACACGGAAATCTATAAGTTTGAGAAAATCAAACGCGTCAAACGAAAGGCGTTGGCCGATCACCCCGAAAGGCAACTTCTCGACTTTGGGATCGGTGAAAACGATTCGATGGCAGCCGAATCGGTGCGAAATGCCATGCGACGGGAAATCGATCGGCCGGAAAACCGTGGCTACGCCGATAATGGCGTCATCGAATTTAAGCAAGCCGCCGGAAGATTCATGAGCCGCCATTTCGGCGTCAACCTGGACCCGGTAACCCAGATCAACCACTGCATCGGCAGTAAACCGGCGTACGCAATGTTGCCGGCGTGCTTCATCAATCCTGGCGATGTAACGCTGATGACCGTTCCTGGCTATCCCGTCGCAGGCACTCATACTCGCTACTATGGAGGAGACGTTTTCAAGCTCCCGCTACTGGCTGAAAATGGTTTCTTGCCAGATCTCGATGCCGTTCCTGATGATATTTATCGCCGGACGAAGTTGCTGGTTTTGAACTACCCCAATTCGCCAACCGGTCGCACGGCTCCGGCGGCGTTTTATGAAAAAGTCGTTCGTCTGGCGAAAGAAAAGCAATTCGTTGTCGTTCAAGATGCTGCTCACATTCTGCTTTCGTTCGATGGCAAGCCGCGCAGCTTTTTGCAAACTCCAGGGGCGCTGGATGTCGGTGTCGAAGTGCATTCGATGAGCAAAGGCTACGACATGATCGGCTGGCGAATGGGCTGGGTTTGCGGACATCCGCGAATCGTTTCGGCATTTGCGGACGTTAAAGACAACAGCGACAGCGGCCAATTCATGGCAACGCAAAAAGCGGCTGCGGTCGCGCTGGACGATGACTCCATTCCGGTTGCGATCAATGCAAAGTATCGCCGTAGGCTCGCCAAATTGGTCGAGACGCTTAATGCCTGTGGCTTCGATTGCCAAATGCCTGGGGGCAGCTATTTTCTTTACACACGTGCTCCCAATGGACTGATAGGCAACGATTCAACACCGGCTGCAACTTTCGCCAAAGCCGAGGATGCAACTCGATTCTTGATTGAAGAGCAAGGTATCGTTACCGTGCCGTGGGACGATGCTGGGCGATACTTGAGATTCAGTGTTACGTACGTGGCGGCTGACGAAACGGAAGAAGATCGTTTGATGGCGGAGACTCATCGCCGCCTGAGTTCGGCTGGGCTGTTGTTTTAGAGCCATAGTGAACCGACGGCGCTTGCGGGCCGTTGGTGTAGTGGGTTTCCATCGTTTTAGTGAGCCGATGGCGCTAGCCACGGGCCGTCAACGGTATGCGTCCTGCCGTAGGGCCCGACGCTATCGCCGTGAAGGATTTTTCTTCAGCAAAATGAATGGTTTTAGCGGTACGGCGCAAGCCGTCCGGTCTCTCTGAGGCCCGCGACACCGTATGGCTCGCGCCATACCGCTAAATTATCCTTCACGGCGTTGGCCCGACGCTAGCGCGTACGGTTCACTCAGATCGCCCACAGGCGGCAAGGACAATGAATAACATCTCGAATACGCCACAAATGCAAAAATACGCGGCCCATGCAGATCGCATCGTGATGCTTCGATCAAAAATCGTTTCGAGCCAAGCCATTACCGCTGAACCGA
This sequence comes from Planctomycetaceae bacterium, assembly GCA_043775635.1. Taxonomy (GTDB): domain Bacteria; phylum Planctomycetota; class Planctomycetia; order Pirellulales; family Pirellulaceae; genus UBA6163. The sequence goes on along the minus strand of JAYVSE010000348.1, from coordinate 3,041 downwards.
CGGCAACGGCCGCGACACTGGCGATGGCAAAAGTCAGCCGACTGGATCGATGCGGTGAAACGATTGCCAATGTGCAGAGCGTCGCGATGCCGGCAAGTGAGAGATACACGATTGGCGAGCCAGCCCAAAATGATTGGCCTCCAGACGGTTCATATCGCTTGGATGCCGTAATCAATAGGGCAACAATCGTCGTCAGCAGCAACAGCTCAAGAATCGAAAATTGCCGTCTCTGGTTGTCGATTGGGACCAAACGAAACGTCGCAAACGACCAGTTAGGTACACGTAGCAGTCGAAACAAAATGGACTGAACGACCGCGTAGGCACCAAGCATCAGTAGGTATCGAACGGCAGGTTGCTCGCGGATAACAGTCATCCAGCCGATATGCCAAGCGCCGACCATGGCGATGAATGTTAGTTGAAGCCAGCGATTCGCCATTGCCGAGGAAGCCCAAAGGCAACCTGCCCAACCTGCCCACATTGAACCGAGCCAAGCGGCGCAAGCCAATTCCGTTGCTGGGTTACCGCGACTTGCCAAGGCAAGCTGGAGTACAAAACAAGCAATCAGCCAAAGTACTGGCAGCGGGAACATGATTTGGTTCAATGGATTGTCTATACTGGTGTCTTGTGTGAACGCTTGACCTTTGCCCTCACGATAACCATTTTTGCTCATGGATGATTCACCGATACAGACGGCTTTGTGCGTGGTAGGTCATCCGATTGGTGGCAACCCGACTCAATTTGTCGCCCAGAGAGCATTAGCCGCACTGGGATTGGACTGGCAGTTTGTTTCATTTGACGTTGCCCCGGATCAAATCCAACGAGCCATAAACGGGATCGATTCCCTTGGCTTTTGTGGTGCGATGATCGCATCCCCATACCAATCTCAAATTGCCCGACTATTATCATTGGCTCGCGACGAGCCAGCCGCCGAAACGGTTCAGTGGCACGATTGTTTGTCTCGTGATAGTGACAAGGGTTTCGTGGTTAGCAATTTGTATGCGGAATCGCTAGGTCGCACCATCAGTTCACATATTGGACCAACGGGCGCGAGTCTCCAACAATGCGTTTTGTTGGGTGAACAGCCCAATCTTTCGGTCCTGATCGAACCATTTTTAAGTGTATTACCGACAAGCCGCTTCATAGTCACGGGCTCAAAAATTTGTTCCTGGCCGCTGCCGATATCAACGGCGGCAACGCCGAACACCGATGCGATTTTGGACACATCGTCAACTGAGCCCATGCCTGTGTGCGATGCTGAAGCGACTCCATCGCTCATCATTTGGACGTACGATACTAAGCCCACCAAAAAACCTCCGACGAAACCACCAGCCAACGCACCAGCTCCGTCATTCGTTGCCGAAACATTGATTCAATTGCACCCTGATTCATTGATCGTCGATCTTTCTGGGACAGCGGGGGCGTGGCTTACGGTGCGAAGTGAACATAGCCAACCGTTGATTAAGGTAATCAACAAGATTGACCTGGAAGTTTATAAATTGGTGATCGCAATCCATCGATGGACTGGCAAAGAGCCAAACATTGAGCTAGTACGAGAAGCGATTGAAGAGTATTTGGAAATATGACCCTATCCACTCGCTCGGTCAGCACGTCATCGCGCCCAAGTCAAAAACAGACCGCACTTCTCAATGCCGCGAAGCGGTTATCGGAGGTTGTCGATACGATGGTTTTTGCATTACCGGTAACTCATGTTTACAACCCATTGCGATACGCTTGGATGGCGCACCGAGAGTATCTATTGCGATGCCGAGTGGATTCGACTCGCGCGTTGTTTCTCGGCATGAATCCAGGGCCGTGGGGGATGGCGCAAACCGGTGTTCCGTTTGGTCAAGTGGAGGCGGTTCGCGATTGGCTGGGAATTGATAAGCCAGTTGATCCGCCGCTGAATGAACATCCCAAGCGTCCGATTGAAGGTTTTGCATGCCAGCGCAGCGAAGTCAGTGGCGAACGACTCTGGGGCCTGTTCAAACGCCGATTTCAAACAGCCGACAAGCTATTTGATGAGCATTTTGTCCTCAATTTCTGCCCATTGGTTTTCATGGAAGCTTCTGCGAAAAATCGAACGCCTGACAAATTGCCAACGGTAGAAATGAACAGGTTGCAGGATGCTTGCGATGAGCATTTAACCACCGTGATCGACTTGCTGCGTCCAACGTTCCTCATCGGAGTAGGAGCGTATGCGGAGAAGTGCTTTGAGCGCGTCGTGGGCAAGATGGATCGAAACATTCAAGATCAGGCTGCGATTATCCGCATTCTGCACCCCAGCCCTGCCAGCCCTGCTGCAAACCGCAATTGGGCAGAGGTTGTGACTAGGCAATTGATCGAGGGTGGTGTTTGGAATTGAGAAGTCGCGATGTCACGCTGTCTTTGGGCGCATCGTAAAAAACATCTGCACCACGCTATACTCGTCGAACACTTAGCATCGTGCGGTCTTCTATTGTCGTCTTTCGCTCCGCGAACGTGTGGAAGAACGCTCTTTCGCGGAGCGAAAGACGACACCAATCGCTGCCTACGAGCAAACCAATGAGCTTGGAACAAAGTCACGCGCGATTTGACTCATCGACAATCACGATGGTGGCCGCTTCCGTTGGCTTTTGGTTATTCATCAACTGGCCATTTCAGTATGTAGCAACAGCCCATCAAACTAGCAGGATCAGTTCTGCTCTTTCCGATTACGATTATCAACCTTATCTGTTTCCAGATTATGAGGTGATACATGGTGGCTTCACCTTTTCATACTTGGCTAGAGAGGGTGATGTAGAGGCGGTAGGTCCTGGAAATGGTTGGGGCTATTCACAGGTTGGGATGTGGATTTGTTGCAAAATCGAATGGGATTAGCGTTTGACCGGTGTGGAAAGCGAGCTCGAATTTGGTGTAAGAGCAACGTGGGTCTTAAATGATCTTAATCGATTTTGAAAAACTTTTTTGTGGATGACCTAACGTGTCAATTCGTGTGGCGATGTCATTGGCATGGTCAAAAGTCACCCGAAAATCCCCGTTGATATTGATGCCGAGCTCTCACC
>JAYVSE010000347.1:0-4844 GCA_043775635.1 Planctomycetaceae bacterium | reverse complement strand
CAATCGATCTACAAGACGTTTGGAAGCATCAGTTTCCGGTTGCTAATTTAGTCACACGATGACTAAAATTCTGGTCCGCCTCTAGATACTAGGGGAGCTGGAAAATGCTTAAGCTTGGATGGCGAAGAAGAAATGAAGTCGGCCACGGGCGGAGCTTGTCTCCGTCGGGCCATGATCAGAAAATGATCGTGCAGCGTTGCGTATAACGATTGATTAGCGCTCCACGCGGACAAGCCGGTGGTAGCGAGGCTCGCTCCGCCGCGACCTTGCTCAGAGACTAGTGTTGCCTTTCGCGCCGCGAAAAAGCGCTCTTTCGCGGAGCGAAAGGCGACACAGAAGACAGCTTCGATTGCCGTTTCGCGAGAAACTTTCCGTGTCAAGATCAGTTTCTCACGAAACGCACTTGATTCTGGTCAGCCTTCCACTGTAGTTTCCCGCGAAAATGTCTTTTGCGATGTGACACGGTTGATTGGCGGTAGCGGTAGATGGTTGTGGCAACGGAACCCGAAAAGAAGCGCATCATCTGCGTGGTGAACCAGAAGGGCGGCGTTGGCAAAACGACGACAGCCGTCAATCTGGCTGCCGCGATGGCGAAAGCCGGGCACCGCACACTGTTGATCGACATGGACCCACAGTGCAACGCAACCGGAGCACTAGGTTGTAAAGTTGCAGCGCGACATCCACTGCTTGGTGAAGAGGATATCGCCGCGTCTGTTCTCCATTGCAAGATTCCACTGTTGGATATCTTGCCGGGAAGCCGCTCGTTCCAAGACGTTGACAAACTCGCCCAAAGCGATGGGCCTGAGCGTGAGTTGGTTCGCAAACGAATCGATTCGCTCCACGAAGCATACGAATTCCTACTGATCGATTGCCCGCCAACCCTGGGCACGCTGACCGAATCGGCGTTGGCGGCAAGTACCGAAGTGTTGATTCCAATTCAGTGCGAATACTTTGCGATGGAAGGTTTGTCGCAACTTATTGATGTCATTCGGCGCGTGATGCAGCGATCGGATGGAAGATTGACCTTTGGCGGAATCCTCTTGACCATGTACGATCCCTACTTGGAGCTGACGGGTGAAGTCGATGCGGAAGTGCGCGAGTTCTTTGGCGAGATCGTTTTCGATACCGTCGTTCCTCGCGATGTCAGTTTGAGCGAAGCGCCTAGCCATGGGCAAAGTGTCTTCGATTACGCCCCAAGGAGTCGGGGCGCGTTTGCCTATACACAACTTTGCATGGAGGTGCTTGAACGTGACTAATACAAATTTACCGGGTGGGAAAGACCGTCGGCTTGGCAAGGGTTTAGCCGCTTTGCTTGGCAGTCCAATGGACGATGAACGGGGCGGAAGCGGTAGCTTCGAATCCGTGTCCGGTGCGCCGCGTTCGACGGCATCTGGGACGACGATGAACGCTAAACAATTCGCCGCAGAATCCACCCATAGCACTGCGACATCGTTGTTCTTGCCCGTTGAACAAATCGATCCGAATCCATTTCAACCACGGCGTGATTTCAATCCTGAGGAAATCGCGTCATTGGCAGAAAGCCTAAAGCGACACGAACAGCTCCAACCGGTGTTGGTTCGACGCGCTGGTGATCGCTATCAGTTAATCAGCGGTGAGCGGCGACTGCGTGCCACGATCCACGCTGGTCGCCCCACCGTTCGAGCCGAAGTTCGCGAGGCGGATGACCGGTTGGTCGCCGAGCTTGCGATCGTTGAAAACATGGAAAGGAAAGACCTTAATCCCGTTGAAAAGGCAATGTCGTTTAAACGGTACATCGATCAGCACCAGTGCAAACAAGACGTGCTAGCAACCCGCCTGGGGCTCGATCGCAGTACAGTGGCCAATTTGATGCGATTGCTTGAGCTTCCGCAGCAGATTTTGGATTGGATCGTCTCCGGAGAATTGACCGCTGGCCACTCACGAGCGTTACTTCCGATTGGTGACGAGGCGATGCAAATGCGTCTGGCAAAACAAATTCAAGAAGAAGGCTGGAGCGTACGTGCGACGGAAATTTACGTTGCTGAGGTTCTTCGCAAGGAAGACGACACGGAATCCGGCAAGCCAGTAGTCAATGCGACACGCCAAAAACGGTCGGTCACACCGCATGTTGAACTGTTGCAAAATGAAATGCGACACCAGCTTGGCACTAAGGTGGAAATCCGTCAAACCAGTAAGGGTCGAGGCAAAATCACGATCCATTTCACCAGTGCCGACGAATTTGACCGTTTGCGGGCAATTCTTGGCGATCAAAGTAAACCGAGGCTGAAAATCGCCGGTTAGGAAAATATTCCAATTGATTTTCTGGTGCAATCCAACCCAGGGTAGCGAACCTTTGAGGACTTAGATAACATCTATACACATAGCAGGGTTGAACACCCGATCCTGTTGAAAAGTTTCGAAAGCGGGGCGTGGCGCAGGCTGGTAGCGCGACTGGTTTGGGACCAGTAGGTCGCAGGTTCGAATCCTGTCGCCCCGATTGTTTGTAACCCTAGGCCGAATCAACACTTAGTTACCCGCCAAACGTGAGGCGGCGCGGCATTTTCCAAAAGCGCAAAACGGTATTTAGCGTTTTTCAGTGGAGATTGTCATGCCGAAACTGAGTTTGGCGGTGCCGAAGTACCGCAAAAAAGGCGGCCGCGCCGTCGTTACCCTTGCCGAAAGGGACCACTAACTAGGCCCGTATGCGTCCAAGGCGTCGCGTATTGAATACGACCGCCTAGTCTGCGATTTTCTCGCTACCGGAAGGCGGGGAACTGCCCAAGACGCCGCCAAGCGGGAAATCACAGTCACCGAATTGATTGCCGCCTACTGGAAGTTTGCGCAGGGCTTCTACCTCAAAGGTGGCAAGCCGACTAGCGAGCTTTCGGTTGTCAAATTGGCCGTCCGCACCGTCAAAGCGTTCTACGGCAAGGAACCGGCGGAGGAGTTCGGCCCGCTAAAGTTGAAAGCGGTTCGGGAACACTGGATCACCGGGGGACATGCACGGCGGACAATCAACAACCAAGTGTGAGCGAGACTCGAATCCCGGTGTATTCGATCAAGGCCATTGTGAAGTTCAAAGTTCCCAAGGAGTAGCCGACGCTTGTGGGCTTTCGCTGGCCCGCTGCCACGCCAGTCGTTCCTCGGCACGACTGGCGACCTCGGCGAGGATTTCGTCAATGACCGTAAATGCTTCCCACGCTTCGATCCCCAGCGAGACGGCGATCCTCTCGGAAACCTTCGATTCCAAGGCTTCGTTTCGTGAACCCTTCCAGCAGGTATCGGCCAAGGCGACAAGATAATCCTCAACGGCCAAGGTCGGCTCGTGCTGCCACGCTCAATGCGTTCGAGCAAATCGAGATCGCTCCAGTGACACTTTATGTTGCTGTAGCAGGCCGGGACCGTCTTGCTCGTGCTTGTTGCCCGGCCCGGTCAACTCGTTCGGATGCAGCACTTTGCCAACGTCATGGGTCGCAGCACCAAACAAAACAGATTCCCGGTCGATCTTTAAATCGGGCCATCGGGCTTGAAAAGCTTCCAGAATCTCGACCGCTGCATCGTGAACGATTGCAAGGTGAGCCAGCAGACGAGGCGGCGCATTGAGCGTCGTCAGCAAATGCTCGGCGTCAGAAGGTAAATCACGAACAGACACGAGGTCATCCACACAAGAAATGAAAGGTCGTGTCGGATTGTAACGTCGTTGTCAACTGCAGCTCTGGTGGTTGACTTTTTCGGGAGGCATGGCAACTATGAACGAGGAAATCACTGAGCGGGCCTTAGACAAGCTTGCTTCCTGGGAAGTCGTCCTTGACATCCTGTAAAATGAAATTAAATGATCCGAGAACTCAACGTTGTCTACGCTTATTCATGGCACTTGGCATCGAATGACGCTGCCAATGTACAACGCATCATAGAAGCAGTCCGGGCGTACTGCATTGAGCTTGGTTGCGCACAAGTAAGTGCATTGGTTATGAGCCCCGATTCGGTACAGTTTACGGCGGTCGTACCGAATGCCGGCCAACATGAATTTGGTCTGACTTTTTTACAGGAAGAAAACGCCTGGTCAGCGAAATCGTGGGTAAGAGTGTCCAGTTTCAAAGAGATCAGCGAAATTATGCACCACGCGGCGGAGCAGGACATCGATGTGCGAACGATGTTTGCGGGGATGGAAATGAGCTATCGCAAAAACAGTATGGGCGAGATTGAAGTCGAGCAACGCTCAACTTTCGACCCGGACACGTTCTGAGTTCGATGCTGCATAGAGTTGAGCTTTCGCCGATTCTTACAGGATGGTGCACTTAGTCGGGTGTCGAGTCAAGCACTCTGGTCTGATTTCTGATGGTGTCAATAACTTCGACAGGGTCGCTTTCGAGCGTCGGTTCCAGGTGAATCGTGAGCGTAAAAGCATGTTGTTTGTAGGTGCCTCGAATTCCGATAATTGGAGTCGGAGTATTTTTCTCGCAATAGGTGCGGAATCCAAACTCAGTCACGTTTAAGTGCGGTTCAGCAAACAGCTCATTTAATCGCATGGAGAAACTTGCCCAGACCAGAGCGCCATCATCTGGCCCGCCGAGAATCTGCTGAAAAACTGGAGCCACCGAGACCTGCATCACGCCGTCGTCGAGTTTTGTGGCCGACCACATCCGATGTCGGCAAATTCGGTGGTAGCACCAGTGCCGCACGATGATGTCCTCGAATCCAATTTCATCAAATGCCTCACTCATTTTTTTATGCCCCTAAAATATTTGGGCTCTTCCGCAGAATCGGTGGGTGCAAACCTGCTTAAAACCGATTTTGCATCGGCAAATCAAAGCGATTTTGAACGAAAACATATAGGTTGGAAGTCACCTTCAGTTTAAAGATGG
>JAYVSE010000346.1:0-53616 GCA_043775635.1 Planctomycetaceae bacterium | reverse complement strand
AAACCGTGTGGGCAACGCCCCGCGCGAGGCTCGCGGCCCGCTGGGCACGCGGTTTAACGATTCTTTCAAGCGGCATCAATTAGTTCTCGGACCACTAGTGGTCGCGTCCCGAATGTGGCGTTGCGGTTTGCGATAATAAGGAAAACAACGATGCGAGTATTCCTTGGCGAGTACATCTGCGGTGGTGGGATGCGGCGGCGTACGACGGAATCCATTGACGCATCCATGCGAGCCGAGGGCGGTGCGATGCTGACGGCACTTGCAATCGATATCGCTAAAGTCGCTGAGCTTTCCATCGCCGTTGATGCACGGATTTGCCCATCTTTGCCTGCGGGAACGTATCACGAAATGGATTCGCAGCTCTCGCTTTGGGGCCAATGGGTGCGAGCGGCTCAGGGTTGTGACGCCGCGATTGTCATTGCGCCGGAAACGCATGGCGTCTTGGCGAAAGCGGTCAGCGTGCTGCGAGCCGGAGGAATCCATGTGATTGCGAGTTCCAATGAGTTTCTTCGCGTTGCAGGTGACAAGCAGCAAACAGCTCGAGTTTTCGCCGAAGCATCCGTCCCCCATCCGGTGACGCATGTTCCCGGCGATTCTAAATCGAGATCTCGGCTGGAGGGATTTCATCAGTTTATTGTCAAGCCGCGCGATGGTTGCGGAACTAAGCAAATTGTCATGTTTGACGAATTAGACGCCGCACTAGCAGCCACGACTAAAGACCACGTTCTCCAGGGCTTCGTCCCTGGAAAACCGATCTCCGTCGCTGCGATTGTCACGCCTGACGAAATGGTCACGCTGCCCGCTGTGTCACAAGATATTGCGATCGCGAACTGCTCGTATAACGGTGGCCGAGGTCCATTGCCGGACGATGAGCAGCGACGTGCGACTTCTCTAGCTCAATGCGCGATCGTAGCCATGCCACCCAACCCGCGCGGATTCGTCGGATTCGACCTGGTCTTAGGTGACGTAGCCGGTACCGATGTTGTTATCGAAGTCAACGCGCGATTGACGACATCCTATGTGGGGCTGCGCCACATGGTATCAGGTAACTTGGCCGCAAGATTGCTGGGGCTCGAATGTGGGTCCGTCCAATGCAAGACCGGAGTTGACGCAATCCGCTGGACTGCGACAGGCGAAGTTTGGATCAATGATGTTGCCGTTACCCATGCTTGAACGCAATGAAGCATCTTTGCTCGGTATTGATATCGGCGGTGCGAACATCAAGCTTTACCATACGGCCGGCCACTCCGTTAGCCTTCCATTTGCAATGTGGTTGCGACCATCCTTCTTGGCGAACGCCATTGTTGGAATGGTTTCTGGCTTGCCAAAATGCGAAGGCTGGGGCGTTACCATGACAGGCGAACTGGCCGATGTTTTTGACAATCGAGCCGTTGGTGTGAAATCAATTGTTCAGCAGACAATGCTTGCTGCCAATCAGTTAAACATGAAAACAGTTGGCTTCTACGCATCACCTGGCAAGCTACTTACGGCGTCACAAGCCATTGATTCAACCGAGTCTGTCGCATCCGCCAATTGGCATGCTTTAGCGCTGTGGGCATCGACCTGGGTCACTGAACCTTCACTATTAATTGATATTGGGTCGACAACCGCGGACATCATCCCGATTTCTAAAGGTTCCGTCGCAACTCCCAGCCGTACTGACCATGATCGGCTTCGGCGTAATGAATTGGTTTACCTCGGAATTCGACGAACGCCCGTTTGCTCGCTTGTCGATTCCTTGCCATTGTCGGGGCTCGAAGTCCCCGTGATGCGAGAAGTCTTCGCGACGACCGACGATTGCGCGCTGTTGCTTGGATGGACGGCTGAAGTTAGCGACGATGTTGATTCATGTGACTCACGCCCCCGTACCTGCGACAATGCAGCGAATCGATTGGCACGCATGGTTGGCCTCGATCGAACGCATGTCACCATGGAACAAGCAATCGCAATGGCTTCGCGCGTGATGCAACGCGCCGCTGCTCTTGTCTCTGACTCAGTGAAGACTCACGCCACTCATAGAGCGACACAGTGGATCATCTCTGGCCATGCGAGTCCGATGATTAATACCCTGCCAAACGTTACCGTGGTTGACCTTGCCGCTCGATTGGGTACCGACATTTCGCGCGTGGCACCTGCCTATGCCATCTGTGAATTGATTCGTAGTGGTGAGTTATTACTCGAGCAAGTCGCATGACGAACGATGATCAACGTCCCTGACGCTAACGGATTTTAAGCCCTGGTTTTCCGTTCATGGTCAGAACGTAGGGGGAGACGTGATAGTTCGCTTGGCCGCGCTGGTGTCCAGGCTTTAGCCGCCTCTTCGATCCCAAAAAAGAGTCGCCTAAAGGCTATACACCAGCGCTCCTTTTGGAATACGCCGTATGCTTCTGTGAAGCTCTTGCCACTCGCTTGATCGGTTAAGGCGAGGCCCAAAAGGATGACAAATTTGGAATCTCGCTGCGACAACGGTTTTTTTCGCGGAAAACCAGGGCTTAAAATCCGTTAGAGTCAGCAACTTCCATTCCAGTAGACGTTTGGCGTCTCAACCGAGGCTGTACGCCACAGTCCTGCGCGTTCAGAGATCATCACGACGAACTCAAGGCCCTGAAAACGGAAGTATTCGGACTCAGCGCGCAAACTACCGACTTCCAGCAAGAAGTACACGAAAGGCTGCACTTACCATTTCAACTTCTAAGCGATAGCGGCTTGATGCTAAAAAGCTTGTTGAAGCTTCCAACATTCAATGCAGCAGGCTTGGAACTCTACAAGCGCATATCGTTGATCACGAATAACAGAAAGATTCTGAAGGTGTTCTATCCTGTCTTTCCTCCAGATCGAAGTGCAGACGACGTGTTGGATTGGCTGCGCAAAGACGCCTAACCCGCGCGTTCGAGCTGGGTGTAACCGGCGATCCGCAAGTCAAAGGCGACGCTTTTTGCCGTGTTTTTGAATTTAGGCGACACTGAATCGTTGTTTAATTCCACGTTATATGGACCATGGCCATCAACCACTCAATACGACAGGAAGATTTGACGACAGGAAAATTAACAAACTGCAATTCTTAATTTTCCTGTCGTAAAATTTTCCTGTCGTCCCTGGCATCAATCGGCATTACTAAGTCGATCGCGTTCCATCCTATGTTTTGTAAATCCGTATTTTATTTCGGGACAATTACTTAACGCATCAGCGTCAGCGTTTGGCCGGGTCGTAGTCGATTAAGGTTATCGTCGATCGTTGCCTCAAGTCGAAGATGAGGGCTCAGTAACGAAACGTCGCCAGGTTCCTTGTCAGGTCGCACGGCGAGGCACCCACCGGCTGTCGCAGCCATTGCCGGGTGTGGCGGCGTAAGCTCGGCTTGGTGTGTAATCGAGCTGACGGTTCCACTCATCCGATTGCCGTCGGAATCGCAAAATTGAACGCATTTTCCACTCATTTCTGCAACTTGATTGATCGCATCCTGCGGAACCGCGACGATTGCTTTCTTCTTTGTCTCGTCGACGACATAGGCGAGCGGTTCGCCTTCCTCAAGCCATTGCCCTAACCAACGATTGGGTTCCATCGCAATCACGATACCGGATCGCGGAGCTCTTACCAGCAGACCTTGCTCTTGTCGTTGAAGTGATTTTAATTTGATCTCAATCGCGCGATTGCTCTCTTGTTCCGAAGCTGCATCCGCAGATGAATGAAGTTCGCAAAGACGCTTCCAGCGAGCTTGCCCTGCGGCCAATTCACTTTCCGTCTTTTCTCGCTTTGAAGCGATCGTGAGGTTCTCGAGTTCAACGATGACATCGCCTTCCTCAACATACTGTCCCGCCTTAATCAATACGCGAATCACCTTGCCGGTTGACGCACAACGGACGGGTGAGTCATCTGAGTACTCCACAATTCCGCACCATCCTGACTGCCAACTCGCTTGAAACATCCACGTCGCACCGGCGATTCCAAGCAAGCAAGTTGCAACGAACAATAGCCGAACAATCGATGCGGGACGCGTTCGCAACTCAACAAAAATCCGCGAGCTGACGCGAAGCATCGCAGGCAACGATATTAAGAGCGAAAGCATTGCCACGATGACCAATCCCACGCGTCCATACATCGCATTGGCGCCAGCAATCAAACCGAAAGTAATGACGATACGGTAAATGAAAACAGAGTAACCATAAGCGACGAAATTCCAACGCGTCGCATCTCGGTCCGACTTCTTGCCCAGAAAAAATCGCTCTGCAAAGCCATGCATTGCCTTGGCACCATCGGTCGCCAAGTTGGGACGTCCAATCCAATCGCTCAGTGCATGGTAACCATCCAGTTTCATCAGCGGATTGAGGTTGAAAAGCAACGATCCAACGCTGGCCGTCATCGCGATCGTGGCAAACAAATGATTGGCGGACGGCGATATCGACAACCACCATGCCAAGACGGCGATCGCAGCGACAATCATTTCAATATAGATTCCCGCTAAGCAAGTAAGCACTCGGCGCGCACGAGATTTCATTCGATAAAGATCGGTCAAGTCTACGTAGGCAACGGGGGCAATGAGCATCCAGGCAACCCCAACTTCCTTAACACGACCGCCAAAACGAAGACAACAGATCAAATGGCCAAGCTCATGTAGGATCTTTAGTGACACCCAAACCATCGCCAATCGAATCCAACTACTGGGCTCTAAAACCGAAGACAGGTCATTCAAAAAGCGGTCATGGTCAAGTACGACCGCGCATAAGGCCATGCACCATACCGCTACGACAGCAGCGATTGCCCGATAATCAAACAGCCATCCGCCCATCGTAACCGGCCATATCCATTGAATATTTCGGGATATTAGCGGAATCTTGATCCATGACAACGATGACTTTGAGCATGAGGCGTTTTTTAAATTCGACGAGTCCTGTCCGGCAAGCAATGACTCGCTCAGCGCCCAATGCATTAGCGACTCGGCCTGCTCCGGTGCAATGACATGTTTCTGTTGCGAAGTCACCGCTGCTCGCTCGCGCGCCTGTTCGATTGTGCAAACTCCATCTAATGCGAGCAGAAATTCATATTCCGCGATCCCGATGCGATGAAACCGCCCACTGCAATCGTCTTCAATGCGAATCCAAGCGACGCCATCATGGCCTGACTTTGGCTGAAAACGCAAGCCTTCGCGTAATCGAGGCCGCGTCGTTCGGATGTCGATAGCGGAAATCGCAGTCGGGTTTTCATGCAAACTCATCGATCAGGTCCAGTTTTGTAACCGTTGCCAAAGTCGCTGAAAAAAACACCAGGCCAGCGGACGATGCTGGCCATAGATGGTTGCATTTCCTCGCAATCCCGGCTTCAGTTGACAATCAACGGATGGCAATTCAGCCCGGCCTTTAAATACATATTTCCCGTCCTCATTGGCTTCAGCACGAGGATGAATTTGATGGAGGGTTAACGTTGGAATCGCGTCAGCGGAATCAACGCTGACATTCACGTCGCTTCCTACCGTGACACGAAAAATTTGATCGGGATTGACTTCAATCTCAGCATGCATTTGATCCATCTGCGCCACTTCGACAAGCTTCTGCCCAAGCTTTAATGGGCTCCCTTCCAAACGCTGCAAATCCTCGCCTAAAACCACACCATCAATCGGGCTGCGAATTTCCGCGCGATCCAATTGTTTAGTGAGTAATTCGATTTCGCTCTTCGTTCCCTTGGCATGCCATCCCGCGATAGCCGCTTCGGAAAGACGCCCGGCAGAAAGATGTGCAGAACGCTCGGAAGTTGATCGCTCGGCGTCGGCACGAAGCGAAGCGAGTTTATTGAGTGTTTCTTCACAGTCAATTGTGAATAGCAGCTCGCCTGCTTTCACCTCCCGCCCAGGTGACACGAACGATTTTTTTAGTACCCCATCAAACGGTGCAGCAACCCAGCGCCGAATGCTCGGTTGAATAGAAACGCTCGCCAAAACGGGATAGCGCACTGGGATCAAGCCAATTGCAACCGCTGCGACCGTTGTGGCGAGCAATGCAGCTTTGCGTTGTCGAGTAAGTCGATTGCGGATCGCTTCCCAGCGGACGGCGAACGGACTTGGCGTGAATCGTTCTAGATTGGAAAGCAGTTCAGCGAGTGGCGTTGACAAGGACGATAGAAACTGATCATGACTGGACCCAGGATCGATGCTGATCGAGTCGTTTGACCAAGCGACGAGTACAGCTCCTGAACAATCGCCGCCATCTGTCAGCAAAGGAATGCTGTATATCGAATGTACATTGGACAACAGTCTGATTAGTCTCTGATGTGCAAAGCCAGGCTTGCACGATTGGCAATGGGAGACAGAGTGTTTTAAAATTAATTTTGAATTTGATTTTACGATTTGATGAGCACGTGTCGTGACGACGCATTCGCCCAATGCAGCCTCGATGTCATCCGTAAATTCGCTTGACGGGCACTCGCTCCCTTCGATAACAGCAAGGGGACTTGGCGATGTCTGCATCGCATTGGAGCCGAGAGCAACAAACGAGGCACCTAAATGGTCAGCGATCAACTTCGCGGCACAGGTTCTTGCTGTAGCCAAGCGGTTCACACGCAGCAGCCGGGTAACTAAGTCAAGGATAGCCGCGTGATGTTCTGCGGTAGGCACCAGAGTTGAGTTGCTGCCGACGCTAGATTGATCTGACGGCGCGTGCGACGATGCCAGGACTGGCACGTCCACAAAGGGGCGCCCCGGTGTTGAATGAGTGTCGAAGGTGGAATTAAACACGTCGAATATCACGTTATTATCGACGGTTTGCGTCATGGAATAGAAATCTTAGAAACGTCTGTCGTGGTTCTTTGTAATCCGTGATCTGATCAGCTACCTTGACGGGAGTCAGTTCAATTCTGCAAGGCATTCCACCCGAAATCTGTTGATCTGGGTTGGCAACGCGCAATTGCACAATCGCCGTTCCCGATGATGGGTCAACGATTGGCGACACGAACTCAACGGTTGCTATTCGCGAGAGACTACCGATGGTCACTTTCAATTCTTGCCCGGCTTTAATCTGTTGTACTTGCGAATGAGAGGCTGATGCAGTAACCCGTAGCGGGTCGAGCTGAACGATGCGCATCAGGTGAGGGTCTGCCGGCGAAACGAGTTCTCCTACATCCTTGCAACGCTCAATCACAACACCATCGATGGGGGCGAGTACCGTCATCTTTTGGAGATGTGTTTCGGCTTGGACTAGCTCAAGCCGGCGCCGGCTTGCCTGTTCTTCGTAGGCTTTCGTTCGAGCCATTGATTCATCAAGCATTGCCTTGGCGTTCCAAACTTCTTGGTCTGTTGCATGGTTACGTTCATGAAGCTTTTGGACCAATTCATATTTACGCTGGTTCATGGCAACTTGAAGCTTGGAGGCTTCAAGTTCACCTGTCGACAGTGCGGCAGCGCGCGCGACATTCATCATCGACCGAACCAGCGTGTCGTCAAGCTTGGCAATGACTTGACCGTACCGTACCGTCTCTCCCTCGTCAACGCGAATTTCCACGATGGAAGCGGTGTCCGGCGAGCCCACACGAATGTCTCGATATGGTTCAGTGAAGCCATCAATGACAACAACCGATTCGCTGCTTTTCTCGGTTGATTCAAATGATTGGGCGACAGCGAAGGAGCAACGGGCTAACGACGTTGCAACGAACATTAAGGCAATGATTGAAAATCGGGATTTCATGTTTTTGGCTCCCGTGAGACAATGGATTGGGAAATGAAGTTTTCTCGCTGCTGGTCACGTTTTGCCAATTGAATTCGAGCATTGGCCATTTCAGCTTCGCTTTTTTTGGCGGCTTTTGAAACCGCATTCCACAATGGTTCCGTTGCAGAACGTGGATTCAGTTTGCGAGCCAAATATCGAGATAAACCGCGACCATGTTGGCACAGAAGCGAATCATCGGCGGTTACGAACGTACGCGATGAACCGGGTTGGCCTTGCCTCGCGCAGCGTCCCGTAAGTTGGCGGTCGAGCCTAGATGAATGTCGAGGTTCGGTGACGATAACGTGAAGACCGCCGCGAGCAGCCACTTCGTCGTTTAAAAGAATATCAGTACCGCGCCCTGCCATGTCGGTGGCGACGGTAATGGCATCGGGTTCACCAGCGCGAGCAACCACGACGGCTTCGTCCTCATCTTGCGTGCCATTAAGAACTCGAGACGACAATCCTCGCAGGGCTAGCTCGCTGGCGAGCATTCGCGACTCGGCGACCGTGCGGGTTCCGATCAGGACAGGCCGACCGCTGGCATGCACGACCGCGACTTCATCCACGATACGTTCCCATTTCTCAACACTAGTCCCCGTGAAGCACGGCTGAAGTGTAATTCGCTTAGAAGGCAAGCGGGGTTCAACCCGATAAGTGGAAAGTCCGTATACTCGCTGCAACTCCGTCCTGCAATCCAAAGCAGTACCACTGCACCCGCAAAGTTGTTTGTACAGACGCATAAAACGCCATCGGGTGACCTGTGCTGCATTGACAGGTTCAGGCGTAACGGGGAGGCCTTCGTGTTGCTGAACAGCTTGATAAAGGCCATCCTGCCATTGCCGGCCATCAGCCAGTCGTCCAGTCGCGGCATCGATGATAACGATTGAATGGTCTTGAATAACGTAATCGATGTTTCTGCGTAATGTTTGCGTTGCGTCAATCGCACGGCGAACGTATTCCGTCCATGGTCTTGTCAATGGTGATTGCGGCGTAAGTTGAAGTGCCTTTGCAATTCCTCGCTCGGTCAATTGCGAACGTCTGGTGACTTTATCGATGGTCCAATCGAGGATATTTTCAAGGCGTTCTGCGAGACTCTGAGCGTCTGCGTACGCTTCCGTGCTCACGATGCTCGAATTGTCATTCGGTGTCGAAAGAATCAAGGGTGTGATTGCCTCGTCAATCAGAATATGGTCGATCTCATCAATGACCATTGCATGTCGACGGTTGCAAAACGAGTCACGGTCGAACTGTAATGTTTTATTGGAGCCAAGCGGTTGTTTCGATCGCTCGCGGGACTTTAACGAATCACTTAAATAGTCAAAGGCGAACGTATCTGCGGTTCCATAGGTGATGTCGCACTGATATGCAGACTTTTTTCGCGATGCGGGCGATGAGTGCTCAACAAGTCCGCATTCGATTCCTAGCCGCCTGAAAACAGGTTGCATCAATCGATGATCGCGCGCGGCTAGGTAATCATTGGCGGTCGCAACGTGAACACTGCGGCCGGTCGCTGCGATCGCGGCTGCTGCCATTGCGACAGCGACTGTTTTGCCTTCGCCAGTCGCCATTTCCGCGACGCCGCCACGCGCCATGATCAAGGCTGCGAAGTGCTGAACCTCATAGGGTTGTATCGATAGCTCGCAGGTGATTGCAGCAGCAGCCAGCGATAAGGATAGCGTCGATGTTTCGTCTACCGAAACCTTGGTTCTTGAAAGATTAACAATCCGTAGCTCAGCAAAAGTTGACGATAGATCGCTGCCAAGAAGCGATTTGGCAATGTTGTAGGATCGTCCAGCAATGTTTTGATCAGGCGAATCGTTGCGTTTGAAATATCGAATCATAGCGATCTCCCGCCTTGCTTAGTAAACGATGGATCGATGACAGTTGGGCCATTGGAGACTTCGAATTCACTTTCGATCATTTCGTTGGAATGGAGTGGAGCAACACTCGCTTCGATTCCAACTTCATTTGTTAATTCAGGAGTGTTTCTACTCGAATGCAGAAGGGAACCAACAGCTCTCAAGTATCTTACTCGGGCCAACGCATGTTCCGTTTCTGCAAGCACAGTCGCGTTTTCCTCGGTCGAAAGTGTTGATTGAGCGTTGATCAAATCTTCAAGTAACAGGATCGCAGGTCCATCGCTATTCGGTGACGTGTTCCAACGATCAAGTAGAAAGTCCGCTTCGGCTTTAGCTGCCACCAGTGACTCGTGCCTTTGAAGCAATGTGCGATAAGTTAGATGTACCTGCAGTACCGCGATCTCAACATCGCGACGAACATCTTGAACGGCGGTTTCGTAACGAGACAATGCTTGTTGCATTTCAAGCTGGCGACGGAATTGCACCGATTTGGGAGCTCGATTTCCAGCGGGACGCTCCCAAGCCAATCCAAAGTTGTACGTTGGTCGGCCTTGACTGAACTGGTTAGAAAATGAATTACCTAGGGTTTGATTGGGAGTTAGTCCGGCGACATAAGCACCCGCGATCAAGTCTAACTTTGGCAGCAGCTCATTTTTGCTTGCCCCCAGCCGCACGCTGGCGATCTTGATTTCGCGTACGGCGACGGCGACTTCACCGCGCCTGGTGAGAGCCGTTTGCAGAGAGATATCGGAATCAATTTGATCGACATAGACGGTCGGACTCTGCATGGGGATTAATTCCGATTCGAAGTCGCTCATTCCAACCAGTCGTCGTAGTTCGACCGCAGCCATATCGGCTGTGCTCGCCGCACTTATTAATTCGGCACGTCGCTGTGCGGCAGCGGTCCGAGACCTGACAAGTTGCCGGCCAGTCGTATCGAGTGTGGAGCGAAGCGCAAGCGATTCTGCTAACTCGGCAGAGCGATCTGCGGCACGCTTTCGCTGAAGGAATATTGCCCGTGCACGATAAAAATCCCAATAGCTTTGGTGAACACGAAACAAGTAATCCTGAACTCGGGCGAGCAATTGCGATTCGCTTCCTTCCGTTAGCAGCTTTGCTTCAACCACGCGACGCAGGTTGTACGACTCACCACGTCCGGCCATCAGTGGCTGGGTCAACGTCAGCCCTAAACGTGATGTACTCTGCGGGTTGGGGACAAGGAACACAGAGTTGTTTCTCTGCATGCCGACGCGTTCAGCGATTTCAATCTCGGCACCGGATGATGTTGCCTTTCGAGTTCCGCCGTTTGCGGACAGCAATTTATCTTTAAAGCGGTTATCGGAATTGCCCGTTGTCAGTGTGCTGCCAATCGGATCGCTACGATCGTTCCATGCCGATTCGAGAAAATTTTTCCAGTCGAACGCAGCTTGTTGTCGCGTAATTTCTGTTCGTTCAATCTGGGGCTGAACATTGAAGACTTGAATATCAGGGGATTGGGAGAGCGATTCAATCACCGCACCATCTGCTGTGATTTCAATGGTTCTCGGGGCAATACCCAATGGTGCCTGGATCGATTCGCGCCACCATGGCACCGGTATGTCGATCGGACCCGCAGATGAAACCGTTTCGGTTTCGTTGCCAGGATCGCGCAGCGGCAGATCGTTAGCGACGGCTATCCCCGTAACCAACGCTGCGACGATCGCTGACCGAAGCGATTGCGCAAACGAATCCATTGCTTAAACCGCCATTGGTTGACAAGTGATCGATCAAATGACGTCCCTATCATCCGAACACGAAAACCCTGTTTGAGAGGATCGACAGTTGATGGCCCCAATAAGGATATCAAATGGACTCAATAGGCTTGGACGTTCATTCGCTCGTCATCGAGACGGCACAATCGATAGACGCGGATTGCTGGTCAACGGGTCCGCCAACGTGTTATTCGCGCTTAGCGTCACGATCGGAATGTTCGCTGGTTAGGCCACCAGAACGATTGTTAATCCGCGATGATTAAAACGATCGGAGCGAGACTGCGCTTTATATTTCCTGATGGAGTCTCTGCGTCCATTCGCAGGACTTCATCTGCCAGCATTCCCCGCCTAAGGTCTCAAGTTCTATGACTAAAACTGTACAAACTAGTGGGGCCAACAAGCAAAGTCCTAGATTAGCCATTATCTGGACTCGCTGCGAATTGCTGTTTGAGCAGACTTTGGGATTGTTGGTGGAAGCAACACGAACCTATGAAGCCAATGAAAGCTCGTTGGACGCGATTCGGCTCGAACCAAGAATTTTGTTGAGCGCAACCCCGATCGCGGTGATGGTCGACGCTGACTCGGTTATGCTGGTTGGGAACGATCTTCAGTCTTTGCCAGTGGTAGCGGCCACAACCTCGAACCTGGAGCAACCTTCAAACCAAGGACCGGTGCAGAACAATTCGGGCCGTTTGGAGCTAGTCGTCATTGATCCAAGACTGGCCGATGCTCAGCAGTTGTTGGATGACCTATCGCACCGCTCGCAAGACGGTACTACGTTTGAGATTTTGACGCTTGACGTTCATCGCGATGGACTCGGCCAAATCACCGAGGCGCTTCGCGAACATGCTGGAATCGATGCGATTCATATCGTTACTCACGGCAGTGACGGTCGATTTCTCGTTGGCGCAACACTGTTGTCGAATGAAAACATCGAGAACTATGCGGCCGAATTGTCTCGTTGGCAAACGTTACTTTTCAGCGATGCTGACATTTTGATTTATGGATGCGATGTTGCGTCGACGGAAATCGGCCAAGCATTCGTCGCGCGTTTTGCGACACTCACCGGGACGGATGTCGGAGCAAGCCTTGACGCAACGGGAAGCTTTGCTCGCGGCGGCGATTGGGAATTGGAATTTACAGTCGGTCAAATTCAGACAGACGATTTACTGTCCGCTACCGCTGCCTCCCAGTGGTCGGGATTGCTGCAAGCGATCACAGTAACGACCACCAACGACGTTGTCGACGGAAATACATCCTCAATTGCAGCGCTATTGGCGTCACGCGGTGCTGACGGGTTCGTTTCGCTTCGCGAAGCAATCATCGCCGCGAACGGAACCGTGGGTGGCGATGTCATTTTCTTGAGCTCTGGGACTTACACGCTTTCAATCGCCGGAATCAGCGAAAATAATGCTACTACCGGTGACCTCGATATCCGCGACAACCTCGAAATTTGGGGCACTGGGCCCGGCAGTACGACGATTGACGGAGCCGGAATCGATCGTGTGCTCGAAATTCGTGACGATACCCTCGTCACGATCAATGATCTCACCATTCGCGGTGGAAATGCTGGTTCGTTTTACGGTGGTGGCATTTACGTTTGGGGGAGTGGGACTTCGTTAACACTTCAGCGTGTCGTCGTCTCAAACAACACAGCGCAATATGGAGCTGGCATTTATGCTTGGGACTGCTCGCTGGATGTTTATAACTCCACGATTTCTAGCAATACCAGCACGCGATTTGGTGGCGGAATTTACAGTACTAAAAGTGGTGTCAACCTCTACTCGTCGGCAATACTGCAGAATACAGCGACGTCTTCAGGTGGTGGAATTCATAATGAAGGATCCGGCGCGAGCCTTTCGCTGACAAACGTTACAGTGACCGGCAATAGCACGCCGGGCCAGGGCGGTGGGATCTACAGCAAGCGAGAGGCAACGGTCGTTCATTCGACGATCACATCGAACTCTGCCGCGAGCGGTGGAGGTATTTATTTTAGTACCACAGGCACGCTCTCCATTCAAAATTCAATACTCGCGATGAATACCGGCGGCAATTCGAACGCAACATTGACAGGGTCACTAGGTCACAATCTCAGCGACAATATTTCCAGCGGCTTGACCCACCCGACCGACATCATCGTTGCGGATCCCAAGTTAGGTGCACTTGGCAACTATGGTGGAGCCACACAGACGATAGCGATTTTGAGCGGAAGTGCCGCCATTGATGCCGGGGCAGCGTCTGGAGTGGCACAGTTTGACCAACGCGGCTTCGCGCGAGATACAAGCGCCGACATCGGTGCCTTTGAGTATCAGCGGATCGCCTCAACCGGAGAACAATCCATCAATTCGACGACCGCTAGTATTCAAGAGACATCGGCCAGCACTCGGGGTAGTCAGCGCGCCGTTGCGATTGCTTCCTCAGGTGAGCATGTCGTGGTTTGGTCGTCGAATCAATTGATTGGTTCCGATGGGGACGGCTATGGCATCTTGATGCGCCGATATAGTTCCGCTGGCACGCCGATATCTGGTGAGATTCAAGTAAACCAGTTCACCACCGGCGACCAGCGGTGGGCGACGGTGGCCATGGACAATGCGGGAAATGGCGTTGTTGTCTGGACGAGTGCTGGTCAAGACGGGGCCGGTACCGGAATTTACGGACGAAGATTTGATCAGTCAGGTACCTTCGTTGGTGCTGAATTTCGCATCAACACCACGACCGCTGGCAATCAAAGCGATGCTGCGGTCGCTATGAACGGAACCGGTCAATTCATTGTGGTTTGGCAAGGCAACGGAAGCGGTGATGCCGACGGTGTGTTTTTCCGGCGATTCGACACAGCAGGAATCGCTATCGATGCGACTGAACAACTTGCCAATGTTACCGATCGAGGCGCGGAACTCGCACCGTCCGTTGCAATCAACGATGCAGGGCAATTTGCAATCGGATGGAAAGTCGGAAACGACCTCTACATTCGACACTTTGCCGCCAACGGAACCGCAGTGTTTGCGGATATCCAAGCGAATAGCGGGCTATCCAACGCATCCGGCTCCTCAATCGGGATTGATGCCAGCGGTAGAACGGTCATTGTTTACCGCACCGACGGAATTAGCGGCTTCAATGCTGGTGTTTGGGGACGAGGATTCAACACAAACGGAACTCAGTTGCATCCTTGGTTCCAAATTGCCGGTGGCGATGCGACATCCCCTTCCATCGACATGAACGCCGACACCAGCTTTATCGTCGTATGGAATGCAACTGGCGATAGCAACGGGCAAGCCGTGATGGCACGGCAGTACGATTCAAATGGAGCAGCGGTGGGAGCTGCGTTTCGCGTCAACGCAACCCAAAGCGGCGACCAGCATCATGCATCTGTCGCCATGTTGGATTCCACTAACTACGTCGTTGCCTGGAGCGGTGCAGGGCCAGGAGACAGCAGCGGTGTCGTCGCTCGGCAATTCGGAACCATACTTCCTTCCAATACGATTCCGGTCGCGACGAACGATTCCTACACTGTTGACCGTGGTACAACGATTCATATCGAATCGTATCCGGATTGGTACGACCAGAGTTGGCAGTATCGACAACTTTTGACGGTTCCACTAACAAGTGCTGCCGTCGCATTAGTGGATCATCCCGTCTTAGTTCGTTTGCATGCGTCTGCACTGGACGCGATTAACATTGACTACAGCAAGATCCAAAACGCTGGCCAGGATCTGCGATTTGTGGATGGGAAGGGCAACTTGTTGGCCTATCAGATTGAGAGCTGGGACTCGGCTGGGTACTCACAAGTTTGGGTCAAGGTCCCACTATTAGAGACTGTTGAAGCTCATAATACGTTTTTCATGTACTATGGAAATGCCTCTGCTCCTGGAGCCCAACAACCGAGTATCGTCTGGGACGCGGATTCCGTAGGTGTCTATCACTTCAACAGCACGGCCAATGATTCGAGCCTGCCGAATCAAAATGGCGTTGCGACCGGCATAGCTTATAGTACGGGTATTGTTGGCCAAGCTGCTACGTTTGATGGAACAAATAGCATTGTCAACTTGGGCTCGGATGCAAGTCTCGACAATGTCTTCGATGGTGGAGGAACGATTTCAGCTTGGATCAATCCTTCAGGATGGGGCGAAGGCGGCTTCGGACGGATTGTTGACAAGGCCGTCAATACAAGTGGCGGTAACGGCTTCGCGTTGCAGATCGCGGGAACCGCGCCAGGCAATGGTCAGATCATTTTCGATCAGAGTTTTAGCGGCACGGTCGGTCAATGGCGCACCAATCCTGGAACGATCTCGCTGAATAGCTGGCAAGACGTTGTCGTTTCCTATGACAGCAGCAGTGCAAGTAACGTCCCGACGATTTACATCAACGGTATCCAGCAAAGTCTCATCTTTAGTTCGACCCCAGTGGGCACCGCAAGTTCTGACGCAGCGCAAGATTTTACGATAGGCAATCAAATAACGGCGCTTGACCGCACGTTTGACGGTCAAATCGATGAAGTTCGAATCTCAACAACAATTCGAGACTCCGATTGGGTGATCCAGCAGTATCGAACGATTGTAAGTGCAGTCACAACTTCGGCTCCTGTGCAGTCGCGTCCGATGGGATTGCTGGTCAATGATATCGATGCGGACAACGATCCGTTGATCGTGACCCTTGTAAGCGGTCCCACACATGCCGCTGCCTTCACCCTCAATCCTGATGGTTCATTTACGTACCAGCATAATGGTGACACCGCCATAACAGACTCATTTGTCTATCAGTTATCGGATGGTCAAGGCGGCCTCGCGACGGCCACGGCAAACCTTTCTATTCAATTGACCAATACGCCGCCAACCATATCGGCAATCATTGACCGCACGATTGCCGAAGACACATCGTCGGGAGCCATTGCTTTTACCATCGGAGACGCCGAATCGCCTCTTAATAACTTGGTAGTCACTGTTTCATCCAACAATCAGTTGCTGTTTGCAAACAGCGATTTGGTGTTAAGCGGAAGCGATGCGAATCGTCAAGTTACCCTTACTCCGCTGAGCAACGCAACCGGAACGGCGATACTTACGATTACGGTCAGTGATGGCGCGGCCACAACGACTCGTACCTTCAATGTCACAGTAAATGCTGTTAACGATGCACCGACGATTTCCGCGATTGCGGATCAGAGTATCAACGAAGATTCGTCTTCTGGTACCATTGCATTTAGAATCAACGATGTCGACAACGCTGTCGGATCTCTGGTGGTTACTGGGACATCGAGCAATCAGACGCTGATTGCAAATGCGGGGATCGTACTCGCCGGTAGCGGTGCTAATCGCACGATTGCGCTTACCCCACTGAGCAATGCGACCGGTACGGCAGTGATCACGATTGCGGTCAGCGATGGCACGGCTACAACGACTCGTACCTTCAATGTCACAGTAAATGCTGTCAACGATGCACCGACGATTTCTCCGATTGCGGATCAGAGTTTCAACGAAGACACAGCATCCGGTACGATCACGTTCACAATCGGCGATGTCGACAATGCGACCGGATCGCTGGTCGTTACGGCGACGTCAAGCAATCAAACCCGTATCGCCAACGCAGGGATCGTGCTTGGCGGTAGTGGTGCCAATCGTACGATTTCGATCACACCGCAAAACAACGCGACTGGAAGTGCGGTGATTACGGTCAACGTCAGTGATGGCACGACAACGACGACACGTACACTTGCTGTTACGATCACGGCGGTCAACGATGCACCGACGATCTCTGTGATTGCAGATCAAATTTTCAATGAAGATACATCTTCCGGTGCGATTGCATTTACCATTGGTGACGTCGACAACACGGTAGGATCGCTTGTACTCACCGCGTCATCCAGTAATCAATCAATCATTAACAACGCAGGAATCGTGCTCGGTGGTAGCGGTGCCAATCGTACGATTTCATTTACACCCCAAAGCAATGCGACTGGAACTTCCATCATCACGATCAACGTTGGTGACGGAACTGCGACTGCCACACGCACCTTCAATGTGACGATTGCTGCTATTAACGATGCACCGACGATTTCGTCAATTGCAAACCAAAGCATCATGGAAGATACGTCGTCCGGTGCAATCGCATTCACGGTTGGTGATATTGATGACGCGGTGGGATCGCTTATTGTTACAGCCACGTCCAGTGATACGACGCTGGTCGCAAATGCGGCAATCACTTTCGGTGGAAGTGGCAGTAATCGCACGTTATCTTTCACACCTCGTAACAATGCAAGCGGAGTTGGCGTCATCACGGTTACCGTAAGTGATGGCACGACAGCAACCACCAGTGATTTCAACGTCATTGTCAATTCGGTGAACGACGCTCCGTTTGCGGTGTCAGATTCGATTGTTGCTAAATCGTCTGGACCGACCGTGATACAGCCGTTCACGCTGTTATCGAATGATGGTGATGCGGACGGAGATGCCATCACGTTCGATTTAGTCAGCCAGCCTGGCTACGGAACGCTTACAGTCATGCAAGACGGAAGCCTACAATACGACCGGACCGTAACTGATTTCTCTTCAGATACGTTTTCATATCGAGTGTTCGATGGAGTGACTTGGAGTGCTCCGGTGAACGTTACACTCAGCTTTAGCTCACTGCCTCCCGCCGGCTATATTCCACAACAGGGAGGAACGACGTCGCCAAGCCAAGATAAGTCAACAGCTAACGGTGATTCAGCAGCAACAAACGACTCAAATTCTTCGACCAATGATTCACAGGCGAGCACGGACACATCGGACAAGAAGACCGCAGTCGTCGCATTCGCAGGGACAAACACAACGTCAAATAATCATTCTGTTATCGATAAATCTGACTCGAACGAGGATCTATCCATTGAACTTAATGCAAATCGAAGCCTAGTTGCCACGAATGCCGTTGATAACCTATTCGTCCGATCTCATTACGCCGCGTCGACACGGAATGGTTCGGCGGATTCGTTCGCCAATGATCCTGACGTTCGCATTGCGATGGCAACAACTTTTGGCGCTTATGACGTGACTGGTCTAGCGATAACGCAGCCTCAATTATGGATGGCGTTGGAATCGATGAAGCAGGAAATGACAACATCGTTAGCCGTGTCGAGTGGCCTCACGGTGGGCGCGGCAGCAACAACATCCGTCGGAATGACGGTCGGTTATGTCGTGTGGGTATTACGAAGCGGTCTATTGCTCAGTAGCGTGATGGCTCATTTACCGATGTGGCGGTTCATGGACCCATTGGCAATTTTGGACTCGAGCGAAGCGCAGGCTGATGAGGACGAGGAAACACTCGGTTCGATCGCAGATGGTGATTCGAGCGATTCAAACCCAGAGCAAGAGAACAAACTGGAACACGCTGAGCTGGAGATGCAATCATGATTTCGGGACAAATTACCGTTAGACTACGGCTCGCCATTGGTGCAACGTCGATCGTTGTTAGCACCTTGATGATTTCAGTTTTTATCGGGCTGATTCCTGACAAAGCAAGTTCCATCGCTGACGGTCGAGCTCAACTCTGTGAAGTCGTTGCGGTTTACAATTCAGCGCTGTTAGCCAAAAACGACATTCGATCAATGGAGTTTGCACTTGAAGGTATTGCGAAGCACAATGCCCAGGTTCGCTCGATCGGAATTCGTCGTCAAGGTGGAGGCTTAGTGTTCGCGACGGCGGGACATGAAAGCGGTTGGACTGCCGAAAGTGCAATGCTTTCAACCGTCGACCAAATTCGCGTCCCGTTAATGGCTGATGCAAAGCCATGGGGAACGGTTGAAGTTGCGTTTGAGCCCTTGGTCGCTGGTGGATGGATCGGTTTTATACAACAACCATGGCTGCAACTGCCGATGGGTGTTGGTTCGGCTTGTTGTCTGTTCTTCTGGTTGTATCTCGGTCGCACGCTCAAGCAGCTAGATCCTAGCGGTGCAGTGCCTGGCCGTGTACGCGAAGCGCTGGATGGACTTGCAGAGAGCTTAATTGTCGTCGATCAAAAAGGCGTAGTACGGTTTAGCAATCTAGTTTTCACTGAATTGCTAGGCGTCCCTCGCGAGAAGATGATCGGTCGTTCGATTTCTCGGATGCCATGGAGCAATCAGAAATCGGCAGGAGATCAAGCAGCGTCTGGTCGCGATGACATGCCTTGGGAAATTTCGAATCGGGATCGTATCGCCTGCGTCGGAGAGATATTGGAGCTCAAGGCAGGTGACGGTTCGATCCGAACATTGAACGTAAGTTGCTCGCCGATTCTCGGTCCTAACGGCGTTTGTCGAGGTGTCATGATCTGTGGCGACGATATCACACACTTGGAAGACATCAAAAAACAACTTCGAATTGCCAAAGACCGAGCAGATGCGGCGAGTAACGCAAAGAGCGCTTTCGTGGCAAATATGAGCCATGAAATTCGGACGCCGCTGAATGCCGTGCTTGGATTTGCAGATGTGCTAAGGCGCGGGATGGCCCAGAGCCGCGAAGAAGAGGTTGAGTACCTCGATCTTATTCATCGAAGCGGGCGCCATCTGCTTGACCTGATCAACAATATTCTTGATCTATCAAAGATTGAATCAGGTCATTTGCAGCTTGAGTCTGTCGTGTTCTCACCCCATCGAATTGTGCACGATGTAGCGTCCGTGCTTCGTAGTCGTGCCCATGAGCAAGGTATCCAGTTACTTGTGAGTTTTGACTCCGATCTGCCTGAATCGATTGACAGCGATCCAACGAAATTGCGGCAAATCATTACCAATTTGGTTGGCAATGCGATCAAGTTCACAGAAATGGGATCGGTGACTATCTCGGCAACCGCGACAGCGGGTAGAAATCCATGCTTGAAAATTGATGTTCGGGACACTGGGATCGGAATGACGCCTGCGCAACAGAAAAAGGTCTTCAACGCATTCGAACAAGCAGATGGAAGTACAACGCGCCGCTTCGGTGGCACCGGATTGGGATTGTCGATCAGCCGCCAATTCGCGGAAGCCTTAGGTGGCAGCTTGACCGTAACCAGCGAAGCAAACGTTGGTAGTACGTTTACGTTTATACTTCCTTTCACAGCAAAGCGAGAAACCAAGTGGGTTTCCGGATACGAAATCCAAAGCGAAATTGCGCGGCAACAAGTCGCTGCGGAGAGCGTCCCTCAATTACGACTGCCAGCCGTTTCGATATTAGTCGCTGATGATGCGGAAGCGAATCGTCGGCTGATCTCGTTGATTCTTACTCGCGCTGGCGCAGTCGTCACAACAGCGCGTGACGGGCGTGAGGCACTTAAATTGATGGCGGACCAAACATTCACCGTCGTTTTGATGGACATGCAGATGCCAGATATCGATGGCTATCAAGCCACCGAATTGATCAGAACAACCGGTTGCAAGGTTCCAATCATTGCATTGACGGGCAACGCCATGAAAGGCGATCGTCAACGTTGCATCGATTCTGGCTGTACCGATTTTCTCACTAAACCAGTCCATGTCGATTGGCTGCTGGCAACGGTGTCTCAATACACAGGTCAGGCTCCAGCGGAAGGTGTCGAATCTGAATCACGAGATCGTTTATTACAACGCGGCGCGCCGGGGAGTAGTCACAATATTGCCGGTGATGGAATTGAACTGGAAAACTCGCTTCTGGGAGATGTGTTGTCGCTGCAAGCGAGCTACGGAGCGTCGCGTTCGGCCAAACTCCATTCATCACTACCGATGGACGACCCGGAGATGGCTGAAATCGTTTGTGATTTCGTCCCCAGAATGAAGGAGCGAATTGTCGCTATGCGGCGCGACGCGGCCGCACGTCGGTGGCAGGGTTTAAAAGAGCACGCGCATTGGCTAGTGGGGTCCGCAGGGACGACAGGATTCCTGCCGATCTCGGCACTGGCGAGCAAGTTGCAGGTAGCAGCGAGCGAGCAAAATATTAAAGATTGTGAGGAAATCTGCAGATTGATCGAACAATTGGCTGATAGCGTCCAATTGCCATTGGCAACCGTTGTTGGTTAATCTGCTTCTCCTCGGTGATCTCTCGAATTGCATTTAACTCAACCGTCGCCCGAAGAAACTCTAATCCTGGAAGTAACTCCCGTAGCTCTTCGACCGTGTGTTCGCTCGCATTCTTTATCCAGTAAGCCCATTGCTCTAGGACGCTTGCCCCAAGTAATGCACTTCGCTCTTTATTATACTTGGCCAACTCGACTGTGTGAATCTCGATCGAATCTTCCAAAACCCTTCCGCTTTCGCGTTCAACCAGTTGAAACTGATGATGAAGTTGCTTGTCATCCCACAAATTCCTCATCAACAGGCAGATCGAATACGTCGCTTTAAGTTCGCTGTACCCCTGGCCGGCTCGAAGCTGATCCGTGTACGCCCCGCAAGCGTAAAATACAGCTCGTTTCGCGAAACACGATTGCACCACAATTTGGACTTCGATGACAAAAACCCGACCACGCTCGTCGGTCGCCTTTACATCCACGCAAACAAGCTTGTCGGTCTCAAAGTCTTGATATCCAAGTGGATTGAGATACTCGACTGAAACAACCGGATGAGGCAATTGAAGCACAGCATTAAGAAGGCTGATGAGGCAAATCTCGTTTCCCTTTCTGCCGAATATCTTGCGGAACGCAAAATCAATCCATGCACGAATTCCAATCTTCATCGACATCGTTTATCCATCCAACGTAGCGAATCGAGAATCGTCGCTGCGAAGAAGCTCAGGTGGAACCGCACTTCGGTGCAACGATTTGACAAATCAATCAAAGAGACCTGACCTGTTTTGCGTGCCAGCGAAAAGATCGGTACGAGTGTTCATCGACGCTGTATTGATGTGTGTTCGGCGGAGGGCTACACTGGAGGTCGCGTTTCGCTGCCGCTGCCGTTTTCTGTTTGTCGGTGGCTGCAATCGTGTTGTGGAAACGCTGAGGGAGAATGTTCGTGGCGCGCCTCGGTGACCTCATCCAAAGATCAACGTCAATCGACCTTTGTCGATTGACGCTGTGGCTCGGACTCGTCGTGGTGGCCGTGTTCCGGGCGAGCCAGCCGGTTTGGGCCGCCTCACTTCACGAGCAGATCGATCAGGCGATCGCGGTCCGTGCGGGAGGAGAAGTGGCTCCAGCCGCGAGTGATGCTGAGTTTGTGCGGCGAGTCTCGCTCGATCTGGCGGGAATTATCCCGACTCCGGAAGTCGCTATGGCGTTTGTGGCGGACGCCGATCCGGCCAAGCGTGAGAAGCTGATTGACCGCCTCCTCGCGGCCCCGGAATATGGCCGGCAGATGCAGGCGGTCATGACCTCGATGCTCCTGGAACGCCGGACCGGTTCGGATGCTACGGACCAGGACTGGAACAAGTACCTCAGCGAAGCATTCAACACAAACAAGCCGTGGGACCAGATCACGCGCGAACTGCTGTTTGCCGACGATGATGAGCAACTAAAACCCGCGCGAAAGTTCTTCACCGTGACCGGTCGGGACAAGAACCCGCACCAGATGACCCTGGACGTGGCCCGGCTGTTCCTGGGGCGGGGCATCTTGTGTTCGCAGTGCCACGATCACCCGAACGTGCCGGGCTACAAACAGGACGAATACTTCGGACTCTATTCCTATCTGCAAGAGAAGCCGGAGCAGGCCCGCAGCGAGTTTGAATCGGTCTTCATTCCCGGAAAGAAGGAGACGATGCCGCGCCTTCCCGCGCGGGAGGCGGTCTCGATCCCGACCTTTTCAAAGGAGCAGGTCGAGGACGCCAAGATGTTTCGACCGCGGCTGCTCCTGGCTCGCGACCTGCCGACGCCAGAGAATCGGCTCTTTGTCTGGAACAGCGTGAACCGCTACTGGTTCCAACTGCTGGGACGGGGGCTGGTACATCCACTCGATCTGATCCATCCGGATAATCCTCCCTCTCATCCCGAGTTGTTGGAACTGCTGGCGGACGATTTCGCGGGACATAAGTTCGACGTCAAGTACCTGCTCCGCGAGATTACGCTGACACAAACCTACCAGCGCAGCAGCCAACTCCCCGCGCGGGTCGACCCCTCCACGGTGAGTCCCGCGTCGTATCGAGTCTTCAATCCGCGACCGCTGTCGCCGGATCAGTTGGCCTGGAGCCTGATGCGGGCGACCGGGAACCAGGCGGCGATCGAAGCCGCCTCAATTCCGGAGAAGACGGAGTTCGGGTGGTACAACTACATCAACGGTAAGGCCCCTGGTCCGCCGAGCAATCTGCCCGAGGTCCTGGATCTCTTCATCGGCGTCTTCGGGAATCCGCCGGGCGAGGCCGAGGTCGACTTCAATCCGTCGATGGGGCAGGCTCTGTTCCTGCTGAACGAGCGGTTGTTCCTCGACTGGCTGAAGCCGAAGAGCGGTAACCTCATGGAGCGGCTCGCTCCAATCCAGGAGCCGGGATGGACCGCGGAGGCGCTGACCATGGCGATCTACTCTCGACCATCCACCGAAGCGGAGACCGCCCTCGTCTTGGAGCAACTGGCCCGGACCGATCGCCCGCGTGTTGAGATCCTGGCCGACGTGGCTTGGGCGCTGCTGACGTCGGACGAGTTTCGGCTAAATCACTGACTCTGGAATTGCAGACCCATGCAGACCTTCGCGTGTCACAGCCCTGAACATGACCTGTCGCGCCGCCAGATGCTCGGCACTCTGGCCGGGGGCGCGATCGGTTCGCTGGGGATCGGTTCGCTGGGGATCGGCTCCCTCTTTTCCCCGGCGATGGCGGCTGAGGCCAAGAAGCAGGGGAAGCAGGTCCTGTTCATCTGGCTCGACGGCGGAATGAGTCAGCTAGAGACATGGGACCCGAAGCCTCAAACGGAATTCGGCGGACCATACCGGGCGATCCCGACCTCGGTCCCAGGCGTCCAGTTCTGTGAGCTAGTGCCCGAAACTGCGAAGCGGATGGACAAGCTGGCGGTGATCCGGTCAATGAGTACCAAAGACAACAGTCACTCGACCGGAGTCGCGCGAGTGCAGCGGGGGGACCCGAAGAATCGTGGCGTCGACTATCCATTTTTCGGCTCGGCCTTGGCGAAGCTGCTGCCGCCGGAGAACGGTCTGCCTCCGTATATGCACATCAAGCCGGGGCGTGGCGGATTCCAGTGGCAGGATGCCGGTTTCCTGGGGGCGAGGTATGGGGCTCTCACTCTCGGTGAGGGCAAGCCGCCGGTCCACATCCTCCGTCCCGCCGATATCGATGATCCGCGCGACGATAACCGCAATGCGCTCCGGCGGAAGCTCAACAGCCAGTTTCGGCAGACTCATCGGGAAGCGGACATCGCGGCCTATGAGTCATCCTACGACATGGCCGAGCAGTTGATGAAGCGGACGGACCTGTTCGACGAATCCGGAGTGACCCCGGCGGACGTCGCCCGGTATGGGACGCACCCGCTGGGGCGACATCTGCTGCAGGCTCGCCGACTGCTGGAAGCTGGGGTCCAGTTCGTCAAGGTGACGTCGTTCCACTGGGACACGCACGGCGACAACTTCAACATGCACCGCCAGATGGTGCCGCAGATTGATCGCCCATTCGCCGCGATCATTGACGATCTGCACGAGCGGGGCATGCTCGACCACGTGCTGGTGGTGTTGATGTCCGAATTTGGTCGCACGCCGAAGATCAACTCGCGCATCGGTCGCGATCATTGGCCCGAAGCGTGGTCGATCGTGCTGGCCGGGACCGGGATCAAACGCGGCGTGGTCGTCGGGCGCACGACACCCAATGGGGCGTTTTGCGACGGGCCACAGTATGACTGCGGTCAACTGTTCCACACGCTCTTCACTGCCATGGGAATCGATCCGACGAAGACCGAGTATGTCAACAACGGCCAGCCCCTGCCGATCGCCCACGAAGAGCAATCCCCAATTGCGGAGGTGCTCGCCTGATGGACGCTGTACCGACTCTCGATGTGACGCAGGCCTGGGAATCCACACAACTGGCACATGACCGACCGGTGCTCTGTTGCCGGTTCAGTCCGTGCGGACTCTATGTGCTGGCCGGAGCCCAAGACGAGAATCTCATCCGCTGGGAGCTGGCCACCGGGGCCAAGACGTTGCTGGCGGGACATGCAGGGTGGGTGCATGCGCTCGCCTTTCATCCGACCCAGCCGCGGCTGCTCTCGGGTGACCTCTATGGAGCGATTCGCTGCTGGGACTACACCGCCGCCCAGCCAACTCCGCTCTGGACGGTGGAAGCCGCTCATCAAAACTGGGTCCTCGCAGCAGCGATCACGCGCGATGGCGAACGCTGGATCACGGCGGGGACGGATGGAGTGGTTCGGCTCTGGAAGACAGCGGATGGAACACCCGCAGGCGAGCTGCGGGGGCATGACACCGAGATCTACAGCTTGGCAGTCCATCCGAATGGCACGCTCGTTAGCGGCGACTTAATGGGGCGGGTCGTCGTCTGGAACCTGCAGACGCTGACTCGCGAGCGTACGATCGATGCTCATTCACTGCACACTCGAAAAGAGGACTTCCTCGCCGAAGTCGGTGGCGTGCGGTCACTGGCATTCAACCCGGACGGAACCCAGCTCGCCGCCGGGGGAATGACCGACATCGAGAGCAATGCCTTCTGTCCGGGAAAGCCCGCCGTGCTAGTCTTTGACTTTGCTTCGGGTGTGTTAACGCTGACGCTGCGGCCGAAATCGAAGTCAGACGGACCGGTGAAGGGGCTCGTCTACCTGACCGGCGATCAGCTCGCCGCGCAAGGGGAGAACCTCAACGCGGTCTCGGCCCTGGAGTTCTTCTCGTCGACGAAGCCGGAGCCGCTGCATGCGATTGTTCGGGAGAGCGGCTACGGGCTCAGCGTGCACCCGGATGGCCTGCGGCTGGCGATCGCGGGCTATCTGCCCAAGGGTCGCGGCGGCAACGGACGGGAGGCGAAAGACCCCAGTGAGTATGTCACCAACGAGGGGGTGGTCGCGATCTACAGTTTGCACGAGAAGCCGACTCCGCCCGGTAAGTGAGATACCCGTGAGCTGGTCTGACGAAACAATAGAAAAATGGCTATGCTGCGAAAGCAGTCTTGCCGCTCCACCAGTGGTTCCAATGACTAGCAATCTCGGTCCATCGTTACCCATCTTTACAGGCCGGAGGTAACGGACTTTGGTTTTGCCATCGCCGAAAAAAGTCTCGACTTGCGTCCCCCGCGCGGCGCTGCTTGGTTAAGCTGTTTGCGGGATGTAGGATCGCCAATCGTCATGTTGAGGATCGGCCCGGAAAATGCGTTACTCCGTTTCCGCGATTTTGGGATCGATCAATGGATATCAATGGCCGCAGTGGCCCCGAACCCGTGACTTTTCTCCAGCCTGACCAGCTCGACGCTGATACAGCGAAACGATTATTTGCGTCGACAATTCAAATTGGGGACAGGTGTTCGGAATTGGCCGCCCGTCGACTGGCGGTCGTAAGGTCGCTGATCGAATTGACGAACACCGTCTGATCAAGACAATCCTGCAGTTCTGACGAGCCACGTCGGCAACAGGGAAGTATCATCAAGCGTTTGCAAAATAATTCCTCTTGCAGAAGCGAATTTATTCGCTACAATAAGCGAACGAATTCGCTTATTGGTTTTTGGGAGTGTTCAAATGGCGAGACCGGCATCTTCTCAGCCGACGGAAGTTGAACTGCGGATCTTAAAAGTTCTGTGGGAGTCGGGCCCGTGTACCGCGCGCGCCGTGCACAACACGCTCGCCGAGGACAAAGGGACGAACTACTCAACCACCGTGAAAATGCTGGCTGTGATGCTCGACAAAGGGCTCGTCGAACGGGATGAGTCCGTTTATCCAATGGCATTTTCGGCGGCAAACAGTCGCGATGACACGCGGCAAAATGTGCTCACGGATGTGATTCACAAGCTCTATGACGGCTCAGCGAAGTCGCTGGTGCTGCAGGTGCTCTCGTCGCAGAAGGCTTCGCAAGCGGATCTCGATGAGATTCGCAAACTGATTAAAGTACTTGAGGCGCAGCCGGCGCGGGTCAACAAAAAGAAATGAAACGCAACTAACTTTGGACATTGCAAGTGCGATGAGAAGTCGCCGCACTCTTTAGCGAGGAGCTGAAACATGCAAACGTGGATCGAGCCGTTGGGTTGGATGCTGGTGCATAGCGTGTGGTTGATTTCGCTGGTCGCTGGAATCGCGGCGATTGTGTTGGGCGTGTTGAGGCACGCGCCGGCGAACGTACGGTATGTTGTTGGCTGTATCGCGATGCTAGTCTCTTTAGCGACGATGCCGATCTCGCTCGTATGGCTGCTGACGCATTCCGTAAAGCCGCAAGAAATGGTCATGGTCGATGCGGAACGGCTGAAAGCTGACACCGAAGAAAAAATCTCCATCAATGCTGAGCCGGATTTTCCAACGCAGTCAGTGCTGCAAGACCTTCCGCTGCCGCAAACTCCGGTCGAGCGAACCGCAATCGTTGGAGAGACCGCGTCGCAGGACGTAACACAGACTCCCGCGCCGGTGGTGAAGTTGTTGTTGTCTGAACGAATCCAAGCACGGCTGAGGCCACATCTTGCGTTGCTGGTGACCGGATGGCTGGCGGGAGTTTGTTTGTTGTCGCTGCGACCGTTGATCGGCTGGCAGACCTCGCGGCGATTGCGGCAAGTTGGTTTGTCGGAGGTGCCAGCCTCGGTTTCGACGGCGCTGTTTCGTTTGACCGAGCGGTTGAAACTACATCGAGCGGTCGCGATCTTTCAGTCGAGTCTAATACGCGTCCCGTGCGTCTTAGGGGCATTTAAACCGGTGATTTTGCTTCCGGCCAGCGTGATCACCGGGTTGTCGGTGGAGCAGCTCGAAGCCGTATTAGCTCACGAACTGGCTCACGTCCGGCGGTGTGACTTTGTCGTCAACGCGCTGCAGACGATGGCGGAAGCGCTGCTATTTTATCACCCGGCTCTCTGGTGGCTGTCGCGCCGAGTTCGCGAAGAGCGCGAGCATTGCTGCGATGATCTAGCAGTCACGCTGTGCAATCCTGCCGAGTATTGCCGGGCGCTAATGGTAATCGAACAACTACGCGGTCGTGGCACCGTGCTTGCGCTCGGAGTCAATGATGGTTCGCTGCTCGCGCGAGTGCGCAGAATTGCGAGCTTCCGTTCGCCCGCGCTACAGAGTCAAAGGACCGAACAGATTTTCGCTGGGGTCGTCGCTGTGATGACGCTAGCACTGACAATTGCACTGACGCTTGTACTGGCGTTTCCAATTGCGTTCGCCGCGTTTCGCGAAGTAGCGACGCCTGATCCAACTCACACGAACGTCGTAATTGAATGGACGGCATTGGTAGATCAGTCCGTTCTAGATGAAATTCGTCGTATGAATGGGGTCGCAAGTCATGCGCCACAACGTGGAGAATTTGAGACCATCCGTTGCTCCGCTGACCAACTGCGTGCGGTCCTTCGCAGCCATGTCGGGCGACCGATGGAAGTGAGCTTGTCGGAATCGCTCTCCGTTCTTCCGCCATCATACGGGGCCTACCGGCCATCGCCGCTCGTTGATCAACCGAGAAGCCACCATGATCTCCTGAGATACGGAGTCGATGACTGCGCCACGAACCGTCCGTTCAGTTTCAGGCTCGACTTCGAGGGAACGTGTTTCATCAAGGACAACGATCCCGAGGTTGGATTGAGGATCAGCTATCCCGATTTCAAGTTCAGTCTGCTCGGTGGCGAGTCGGTCACGCATCCTGTTCGCATCGACACAACATTGAAACCGGATGAGGCAATCATCAATGTCATCTTCCCAGGGCAAGGAAATCCTGCGCTGTTACTGGTCCATGAGACCCAACGGATTCCGAAGGAGCTTGAAGTAACTCACTCGCACCTGCTGAGGCTTGATGACTGGGTGAGCACCGGGCGAGACGGGAAACTCGATCAGGCCGCTCGGATCGTGGATTGGCGAAAGCGTCCGCAGCATTCACTTTCTGAAGTGGACACAAAGTGGACGCGCGAAGTCGCCGAACATCGTGGCAAGATTGAACTGATCGCACTGTCTCGGCCCAACCTTGCTCCGGACATCGCGTGGACTCCGAACGGGCTACCGACGGAGGCCTATCGTTCCCTTGGCGGCGTTTCCGGATTCCGAGATGACGATCTGATCGCCTGGTTTCGCATTTGGGATCCAGCGGACACGAACAGGGGCCACTTGTTGGTTCAGGAGTCTGCCAAGTCGCCGGAGGCCATCGGAGCACAATTCCAGATGGTCATCTTGCCACCAACAGTCGACCGAGATCGAAAACTGATCAAAGTCGGAGCCGGTTTTGGGCCGTGGACCGCTGAGATAACCCTCGAGCTACGCGAAGACGCGATCGCAACTCTAGAGGGATCGCAGTACCGTTTGCGCGGGCTTCAAGCACACGAGACCAAAGAACGCGAATCGTCCTCCGTTTCGGTGCTTTTGGAACCGACACCAAACCGCCCAGAGATTGAACTATGGCTCGTAGCCGCGACCAAATCAGGCAAGTTCGTCGAACCAGCGATACTGACCGAGCACGGCGTTGGCATCAACAACGAGATCAACATCGGTGGCGGGTATTGGTTCGCACTGCCACAGTCGGAGATCGATCACTTCGTCCTCAAATCCCGTCCGATTCAGTGGACCGAGTTCACCAACTTTGCAATCGAACCTGCCGAGCCGCTCAACCCACCACTCGACTTTGCAAACAAGCAGGTAGAAATGAATACGCAGGCCGATGCGTCTGGCATTCGACCAGACAAGTACATTGCCGAGTTGCCCGATTGGGCGTTTCAGTTGCCCGGCGGTATCGAGGGTGAATTGGTTGGCGTGGGAATGCATCCGTCTGCGGACGAACCGTTCTGGCGGCCCGATGGTTCGCAGCTTGAAAAGCAGCCGACGGAAAAGTGTGCCGGGACTGTCATGCCCGGTTCTCCCGAGCAGAAGCGATGCCGCGAGTTGTTCTTCAACATTCGCGGGCTGCCGAATGAATCCGTCGTGCAGACCAAATTCCATCAGAGTTCGGCCGGTGGCGGCGCTCTTAAAAATGGTGTGTGGGCCGCCAGCTACGCCGTGGGTCCGTTCCCCGACACGAGTGCGTCGTTTCGGTTGTTGATTTGCTCGAAGCCGGCTGCTGGAAGATGCGTCATCAGTAATGCTGGAGAGAAGAACGAAGGGAATAGTGTCCCCGAAGAGTGGTGTCCGTTCTGGCATCTCGTCAAACCATTGCGAACGCAAGAGACCAATGGCAAAGCCGAACTGATCCTCGATGGGGCGCTCGCTCGTGAACTCGAACAAGTGGCCGAATTGGAGATGCGAGCACGCGACGAAACTGACAAGTCACACGCCTACATCCGCACCGGATCGAGCCCCGACACAAAATCCTTTGGCTTCGATCTACCGCTGTCCGCCGTGAAAGCCTTCGTCTTTCGCATTCGTCCCTTCACCCATCAAGTGACTTTCGAAAACGTCGCACTTCAACCGGGGCAGAAGACGGATTTGAAGGTGAAGGTCGAGCCGCTGCCGCCGATGTTGGTCACCGCACCTGATGTGATTCTCGCCCAAAATAATCCTCTCGAACGCAAGGTGTCGCTTGTGGCTGATGAGATGCCGCTCAAGGTAGCGTTGCAGAAAGTCGCGGCAGCCGCGGGGTTGGAGCTGGAGTTTGATGTCGAGGCGCTCAAGCAAGCAGAACTCGATCTGGACGAGCCGGTTTCGGTGAAACTGGACAACGTGCCGCTAGCCAATGCGTTGGGAAGACTCATCAATTGGTCAACTCATCCGGGCATCTGGCAAGAAATCCGTCGAGGCAAATTGGTCTTCACGACATTGGAGGTGTGGCAAGCTCGCACTGCCGCGCGGCTGCCGGAGTGGATGAAGCCGCACTATTCAAAAGGACTCTCGGCGAATCTGAATGACAGCAACGAGATCGTCAGCGTCACGATGAGCGGCACCGTGACCGACGAACTGCTCGCGCAGATCGCAACGCTGCCGCAGTTGAAGGAGTTGCACATTGAAGTGACGAAGGGAGTGACTCCCGCCGGGATCGCGCATCTGGCGGAGATGCCGCGGCTGGAGAAGCTGACGCTCTACAACGTCAACACAGAAGGGGCGGGATTAGGCGACGACGCGATTCGCAGCCTCGTCGGTGCGAAGTCACTCCGCGAGCTGTCGATCGGCGAATGCGGTACGACCGATGCCGGAGCGAAACTGCTGGAACAACTACCGCAATTGACATCGCTCAGTCTGAATCAGGACGGCCAACTCACCGACGAGGCGTTGAAGTCGATCGGCAAGCTGACTCGTTTGAAGTCGCTGTCGCTCAATAGTTATGTCGGCACCGAAAAGTTCGGCTGGATGCGATTCTCGGCCGCTGGCATCCGGCAGCTTCGCGAGCTGAAGGAGCTGCAATCGTTGCATCTCGTGGGTCAAGAAGTCCCTGCTGATGCGTTGGTATTTCCGAAACTGACCTCGCTGAGCCTCGGTCATCGAAGCGTCGATGATGCGGTGGCGACGAAGATCGGTGAACTCCGCGAACTGCATCAGTTGGAACTCATGTACTGCGGCATCAGCAGCGATGGTTTGAAACCGATCGCCGCGTTGCCAGAACTGCGCCAATTGACCATCAGCAGTGACTTGCTGAGCGACGAGGGCGTCGAGCATTTCCGCGAGCACAAGTGGCTGGAACACATCAGCCTGCGAGCCAACGGTCTCACTGACGAGTCACTGACGCATCTCGCTCAGATCGAAACGCTGACTCGCATCGATCTCTACGGCAGCGGCCAACCAGGAGTCTCGCCCGGCGACAACTTCAGTATTGCGGGCCTGCAACAACTGAAGACGCTCCCCAAGTTGGAGACGCTCTGGCTGACTAATCTGAATGCTCCCGGAGCCGGCTACCTTGGGCTAAAGGAACTCAAACAACTGCGTGAAATCACAATGATGATGTGCAACGTCACCGACGCGGAACTTGAGTCACTCGAAGAAGCACTGCCGGACACCAGAATCACCCACATGACCGGCGGCGGTGGTCGGATACCAAAGCAGATCCGCAAGATGCCGAAGGCCGCTGTCGAGCATCGTGCCGAGGAGACCGGAAAGCCGAAAGGCAAGGAGGCTCAATCGCTGTTCAAGAAGTGGCAGGAACATGCGCGGACGGATGGGAAGATTCCCGGTGCGCTGATCGGGCAC
The DNA here is from genome assembly GCA_043775635.1 of Planctomycetaceae bacterium. Lineage (GTDB taxonomy): Bacteria > Planctomycetota > Planctomycetia > Pirellulales > Pirellulaceae > UBA6163. The sequence goes on along the minus strand of JAYVSE010000346.1, from coordinate 21,213 downwards.
GTCACGCGGGAGATCGACAACTTCGTCAAGCGATACCCGCAAGACGAGAACGCTCCGAAGCTCGCGGCGTTGCGTTCGCAGCTTGATTCTTCGCACGACTGGACGCAAGCGGATGTTGCCAAGCTGTTTGACGACATCACTGCCATCTCGACCGCACCGATCAGTTGGGCTGACCTTCCAATGGAGTTTTCAACAATGAACAATCAGAAGCTCGGCACGCCATTGCCAGACGAGCTGAAGGACGTCGCATGGGGTCCGCCAGCCGCAAATGGCCTTCGAGCGGCATGGTTGCTGGAGCCGCGTGCGGAGCAGTACGCGCTAGGGTCGGTGCTGAAGGCGCGCGTGCTGTTCCACAACTCGGGTCAAACGCCGGTGGTCTTCAAAACGGAGACGTGGCATCAAGGCGACTCACATACCGCGCGCGACGCCAACGCCGGTGAAATCGAAATCAAGGACACTTGGTACACGGGCGACACGCCGATGGTGACGTTCCGCCTCGCGCCTGGCGAATACTGCGAAGTAAGTGGCCGCGGAATCGCCATCGGCGCGGGTAAATACGTAGAGGAATTCAGCATCGGCAGCGTCGGTGCAATCATCGAGGCCAAGGAAGGAGACGAAGTGAGATTCGCGTCCACGGTGGATGTGAGCCACGGCGGCTGGACACGGCCTGACGATCCGAAAGACCCGGTCGAGCTATGGAAAAAGATCATCGGCGACCGTGTGGAGAGCGAAGCGCCGCTGCCGTCCACCGCCGCTGACCGTGAGCAACTTATCCGCCGCGTAACACTCGATATTTTTGGTGAACCGGCGACTGCCGAAGAGATCGAGACGTTTATCGCCGATACTGAGCCGAACGCCCTCGCGAAACTGACCTCGCGGCTGCAAGCGAAGCCGCGCATCGAGCCATTCGCCGGCAACCTGCCTACGGGTGAGACAACATTTCGTGTCATCGCTGCCGACCCCAATGCCACGAGTGAGCCGCGCACTGGCAATGCGCCGGGGCGTTATGTTCTCAGCGAGAATGTACACTTGCTCGTGAGCCGAATTACGACCAGCGCAAAGCATACGAACAAAGCAACCATCGCGTTCCTTTCGCCCGATCCGACAGTCGCCTCGCCGCACAAGCCACACGAAATCGCACTTCCCGATGATCTTGATTCATACGCCTTTGCCTGGGAACGGGACTCAGGTGAACTTTGGTTGTTAAAGGAAAACGCAGTCTATCTGTTTCGCTTCGGCGCTGACGGGCTCAAAGAAGAAGGCCGTTACGATCTCTGGCCACCGACGGTGCTGACGAGGCCATTAAAGCGTGCGCTCCTAAGGGCATCCGGGCAACGAAAGCCCGACGACGAGCCGCCTTTGGGTGACGAAGCGTTGGAAACGCCCGACACTGCTCGAAACGCAAAAACGTTGCGGGTGCTGAAACCGGCGACCGAGGCAAAACTTCCTTGGGGTTCCTCAGTCAACGGACTGCGTGCTGCACTGGTGATGATGCCGCCAAATGAGGCTTTGAGCGCCGGCGATGTGATTGACCAAAACATCATCGTGCAAAACGTCTCTGCCAATCCGATCCGTATTCGCGGCGGTTCGCCAGTTCCGTTTGCCGCGCTCAAGGCGAATGACGCGAACGGTGCTGATGTCGCGATCGAACGGAGCATCGTGGATATTCTCAGTACGATCGAAGAGTTCACGCTCCAGCCACGCGAGATCGCCGTGATGTCGTTGCTCTCCACCGGCATCGGCAAGTACGACGCCAACGCCCGCAGCCGCCGCAACCGATCGATCGGTCAATGGATCGCTGCTGGTCGCGGCCCGTTCCATTTCACTTGTGTATTGACTTTTCAAAATGCAGGAAATGAGTTTTGGCAAGGGCCCCTGCTTTGCGGAAAACTGACTGTTCAATTAACGTCGAACGAAGCTCAATCACCAAGTGACACTGGTAGCCCCAAGCAGCCACCAACGATCCCCGGTGCAGGAAGCGAGCAACTTCGCGTTAACGGCCAGGCGGCGTTTGTGCGCGCGGAGTATCCGGCGATGGAGCGGCTTTATCTGTCGCTTGTCACTCAGGAGATCGCGACTCCTGAGGATGCGATGTGGCTCGGACATGCACAGCATTTGCAGGGGCGGGTGAAGGATGCGGCAGCGAGTTATCTGCTGATGCTGACGCTCGCGGATCAGCGCATCGTGATGCTCCAGAAACAGACGGAGCCGACACTGGAGCAATTGCCGTCGGATAACGAGCGGGAGTTTGGTGGGCCGGTGCGTGATTGGAAACAGGAGCGAGATCGCGAACTCGAACGGTTCGCGGAGCTGTGGCCGCAGTGGGTGCTGCTTGCGGGGCAGGTGCAGTTGCGGGATGTCGGCGACGCGGCGGGTGCGGCGAAGGCACTGGCTCGCGGGCTGCGATTCGTGCCCGAAGCGGAGTCGATGGAAGCGCTGCTGAAGGATGCTCAGCAATCCGTCGCGACGAAGCCGCAGCCGATTTCTGAGCAGACTCGTTGGCGGACTTGGCTCTATCCGATGGCAACGCAACGCAGCCTCGCGATGGCTTATGAGCAACTGGGCGATCACGCCGCCGCAGCACGGTGCTGGTGTCGGTTTCAGTTGAGTTGGCTCGCCTATCAAGTCGGCATGGCGAACGCGAAGGCCGCGGTGATCGAGGCGGCGATCGCGAAAGTTCCGAACGACCAGCGAGAACCGTTTCATGAGTTTGTGCTCAAGCATCCGGGTCGAAAGAAAGCGGGGACGCGCGAGTTCGATATTCCGCAGCGGCTGAAGACCGATCCGCAGAATCCGTTCGAGATTCGCAGTCGGCTTGATGGGTTTGAGATGATGAACAACGGGCCGTCGCAGCCGTCGGTCACTAAGCTCAAGAACGGCTCGTGGTTGATGGCATTCACGAGCGGCGATCCGTTTCAAGCTCGCGTGATGTTCGCTCGCAGCGACGACGGCAAAATCTGGAGCAAGCCGTATGACTTCGCTCACAACGGCATCTTCCCGACGCGCAGCCCGTCGGTGATCGAGGACGATGACGGCACGTTGTGGCTGTTGTGTTCGTCGCAGCGACTCGATCCGAATCGCTACAGCAGCGGCGGCTATCAGTGGTGGCTGTGCGCATCGAAAGACGGTCGTACGTGGTCGACGCTCATGCCGCTGACGTTCATCGACGGGCGACCGTTCGGCGGGTCGTACCAACACACCGCGCAACTGACTCGCGATAGCAACGGAAAATTTTGGATCTTCAGCAATGAGTTTGCGGGCTCGACCGATCGCCTGAGCGAGCTGCCGCGCATGCAGCCGCTGGTGCTAGGACTCGCCAAGGACGAGCACATCACAAGCAGCTTCGCGACCTTCGACGCCGACAACCGCTGCCACCTGGCGCTGACGACGTTGACCGAGTTGTCGCTGACCTCATCGAGCAACATGCAATCTTGGCAACCGCGCCAAGTACTGCTGCGCCGCGAGCCGAATCGCGGACTCGATCACCCACGTTTGCTCGTCGATGGCGACCGCTTCGTCCTCTTCTATCAAGCCGGTTGGGGACAGTTCCGCAGCGGTCGCATTGAGCCCTCACCGGATGGCGGCGCGGCGAAGATCAGTTTGAGCAAGCCGGTGTCGCTCGATCTCGAAGTCAGCGGCTCGCTCATCACGCAAGACGGCGATGACGTGCTCCTGATCGCGAATCTGGGCTACGAAAACTCGCCGCCGGTGTTGCTCAGTGCGAAGCGCTCTGCGCTGCTCGCGATGGCGGACCACAAGAATCTCAGCGTACAGGCGGACGCGGCGGCTACGAAGAACACCGACTCGCAAGTGAACGAGGCGGATCGCGAAACACTGCGACGGCTTGTTCGCGGCGGGAAGATCGATGGGAATTCGTTGCAAGCAATGATCGCTCGCGTGGCCGAGAGCGGGGCGAAGGATGTCGAGTTCGCGCGGCTTGTGCTGGTTGAGTTCGAGAGAAGCTGTGCTGCGGACCCGGGGGCCACTCGACTCAATCGCGACTTGCTGGCGGTCATGGCGGAAATGTTCGAGTCCTGGGGTGCGACTCGCTGGCGGACGCAGTTGGATCGGCTTGCTGCGAACGATCAACCGGCAACGAAGACGCCTCAGCCGGAAGCGATTGGCCAGTTCGAAGCAGAGATGCTCAAGAGACTGATTCGGCACGCTTACAACGCGGATCGAAGCAACATCGCCGCGTTCACGCTCGCCGCTCGGCAGTTGCATCATCCGGAAAGTCGAAACTTCTTGCGCGACGTGTTGCGGAATCCTGAGAACAATGACATCTACGCGCCGGCGGATCTCTTTGCTCCCGCAAACGGAACGAAGCCAACACCAAGCCCGCTGCCGGAGACGCAACAGAAACCGGGGGCGGTGATCAAGAGCAAGTGGAAGGACAGCATAGGCGGCGGATGGGGCGACGCGAAGTTCATCGCCGCTGTGGGGCTTGCGGAATTGAATGATGCCGAGGGTGTCGAATGGCTGCTGTCGATGGCTCGAGACAACGACTTTGGGATCGACGGATCCCTATGGGAGCATCGCCATGTTCGCGACCCGCGCGGTTCGCTCCGCGTGAGCAGCCGGTTGGCATTGGCCGATCTCTTCAGACTACGTACCGAGCCGAGCTTCGAGCAGCTCACCAATCGCTGGCGCGAACTTAAACCGCAGTTCATCGCGCGGCAGGTTGCGCTGATGCTGAGTGTGAATCGGCCCCAGCAGGTTGTCGGTGAAGATGACGCAGCAACCCCGGAGTCAACACAACCGAACGGCAAAGAAGCTCAGTCGCTGTTCAAGAAGTGGCAGAGTGGTGCTCGGGCCAATGGACACATTCCGGGCGGGACGCTGGGGCCGTTGGTTCGCATGATGACGACCTTTGTGAAGAACAATCCGACGCATGAGGGAGCGCCGAAGTTTGTGGAGTTGCTCAAGCGGATTGATGTGAAGCGGGATTGGTCGCACGAGGAGGCGGTCGAGTTGCTTGACGAGGTGACGGCGATCTATCCGTCGTTGCCGGAGTGGGTCGAAGGTGAGAAACGCTTCTCGCTTGGCGGTGATGTGGTGACTGGCAAGCTGTTGCCGGATGAACTCAAAGATGCACCTTGGGGTGAAGCTCAGCCGAATGGTTTGCGAGTGGCTTGGTTGCTCGAACCGCGCGGCGCAGAGCATCGGCTCAACACGCCGCTCAAGTCGCGACTTTTGTTTCACAACTCCGGCAAGAACGCGGTCGTGTTTCGGGCGCTGACTTGGAATCAATCGGGCGGACATCAGGCTCGCGATGCGCAGGGGGCGAAGATCAACATCAACTCGACCGATTGGACGACGATCCCGCGCGTCTTCGCGTGCCGTCTCGCGCCGGGTGAGTTTATCGAGGTGGTCGCGGCGGGCATCGGCGTTGGAGCGAACAAGGACCAAGAGGATTGGCGCGAGACGCGGGTCGGTTCATGGATCGAAGCAAAAGTGGGCGACGACGTGACGTTCCAACCGGACGCGGTCGATTGCGCTGTTCGAGATGCTCCTCAGCCTGAGACGGACGGAGCGCAACCCGCGCCGGAGAACTGGTGGCTGACCTTCATCAAAAACCGACTCAGCCTCGATGCGCCGCTCCCTGCGGATGCTGCCGAGCGAGGCCGATTGCTCGACCGCGCGATGCACGATCTCTTCGGCAACGCACCGACCGATGACGAACTGGCCGCCTTCAAGGATGACGCGACCCCCGAAGCGCTTGATGCGTTGGCGAAGCGACTTGCAGAGCGATCTGGTTTCGAGCTCTTCAGCGGTTCGCTGACTTCGGGTCCGACAAAATTCAAAGTCCTGCCAGTCGATCCCGACGCCGCGAAGAAGCCGCGCACGGCCAGGAATCCGGGGCAATACAAGCTTGGCGGCAACGCGACGTTTGTCGTGACTCGGCGCGGAATCGGCGAGCGAACGGTGAATGAAGCTCGCCTCACGTTTTCACCGACCGACGCCACAAAGCCCGCTCCGCGCGAACCCCACGAAATCAAACTCCCGGATGGCTACGACACCTGGTCCGCCGCCTGGATGCGCGGTGGGACCATGCTGTGGGTGGAACAAAAAGGAACCGTCAGCAGCTACGACTTCAGCAACCCCGCTCAGGTGCAAGAGACGCAATTCGCGGAAGCTGATTTTAACAAGGTTCCTGAGGCGATTCAGGAAGCTCTCGGCATCGCACTCGACGGTCCCGGCACGCCGAAAAAGGTCCAGGAACCGCTGAAGAATGAGGGGGAAAACAACGTACGAGACGGTGCCGCCTTGTCGCCATCGCGAGACGTGCCGAAAGCACTCAATGGCCTTCAAACGCGTATGACTTTGCTCACCGAGAGGCCCGCCATCGGCCAGCCGCTCAAGGTGAAGATTGAATTGCAGAATGTTGGCACGGTGGCGCGAACGTATTCATCGCAGCGAGCCAATCCGGATTACTTGCTGGATGTCGTCGGGCCCGATGGCAAGCTAGCCGAGTTCATCAACGGCGGGGCGGGGATTCCTGTCCAGACTCTGAAGATCAAACCGGGTGAGACCGTTGCCTTGTGGGATGAGGTCGATGTTGCGTCGATGTTCCTGCTGTCAACACCGGGGCAGTACGAGATCAAGTTGCGCGGGACGGACAAGTTCGAAGTCGATGAAACCAAGCCAGAGCAAGCCCATCCGTATCCGACATCGAACACGCTCGCGGTGACTTTGTCTGACGGCACGCTCAACGACATTCAGGCCACTTTCGTCCGCATCCGCAACGTCGCTCCGAAAGACTGAGGCATCTCCACGCGCGACAACTCGATCTCCAACATCCAGAAGCGGATCACTCGCCGAGGCGAGTTTCATCTCTTCTTCTCGAAGGAGTTGAAGGCCGATGAGATAAAGTTGGGAGAGACCACATACCAACATCTCGGCCAGACGAGGCTGGGCCATACCTACCTCGCCGCGACGCCCGACGCGATCACCGAGTGGCCCGATTGTGTCGAGAAGATTCGCGAACAGTTGCCGCCTCACGGCCTTCGCACGCGGCTCGCCGCTGAGAGTCGTGTCTTCAGCGCTGGGGCTTCGATTCCGGTCACGCTGGAAGTCGAAAACACAGGTGATGAGGTCCGGGACTATTTCGTTCCTTCCGTATCAAGCCACGAGTCGTTGCTGCGGGTCATCAATGAGCATGGTGAAGTCGTTCCTTATCTTGGCCGTCTGTTTCAGTTCCAGGAAAAAGCCACACGATTGGAACCGAGACAAACATCTCAACTGGCGTCTTTCGATCTTTCGGAGTCCTACTATTTGCGACGTCCCGGTCGATACACGGTTCGCTACAATGGTGCGCCACCGTCCGCTCCATTCGAGTTCGAGGTGACTGAGAATCAAGTTCTCGCTGGGGCCGATGGCGATCCTGTCGGCCGTCTGTTGCCGCTTGTGAAGGAGCGCTGGTGGCTAGGAGCGAGTTCCAGTCGGACGACGGCACAGCCCGGCCGAAATTGGTCGGAGATTACCGGACGCGGACTGACCTTCGTCTTCAATCCGCCATCCACGAACAAAGACGCGGGTCATGTCTGGCTCTGGCTTGCTGAACAGCCCGCGAAAGCATTGCCGCCGGATGATCTGTCATCGAAGCCTGAATTTGAATCCCTGGGAAAAGTTTCATGGTGGCACGTTTACTTTCTCGCATCCGAAATCGCGTTAAAGGAATGGCCGACTGCGAAAGAAGACATCCTGCAATCGCTCGCTACAGCGTCCGATACCGTGAGTGATGCCGAACCTCCTAAGAATACGCCCCAGGGTTTCCTCGGGAACGAAAAAATATCGCCGAGGATAGGACTCGAATTCCTCAAGCCGTATCCGAAGCTGCATGGATTGTCGCTCGACATGACCGAGCAGCAGTTCTTGGAGATCGCCAAGCAGCAGGACTTGAAGCCGCAGAAATCGTTCGATAGCGACAAGCCACGCTACGAGATCGGGACGGGCGATGGTCACATCGTGATCGTGATGTTCGGCAACAACGGTGAGAAATGCAACGGCATTCAGCGCGTTCGAGATGAACTCACGCCGAGAGCTCCGGCCACTGGACCAACGGACTCGAAACCCGAAGGCACGAGGTCCAACGATTCATCGGCGACGGGAGGAAGTTCGTGATGCCGTCCAGCGGCGGAAGAACGAGTGGCGCGAGTCGCCGCAACTCCTCGACCGGCGCGCTGAGCGAATAAATCGGCAGGACCAGTCGTTCGTCGGCAATTCGTCGCCGCAGATCGTCGAACGTATGCGCCGTGATAAACGGTCCGTCATTCACTAGTCGCGGGAGATAGTCGCTGATGTCTCTCATGGTCGTCGGATTGTAATTCTGCCTCAGAATCGTAGCTTGTTCGATTCGACGCCGGTTGCGGCAACCTTTCCGCCGCCGCTCACTTGAGGACTTCATCCAGCCACTCGTAGGCGGCCTTGCGTTCCGGCTCGGGGAAATCGTGCGCCGCGTCGGGAGTGACGAGCTCCAGGCGATGGGGGGAATCGAAGAGCGCATAGACATCGGCGGCTTTTGCGAACGCCTTGCGCACGCCGCCGATGTCGAAATTGCTGTCCTTGACCGGCGAGTTGGAGAAGAAGCCGCGCGGAGCGAGTGCGCCGAGGATTTCGTAGAAGTCGAACGGCATTCTGTCGGCGCTGTTTTCATAGGCATCGCGGATGCGCGGCATGTAGCGGTCACTCGTCCAGCCGGCGATTTTTCCGCCGTAATAGTCGTGGAAAGGCGTGAAGCCGCAACTCGACACGACCGCTTTCAGCCGTTCGTCGAACACGGCGGTGAAGAGCGAATTGTGTCCGCCCAGCGAATGGCCGATGACGCCGAGGCGGCGCGCGTCCACCTGCGGCAGTGCCTCGAGCAGATCCACGGCGCGGAGGTTGTTCCAGATGGCCTTCATCGAGCCGCTGGCGTAGTGTGCGCCTTGTTTTTTGAAGTCGTAGGGATACTCGCCGAAGGACGGGTAATCCGGCACGATGCAGACGAATCCGCGCTCCGCGAGTTCGTGCGCGTAGTGCAGATTCTTCAGCCCGCCCAGTCCCGCAGGCTCGTCCTTGCCGATGCCCGTGGTCTGATGCAGGCACAGCATCGCCGGGGCCTTGCCATTCGCGGGCAGCATGTGGGGAATCAGCAGCCATGCGGGAACGCGGTCGCCTGGCTCAGGCGTGAAGCGCACCTTCCGCCGGAGATATTTCTCGGTGTGTTCCTCGGAGACGATCTCCACTTCGAGCGGTACGCGGCGCGCGGCGTCTGGCAGCGGTCCCATCACCAACTGCATGCCCGCGCGGATGTGCGCGACGCGTTGCGACCAATCGGCCTGTGTCTTCACGGGGCGCTCGCTGCCGTCCGCGTTCTTCACGATGAGGAGCTGCGAATGGTCGCGATACGTGGCCGGCGCGGGAACCTCGGCTGCCGCGTCCGCGCGCGGGAGCGGCGGCCACTCAGCCGCAGGGAGCGTCGCAAGCGGGAGAGAGGCAATCAGCCAGATGGCGAGTGACAAAGCGGAGGGCCTATGGGGAGACATTTGCAAACTTTCGATCTGACACGCGGCTCGATTGGTTCTGTAGCGAGTTTACCATAGCCAGTCCCAGCCCTACTGTAAGGAAATCGCTTTTCACCGAAAGGCAGAAAGCGTCATGACTCTTTGCTTGTTTTAATGGCAAGAAGGTTCGCGTTCACCATCGGACGGAAATTGTTTGTTTTAGTTTTTAGTTTAGCCCACTGAGGGCACCGGCGATCAATTCACCGGACAGCGATCAGCCGGCATTGTGTTGCGACACGGGTGCCAATCATTCACTCAATTCATCTTTGCGCACATCACGGGCATTGGATCCGAGTAACATGGGGCGGCCTTCGTTGATGAATCGTTTGATGCGAGCAATCACGTCATCCGTGATAGAGCCATCTCCATCGGCTCTACGCTTTTCGAGCAATTCCAGTTGTTGGCGAAAGGCATCCTGAACTTCCTGGATGTTGCCGCCGTTATCGAGGATTTTCACCCAGACTTTGAAGGGACCATCAAGCGTTATTTTGTCCGCACCGTTGCGTATTCCCGAGATCGCGATCGTGTGGCTGTCCAACTTGATCGTAAGCGTTCCGTTTTGGAGTATTCCAATCGGCTCCGCAGATTTGAGCGGTCGTAACGAGAATTCCATGTTGGTGACGCCAGCGATACTGATTCCTGCCAGCGAACCGCCATTCATTCCGATGCGCCCTACAAAGACTTCATCGTCCAGGATCACAGGCGAATTGTCGAAGTCCCAATCGAACGGAGCTAATTTTTCGATGCTGAAGGTGGCTGGCAACTTCGCCTCCACAACTTCTGGGCGAAGGATCAGGAAATACACCCGACCATCGTCGTCCTTTGTCACCTCAGTGAAGTCGCTGTGCATGTCAGACAAATCAACCTCGGTGGTACGTGGCTTGAGGCTCTTGTTCGTTTCCATCGCTTCAATCGAAACTTCTGCGATAATGCGATTTTGTTTTGGCAGGCATCGAACGCTCACATTGAAACCGTTCTTGCCACCGACTCCCACGCCGACAGTTCCACCGTGACTGCAAGAACCGCTGCTGTGTAATCGATACGATTGAACTACGTCTCCCGGAATCCACGATTGAATAACGACTTGCAGGTTGGGATAACGGTAGACACCATCGTTTGCGCCTGATAGTTCTTCCGCCCTGAGGCTGTGAACCAATCCAATCGTGAGCGCCCCGACGAGCAAAACATTGAGTACTGATTTCATTTTGACTCTCCCGTAATTCTGTATTCGGACTTCGACTGGATTCGGCCTATTCCACACATGTAGACCTCTTCGGTGAAAAAAGACTTTTCAACGCCACCTTCTTGAAATTCAACCCGGCTCGTAGCAAAAGGCATTTGAAGAAATGGAAAACGTGTTTCGGGCTTTGGCTCCAAACTCGTCGGCAATGACACGTCGCTGGTTTTTGTGATATCGATCGCAACCTGGCCGCGTAGAAGCCATCCCGCACCCAGTCCAATCAACAACGATGCTGCCATTGAAACTGGGAATCGGACGCGCGTGGGTACCAAATCGTCAGATTGATTCTTTTGTGTCTTCCCAACCGTTAGGGATCCCTCTCGGCCGGCGGCAAGGCATTTTGCTTCGAGTCCAAGCGGCAGGTTCATATCACCGACCGGGCGGAGAAGTTTGCGGATGACTTCATCATCACTGTTCCACGGCGAGTCGTGTTGTGTCATTGTGGAGACTCCAATTCAGCGATCGTTTGTTTCAACTCTTGTTTGGCGCGATGCAGGTGACTTTTGACTGTGCCCGTTGGCAGATCGCAAATCGACGCGATCTCGTTGATCGAAAGGTCCTCGACAAATCGCAGAACGACGATCTCTCGAGCCACCTCCGAAAGCCGACCGACGGCATTGGCCACTTGTTCGTTCCGCTCTTTTTCCAGCAGACGCTGAAGCGGCAGTTGTTCTGCGTCAATTACGTTTCGGGCGACGTCACTGCCGAATTCCATTCTGGAAGTCTGACGATAGCAGCGAGTTCGCACGTTCCGAGCGGTTGAGAAAACGAACGCACGAACTTGGTTGTCATCGCCACGAAAGCCTTCAATGCTACGCAAAACTTGAAAGAACGTTTCGGCTGCCAGTTCCTCAGCTTGCGGCACATTCGAGCCGCAACCGATCAGATACCGATAGACGGGACCATGTAAAAAGGACACCAAAGATTCGATCGCTTCAGAGTCGCGACGTCGAAGACGCTCAGCGATTGCTTTGACGAGGTTTTGTTCCATTGATCCGTTTCACTGCCGTATTCCAGGTTTCTGCAACAAGTGGGCTACAATAGGTAGTGTCGCAAGACTCTAAAAGGTTGCAAAAAAAGAACATTATACCCCACGTGGTTCTGAGTGAGATTTTTTCATGCCATAGAAATTGCGTCAGAATCGGAGTCCGTTGTTTGCGCCTGCAGCGGCCAAGCCAGTCGTCAAAAGTGCTGCGAGGTTCAAGAGCTACTTTGTGTGTGTCCGGACCACCAGCCGGCGAACCCACCGATGAGCATTGGAATCGGCAGAAGAATGAGCGTTGCAATCAGCAGTATTCCGAGACCGATATTCGCGCCACCGCCATGGTAGTTCAGGGACGAGTACCAAATCTCGCCATACGGCACGGCAACTGCCAACAAACCGCCGACGTATGCTCCGATCGTCACGCGAAGCGGTATTCGCGTGACGAGCGACAGGCCGGCCAGAAGCACGAACGGCGCGCCAGGAAGTATTCCCCAGAAAAAGACCGGGCCGCTAGGACCGTTAAACTGATATGCCCAAGCCGACATCCCAATTCCTATCGTCGCGAGCCATGCGCAGGAAACGACGCGAGTGCGAGATTTATAAAGTGTTGATGATGGGGCTTTGGAATTGTATTCGAGCATTCGTAGATCCTTGTTAAAGCCAACGTCAAGCAAAAACTGGTGACTCATGTAGTCAGTTCAGATCGCATTCTTGCACGGAAATCTAATCATTGTTGCGACAGTGCAGACCTGCCTTCCGAGGTGAACCGTAAAGCAAAGATGCTTCTCTCTCGTGCAGGTAAGCAACAACGCACGTCTATTTTCCCTGGCTTGCGGCTGATCCGTTCAAAAGTTTTTTCGACTCTTCCAGATCTTCAACCAGCCTTTCTCCTTTTTGGCGAGGCCCCGCCGCCCAGTGTTTGTAAAACGATTCACGCACACTTGGGTCGGCGATTTGGAAGGCTCCGAGTCGTTCTTGATCCTCGACCCATTTCTTCTGGGCGTCGAAGGCTTCGACGATGCCTTGATTCGTCTCAAAGGCCCGGCCCCCGCCAAAGTGAGCGTACAAGTGCTGTTGGAATTTCCGCGCTCGGGCGAGAGTGGTGGCTATCGGCCGGCTGTCACCCAATTCGAGTTTGCGTTTGATCCCCTGCTGTTGTGCCTGCAGTTCTTTGAATTCGTCTGAGTTGGGATTCGTGTTCTTCAACTGCTTCTCCACTTCGTCGAGTGCCTCTTGAAAGACGAATTTGGCGTCGGCCTCGCCGGCTTTGAACCGCGCATGGATGACGTCGATTTCAGCGACCGAAGGCTCGATCTCCGGGTGAAGTTTCCGATAATTCTCTTCCAGTTTTGGCACGATCAAGTACCGGAGGACTCCCGGAAGTTGGTTCTGGTCGGCAAGGGCTTTTTGATCCAAATGCAGGTTCTGCCCCAGCACTTCACCGATTAACCTTACCGTGGGATTACCGATGGCTCCCGCAGGGGTTCGCGCCATCGCCTCGATGAATCGGTCGGTCGTTGCAGGGTCAAACGCCTCTTTGATCGCTTGTGGGGAACTCGTTAGCTTTGGATTCGTGTCTTGATCCCATTTCGCAAACAGCACTTTGCGATGCTCCGGGTCCGCGATCTTGAAGTCACCCGCCTTCTCGCGTTCTGTGAGCCACTGCTTGTAAGCGTCGTACGCGATCGGACCGAAGGGGGTGAGCAGGACTCGTCCGCCCGACTTGTCGTACAAATGTTTTTGGAGCACCCGATGGCGGATCATCAGCAGAGCGGGAGCTCGCATTCCCTCGTTGGGAATGCGTTTTGCCAGATCCGCAGCCGGATCGATCTTCTGTTCCGTCAGGTAATGCTCCACGACCGGTCTCAGAAACAGCGTCTCCAGATTCTGGATAAGCTCCACATTCTTGTTGAACTCATTTTCGTAAACCGGCTTGCCCAGCACGGTCCCCAGTTGTTTGCCTTGCGATTCCGGTGTACTAGCGGCCGGTGTACTGGCGGCCGGTGTACTGGCGGCCGGTGTACTGGCCTTGTCCGGCGCACCGGGCAACTGCATGAGCAAGAGCCCAGAGAGAAGAACTCCAAACGTGCTGACCATTGCGATGACTCCGATGCGAGAGAGATTGAAACACGAACGAACGGTGACAGAGGACACGAGGGCAGCGGGAAGCGGAACAACGTTTGGTTGCTGCACGTAAGCCAAGCAGTCTTCGAGAAGCTTGCCAACCTCGCCGGCAGACTGATAACGATCGTCTGCCTGCTTCGACATCAGCTTCGCGATGATCGAACATAGCCACAAGGGAATTTCCGGGTTGATTTCCCGAATCGAGCGAGGCTCTGTGTCGGTGATCAATCGCAGGATCGCGTAGCTGTTGTCGGCGCGGAACGGAGGTCGGCCGGTACACATCGCGTACAAGACGGAGCCAAGGCTGAACAGGTCCGACCGCGCATCGACGCTGCCGCTGCAAGCTTGTTCTGGTGACATGTATTGCGGCGTCCCGGCGATGATGCCGGTGCGAGTGATGCTGGAATCATCGACCGCTCGGGCGAGTCCAAAGTCGGTCAGCATCGCTCGCTCGACGGTTCCATCCAATAGAATGTTCGATGGCTTGACGTCGCGATGAACAAGCCCCTGTGCGTGAGCCGCCGCCAGAGCTCGGGCGGTCTGCATGCCGATGCGCAGGATCTCTTTTAGTTCCAATGGACCCTGCTGCTGGATTCGCTTTTGCAGTGTGACGCCGCCGGAATACTGCGTGACGAGATAGGGGACTCCCTGCCACTCGGCGACGTTGTAGATCGGCATGACGTTGTCGTCGATCACGGCCGCCGCGCGGCACGACCCTCGCGGGCGAAACGCTTACGTGCCGCTCCTGACGCGGCCAAATGCGGCAATAGCATCTTGATCGCCACGAAGCGATTCAACGGAGCATCAAAGGCTTTGAAGACAACACCCATCCGGCCTTGACCGACGACGCCGACCACTTCATAAGATCCGATCCGTCCAAGCTTATGCGGATCGTCGGTCGGGCCGAGCAGCCGCAAGATCGACGCCAACAACTCGGTGGCCTGTCCACTTTCGTCTTGATCGTTGTTGACGTGCGGCAATTCGTTCGGCGATCTGAGAATCGGACAGATTTCTTCCTGCCACTGGAGATCTGACTCCGCGACTTCCAGGAGTTCGCGGCACCGCTGGCAGTCGGTGACATGCTATTCGATGTCGTGAACCTCGGCGGGCGACAATTCGTCGTGAGCCAATTGACTCAGCGATTCCGCCGTCAAGCAGGTTTGTGATTGCTTTATGGTCATTGTTCCGACTCCTGCAAATCCCAGTGCTGCGAGGTTTCGAGAATCTTTTCCTTCAGTCGAGCGATCACTCGAAAACGGGCGACGTAGATCGATCCCGGCGAGCGACCTGTGGACTTCGCCACATCGGCAATCGAAACGCCTTCGATCGCTGTTTGCCAGAATACGTTCCAGATCCCCTCGCTGAACTCAGTGCGAATCTGTTCGGCCGCCCAACGCACGATTTCCTTCCGAGCTTCCGCTTGTAACTCTGCCGTCGTTGATTCTGAGTCCGGCAGAGCATTGAGCAACTCGATCATCGAAGTAGAACCGACCGCCGCATCGCGTGGTTGCCGAGTCAACGATTTCGTGATCGCATTCCGAGCGATCGTTGTCAACCAAGCTCGAAACGGTGGCTGGCCATTACCGGCAGTCCAGCCTTCGATGGATCGCGAAATCGACAAGAATACCTGCTGCATCACGTCCTGAGCATCGGCATCCTGCAACCCGCGCCGCCGAGCCATGCGAAACACGACCGGCTGGTAAATCTCAATAAACTCTTCCCATGACGCTCCATCGCCCAGGTTTTTGACCCGTGCAATGAGGCTGTGATTGGTTTTGGGAAACTCAGGCATGACACTCTCCAACAAGTATCATCCAGGAAAACTGGATTTCTTACATCCAGGTCAAAGAATGTCCTCTGCGCAATCGGTTTGATTGCCGCCGTGAATAAGGCGTCGATGACACTGTTAAAGCTCACCGTTGATGACTTTGTCAAACCGCGTTGGCACCCATTCAAAGTCTCCTTTCAGAGTTTTGCTCCGGCCAAACATCGCTTTTTTCCATTTACCTGCGCATAGGATTTTGGTGGCTATCGTAATTTCGTGTTAGCTCGATTCACCGCTCAACGCTCTGTACCAGGGCAAATCACTTTTTCAAAGCGGGCTGGGACAGTCGATACAAGCACGACGCGCCAGCGAGTGAATTTGGCGAGACACTCGCTGGCGCGTCGTGCTTGTAAAGTACTTGTTTTCAAAAAATGATTTGCCCTGCGCTCTATCCCCCAGCGGCGAGCTGGAAAATTGCGCGATTCTATTTGGCACGGAGGAAAATTGCGGCGAGTTCGCCCAGTGAGTTGATTTCAAAGTGTCGATAGATCTGCTTGATGTGATCGCCGACTGTTTGTTCTCCAATTTCGAAGTGGCTGGCGATCTGCTTCCTCGAATGTCCATCCAGCATCATCAGCATGACAGTGCGTTGCCGCGCGGTGAGTCCAAATAGCTTTGCGCCTGACAAAGTCACAGCCGCCGATGCATGGAACCAATCGATGCTCGACATGGCTAAATCAACTAACTCTCGATCGCAAGCGGAAAAGGGTGGTTGGCCAACCTCTCGCAATAAAAATAGTTGTGACCAGTTTTCGTCACTGCTATATCGAACGCACTGAACCCATTCTTCGAGCCCTATCTCGCCCAATCCTTTGCAAAGAAATGTTTCCTTCCATGTTTTGACATCATACAAATCGCGACGAGCGACGGCGATTTGCGACTTAGAACCCCTCAAATGATTGATTGGCTCAACCATTTCAGCGTAGATCTCCGGTTTCAGGGAGTTCTTAATGAAACCTCCCATCTGTTGTTCGGTAAATCCCGCTGGGACGACAGCGATGGGCATGACTGTATTTTCGTCGCCGTTTCCGTGTCCCCATGACCAATATCCAGCCGCAGCCTTCGTCAATTCGATCAGTGACTTAACGACCGCCAAACGACGGTCGGCTAATTCTGAAAGCCGATCCCCAATTTGAATCGCCGAGTGAAATAGGCGTTTCGCAGAATCGGTGTCAAGCTGGACTGGATCGGTCAAAGTCATGGAATGATGGCAACTTTCGCAATTTACATCTGCCGCTGTATCGCAACATCGCTGAAACGCTGCATCGCATGATCCTCGAACTGACGACTGGCGTTTTTAATAACCTTTGGTAGTTTACCAAAAGAGTATGGGGTGAGGAAGCCAAATGCGAGATTCCTTGCCGCAAATACACGTCGACGAATGCGCGGGAAAGGCAATTTTTCTCGCTATCCCCGGATCTGGGGATAGCAATTTTTTCCGCAAGCGTGGAACCTAAGGTTATTCGGCGTCGGATTCTAACGTTCGGCGATACGGCATATCGCCGTGCACATAAACTTGATGGGTAAAGGTCATGCGATCTAAAAACAGCCACCAGAATGCTCAAGTTTCCAATTCATGGCGCCAAACACGCTCCACGCGAGCAAGGCTTGCTCGACGCTTAACGATCGAATTGCTTGAAGATCGGTGGCTCTTGGTGGCAGCGGTTTCTGATTATGGCGATGCACCTGAAAGCTACAGTCAAGTTGCTTCGCACCTCGATGTTGGTCCCATGTTGGGGATAATACGTGACAAAGAGCTAGGAACGCAGTTTTCCCCTTACGCGACTGGAGACGACGAGTCAAATTCCACGGGTGACAATTCCCTAGCGGATGACGAGGATGGTATTACCTTCGGTGTGCTTAACAAGGCCGTTGGCTCAGCCACTATGCAAGTGACGATTGGCAATCTATCGACAACCGTCGCCGACAGTTGGACCGTTGTAGCTTGGATTGACTTCAATCACAACAACCTATGGGAAACGTCGGAACGGGTTGTAAATGACCAAGACAATTCAGGTGCTTCGCAAGGTCCTACATTGACGCGGGGTTATCCAATTTCTATTCCGAACGACGCCATAATTGGACCAACGTTTGCGAGGGTTCGAATTGTCGCCGGACATACTAGAAGTCTCGAACCGTCTTCCGCCGAAGCAAGTGGTGAGGTCGAAGACTACTTGGTAACGATTGTCGCTCCGCCGACGGATATTGGACTTTCACCTAACACTATTATTGAAAAATCGGCTCCCAACAGTGTTGTTGGATCGCTTTTGGTTCAGGATGCAGAATTAGGCACGCCCACCAATGACTCGTTCACCTACTCCCTTGTTCCAGGCGGTGGCGACGCACACAACGCCGCTTTTGCAATCATCGGCAACCAGTTGCGATTGATTGCGAGTCCGGACTACGAAACCCAAAGCCTATACGCTCTTCGAGTTCGCACGACTGATTCGCATGGTCTGTCATTCGAGAAGGCGCTGCTCGTTTATGTCCTTAACGTCGAAGAGGCCGACTTTGGCGATGCGCCAACACCTTACCCTACGACGCTGCTTCAAAACGGTGCTCGGCATGAGGCAACCGGTCCTCGTCTAGGTGCCGCTCGCGATATCGAAGTGGATGGTATACCGTCGTTCAACGCGTACGGCGATGGAAACGATGATGACGGCGTGGCATTTGGAGTCCTGAAGGTTGGACAACTTGCGTTCACCCCAATTGACTTCCCAATTGTCCCCGCGATTGGCACCGTAAGGGTATCCGTTGAAAATGTAATCGTTGGAAATGCCCCGAATGGTGTATTTCTCGATGCCTGGATCGACTTCAACAATGACGGTGCATGGGGCGGGCCGGGCGAGCAGATTTTTGAATCAAAGTCTGTGATCGCCGGTGACAATACCCTTACTTTCAATATTCCAAGCTACGCAATCGCAGGGAAAACATTTGCGCGGTTTAGATTGAGCACTGCTGGCAATCTTGGAGTCGGTGGATACGCGTCAGACGGAGAAGTCGAAGATTACGCTGTCACGATCCTGCCGTCTACGTCCCTCGTTAGTTCAGGCGTAACGCCAGAGGCACGCGGTGATGCAGTCACGTTTGCGCTGGGTTCGGTTGTTCCCGGTTTATTTCCTTCTATATCGACAGTATATGCGGCAGATTTGGATGGCGATGGCGATATGGATTCGCTGACCGCATCGTTTGACAATGGACAAATCGCGTGGCAAGCCAACAACGGGACGGGTACTTTTACATCACAGGGCATCATCGCGACGATCGGTGGGGCTACCAGCGCTATCGCTGCGGATGTTGATGGCGACGGTCGATTGGACGTGATCGCGACTTCGTACCATAACAATAGTGTTCTGTGGTACAAAAATGCGGTTATTAATGGAGCTGTCTTTTTCGTTCCGCAGGACACAATTGATACGAATGCAACACTAGTGGCCAAAGTCTTTGCGGCAGACATGGACAACGACGGCGATATCGATTTGTTGTCCGCCTCCGTCGGAAACGGAACTACTGGTGGCGTAATCAAGCTCTATGTCAATAATGGTCCATCCAATCCTGGCTTTTTTACCACCCGTGTTGTTCGCAGTGGTCTGAACGCTGCCTACGATGTCACTGCAGCAGATATCGATCGCGATGGCAAATTGGATATTGTTTCGGCAGCGCTGGGTTCGGGAGGAGACAACGGAGTTCGCTGGTACAAAAACGATGGTGCACTTGGTTTCGCAAACAGCTTTTTGCTTACTGCTGTAGGTGCTACCGGAGTTCATCGTGTCATCACCGCCGACCTAGATCAAGATGGCGACATGGATATTATCGCGTCCTCGATCAGTGACAATAAAATCACTTGGTATCGAAACAATGGTTCTCAAATCTTCTCGGCGCAGGTGATAGCTGCGGACGCGTCAGGAGTTCGTAGTATCGAAGTTGCCGACCTCGACGGTGATAACGACATGGATATTTTGGCGAGTCTATACGGCGCAAATACATTCGTTTGGTATAGCAATAACGGATCACAAAACTTCAGTCGACAGACCATCGAATCTTCGCTGAACGGTGCCCACAGTACTGTCGCAGCGGATCTGGATGGCGACGGTGACTTGGATATTTTAGCCGGTGCATACGTCGCCGGTGTTGTGAAATGGTATAAGAACGAATTCCTTTTGGATTTTGGCGATGCACCCGATTCCTACGGAACAACTGTTGCTAATAATGGCGCGCGACATGTTGCGGCAGGCGGTTTTCTAGGCCTGCGTCGCGATAGCGAATCCGACGGGCTTCCGGGTATCAACGCCGATCGCGACGATACGAATGCGAATGGTGACGACGAAGATGGCGTAACTTTTAGTACGATTCAAGTTGGACAACTGGGTGCATTGGTCACGGTTACGGTCAGCGGCGCAATTAGATCTAGCAGGCTCTCTGCGTGGATTGATTTTAATGGTGATGGCACTTGGGACGAAGAGGGCGAACGTATTTTACGTTCCGAAACTGTATTCAACGGTACCAACGTGCTAGATTTCCGCGTACCGGGTTCAGCCAAGTTGGGGGCGACCTACGCACGATTCCGATTGACCACTGCGTATGGCCTGGGTCCTACAGGATTCGCAGTCGATGGCGAAGTGGAAGACTATCGCGTGACGATTACGGGAGCAACACCCTTGCAACTTGGTGTACCCTTTACCGTTTTAACTCCAGCAGGCGCTTTTTCTTCTCAGGTATTCAAGCTAGATGTCACTCAAGCATCGCCGCTGGTCATCCAGGTCGATGACGCCGACTCAACGCATGACTACCGCGTCTATGCGCGTTCCAATGCGATTCCAACCTACGGATTCTATGTAGGTTTTAGCGCGAAAGAACCTCGCTCAGTCGCAATTCCTCTCGCTGCGCCAGGAGAATTCTATGTGACGATTTCAACGGGGCGACCCTCATATGTCACCCTACCGGTTGAATTCACGCTCCGGGTTGATGCGGAGCCGGTGGTTGTCAAAAGCGTGTCTCCGAATCTGTTTTTAGCTGGCAACGCGCAGGCGAAAGTGATCGTGAGTGGGCAAGGATTTGCTGTAGGAACGCAGGTTTCCCTAATACCCCGCGGTGGAGGTGTCGCGATTCCATCGCAGTCCACTAGTATCGATAGTTGGAACCAGATCACCGCGTTGTTCAACCTCGCAACAGCGCCCATCGGCGACTACGACGTGCGTGTTACGGTCGCGGCTGGATTGGTTAAAACTCGCGCCGCAGCCGTCAAAGTTATCGCAGCAGGACAGGGGATACTGAAGACAAGGCTTATAAGTCCAGGCCACCTGGGTCGTTACGCTCCTGACACCCTTTACGTCGAGTATTCCAACGAGGGGACAGCTCCGATCGAGTCGCCGATTCTCGTTCTGAAATGTTCCCGGCCGAATTATGGTCATAGTTCGGGCCGAATTATGACGGTGTGGATTTCCAGTTCCTTTGAGGGGTTGGTGGCCGAATTACTTTGAATTCTGGAGAAGGT
>JAYVSE010000345.1:0-5313 GCA_043775635.1 Planctomycetaceae bacterium | reverse complement strand
CCAAAACCAAAACCAAAACATCACCACTTGAAGTGCGATCGTTCACCTTGAACGGTCGCACTTTTTTCATGCGCACAGGCTTCAGTCCATCCGGTCTTACCCATCCGAGCACGCTGTAGGAACATTCTCCAGAATTCAAAGTAATTCGGCCACCAACCCCTCAAAGGAACTGGAAATCCACACCGTCATAATTCGGCCCGAACTATGACCATAATTCGGTTGGGAACAGCTACGTTCTTATCGGGCTCAGCCCTGGTTCGCTGCGCGGCGTCTGCGGCATCGTGCCTGCGCCGCCACTGCGCTCACGACGCCCGGTCTCCGCTCGGTCGCTACGGTGCGGTCTGCGCTTGTCGCAGAGCCTCCGCGCTGCGCCTTCCCTGCGCTCGGTCGCTACGATCCGCCGCCGGACGACGGCGCTCGGAGTACCTCGCTTCGTGTCGCCCGTCGTCGGACGGCATCGTGCCGCCGGGCTAATTCAGGCGGCGGGCATCCAGCCCGCCGTGCCTGCGGCTGCCGAAAATTCACTCTCACTTGCTGCGCTCGTTCGCCATTCGCTATCGCTCACAGACACCGCGCTAGCGCGTGTGGCGCTACCGCTCAGGTTCCCGATATCGACCGTCACCCAAGTTTCGCAGGCGGTCCGCTTCAACGAATGTCACATCGATTCGCCCGCAAGGAGAACGAGCTTCGCTCGTTCAATGCAACCAATTACGTAGACTGAGGCACCCGAAAACATGCTATGGCCCTCACGTTCTCCCAGAGTACCGCGGTCGATGCGCGTGGTCGGCATCCCGCCGAAGAATAGGCGAGCATCCTGTCCGCCAACAGAAAAGGACGCCTTACGGCGGCCTCATCAAGCGTCATTCCACTCCGGTTCACCTGGAAGTTTCTCTGAAACTACCACCGTCCCCTTTGAATTCGTCTCGTCCCCTTTGAATTCGTCTGTAGTGCCGCTGAAAATATGCGCGCACCGTCAAATTTAAATTCGACAATGACAGTACTTTTCGACGCTCAGCTCTAACGAATGCAACATTCATTCGCCCGCGAGAAGAACAAGCTTCGCTCGTTTAATCACCGTTTCTCACCTCCAGTGTAACGACATGTTCCGTCAATAAACGGTGTCGCACACCTTTCCGCCGCCCATTTGCATTTGACGTCTTACTGCTTACGCAGTTTAAAGTCATTTACTATCGATTTGATGTAATAGAATGAAAGCGGTGCAAAGACAATTGTCAAAACTAAACCAAGTATCGTTAATAACAACCAATGATGTGATCGCTCAATTGATATGCCAGCTAGCTTATGTATTACCAAAAACCTTATTAACCAAAGTAAACCAAGCATGGCCGGTAAGCCTGCCAATGCCGCCATAATAGCTTTGAAAGATAGAATCCCCAAATGAAGTTGCTTTTGCTGGCCCGGCGGTTGGTGCCCGTCGTCGGTCGGTGGTTTGTATGGATTATTCATGAAGTGTAAGTGGGCAGGAATTCAAGTTTTCAGAAAAATCGGCATCCATGGGGAACGGTGTTCCACCAGGCTCAATGCCGATGTCAAGCGGATCTTTGAATGAGTCACGGATCGAATAGGTGATCTTGCAATTACTAACTGTGTTCGTACTCGGTGGACACGTTGTACAAGCGGTAAACGCCGTACAGTCGATAGAAACAGAAACGTATGATTTACCTAAGGTAAACATTTCTCGAATATGGTTCACGATGCAATCAGTGGTGTCAGATTTCGATTCTGATTCCCAACATCCAAGACCTTTTCCCATGCCTGAAGACAGTTCACTTGCTTTCTGTTTTGCCTTCTCGCGACAAGTAGACATGCTAGGCGAATTAAAGAGTGTCGTATGGATTGGACTACCAGGCTTTATGTTCACAGGACGGGGATTACCACTGTAATAATTGCCGACCATTTGACACCAATTTTCCTCGCTAACGTCAAGTGGCTGAGGTGGTGTACTTGGTGGAAGTGGAAGCGGCCTGCCATATGTTCCTGGATATTCGCCCCCGCCATTGCCGTCGATTAGACCGCTGGGGTCAAGACCGATGAGTACTCTTGAACCGACAAATCCATATAAATTCGACTGTTTACCTTCAAAACCAATAGGATCATGGCTTAAAACCTTCCACCTACCGAATCATACATTCTTGCACGATAATGGTATAACGCTAGCGTCCCGTCCCACTCACGACCCGTGTATGTGCATCTGTTTCCAATCGCACTTGTCGTACGTGTCGTTCCATTGCCATCGGTTATTGTAGGCGTACCATACGCGCTATAAGCATGCCTTTCCACGATCGTACTGCTGCCATCGGTCATCGCGGTGATGCTGTATTGTTGGTTGCGATGGTAGTAAAGATTGCCAGTGGAACTCGTCCGCAACACAATTTCATCAATGTAGCTCGCCCACAGGTAATTGTAGGTTGGACTGCTGGCTGCTGTTCCGGCGGCGTAGTCTGCGAGAGTTTGCTGACCATTTTGGAAGTAGATAGTCGTCGTTGAATTGGCGGTTCGTCCGATGCGGCGACCGAGCGCGTCCCAAAGGTAAAAAACGTCATCGATTCCATCCGCGTTTGAATCGGCGGCACGAAGTTTATTGTTGAAATCCCAAGACATGCTCAGTGGCGCAGTACCCGGACGCAGCGACATCGGGATCAATGTCATGTTGCCTTTGGCATCGTACGTCAGTGATGCACCAGCGGCGGTCAGTAGTTCATGAACGGGACCGTGGGTACGGTTTTGCACCGTGCTGTTTTGCGTGATGCTGTTCCAGTCGCCGACGGGAGACAAGTTCCAAGATTGATCAAGGTTGTTGTCGGTGCGGTCCCAACTGATCACGCGATCGTCGTCGTCGTATCCAGCGGTGAAACCGTAGCCGCTCATCACGCCGCTGATGGTTTCGGACGTTTTATTCAGGTTGGCGTCCCACGTGTAGGTCAAGTCGCCGATCGCGGCACCGCTGTAGGCGATGCTGGCTAGTGTATTGTCGTCGTTGTAGGCGCGAGACTCGCTGACTCCATTACTGTAGCTGCTGGAGGTCATCCGGCCACCATTGTCGAAGGTGCGGGTGTCGATCGTGGTGGAACCGACTTTGATCGTTTGCAGTTGACCGCGTGCGGTGTACCCTCGCGTTACTTCGCTGGCATCAGGATAAATCAGTTTGGAGACCCTGCCAGCGGCGTCATACTGTGTCGTACAAGTGTAGGTCTGGCTGGAGATTGTCAGCGATTCGGTTGATTTGCGGCTCGCCTCATCATAGGCGTAGGTCACCGTGTTGCTGTAGCGACCGCTGACGGCGGTTAGCATGTTTGAATTGGCGTCATAGGTAAAGCTATCACTGTCAGCGATCGCACCATCAGGAGAATTGACTTTGGTTCGATAATCACGAGAAAGCATTCGGCCAGCTTCGTCGTAGTTGTACGTGACGGTATCGCCGAGCTGATCGGCGGTTCGGGAGACGCGAGTCAGCGCGTCGTATTCGGTTTGCGTGATTCCGTAATCGTGATCCCCTGGATCGCTACCATCCACATGATCAGGCCAGATCGTTTGGTAAAGGCGGGCGAAGTCGTCATAAACATATCTGGTGGTCTGGTCCTCGGCGTCGGTCAGGCTTTGTTGCAAGCCACGCAAGTTCCAGACGAACGTGGTCGTAAACCCGAGGCGGTCGGTCGTCGAGATCATCCGTCCCAGAGCATCATAAGCCTGAGATGCATCGTGTCCCTTAGCATCCGTTTCGACGAGTCGCTCGCCGACCCGGTTGTAAGCGTATTGAGTAGCGTGGCCTGCGGGGTCGGTGACTTTCACCACGCGGTCGCGGAAATCAAATTCCGACACAGTGGTGAGATCGTTGGGATCTGTGATAGACGTTTGATTGCCGTTGGCGTCGTAGCCATAGGCGGTCACTTTGTCCAATGGATCGCTAATTGAAACTCCCCGGCCAGCAGCGTCGAACGCAGTTGTGGTCGTTTCGTCAAGCGCATTGGTGACCGCCACCTGCCGACCAGCGTTATCGAAGCCGTAGGTGGTGGACTCGTCGAACGGATTGGTGGTACGAACGGTTCGGCCCAGCGGATCATAGCCGCGCGTCCAGACTTCGTTGCTCGGATCGGTCTGGGAGACTTGATTGCTGGCGTTGTCGTAAGCAAACAGGCGAGCATTACCAAGCGGATCGATTTCTGCGGTGCGGCGACCGATGGAGTCGTACTGGAATTCTTGAAATTCCATCGCGCCGGCAGGCTCTTGCCGCATCAGGTTGTTCGCTTGGTCATACGTCATGTCCCAGGTTTGGTTGCCTGTCACCGTCCCAGTGGGTGGATCGACACCGTAAGTAACCGATTGGTAGACACGACCGCGATTGTCGAACTTGGATTCGTTGCGCGCGACTAACAAACCGCTGGCCGTCGTATCGAAGCGTTCGATTTTCACGATCCGATTGAGGTTGTCGTAAGTGGACCGTCGGAAGAAGTCGATTTCACCGTCGATATCCGATTGACGGTTGCGCCAATCGTAAATGAACGACGTAACTCGTATGTGAGTGTCATCAACGTAAGCGGTTTGCTCAGTGAGATTGTTGTCGCCTTGGTCGTTGCCGTTGTCGAACTGCGATGCCGTGAGCTGGACCATGTTGTTGCCGCTAGCGCCGCCAGCGGTTGGATCAGCCGCAGTGGCTCCGCTATCGTCGGTTCCTACATAGGTGCCGATCACATTGTCGCGAACGTCATAGGTTAGCCGCGCGATAGTGCCGCCGGGAGAAACTTCGCGATTGCGTCGTTTTAAGCTGTCGTAGCCGTAAGTCGTTTCATCGTAATTCGTGCCACTAGAACCTGTGCCACTGGCTGGGATCGTATGATATACCTTCAGCGACGAGACGAAGCAGCAATCAGTGTAATGCCAGGTTGTCCAGGCCGTGTAAGACACCTGTGCAAAGCCGTCGGTAGGTAGCAATTTGCCTGCGGTGGAACTGCGGACGGCATTGATTTGGGCGAGCAGCTTTCCACCAGGATCATATTGTTGTAGCGTGACCGGATTGATCAGCGTGTAGACGTAGCTCGGTGCGGTGCCGGTAGCGTAGCCGCTACCCGTCCAAGTTTCATGCGCCTCATCATGGTAAACGATCCAGGTGGCGCGGCGAACGGTGGTCGGCGTGCCAGCGATCTCGGCGGTATGTGCCGGGCCTAGTTGTTGGACCAAGCGGCCACGCGAATCGACTTCGTAGTCCGTGATCAATTGTTTGCCACCACCGCTAGGTGTCACCCAGCCAGAGGTCGCACCTGTCATGACGCTGGTATCAACATCGACGATCTTTCG
>JAYVSE010000344.1:0-13446 GCA_043775635.1 Planctomycetaceae bacterium | reverse complement strand
GAAGCCGCTTAGATACTAGCATTCGACGAGGAGCAGGTCGCCGTTGCTTTTCCGGTTTGAATTGAATCAGCAACTCTTGTTTGTCGTGTTTGATACGATTTTTTTTAGGTGTGTGTTACATCAAATTACCTAGCCTTTGCTTCTTCGCCATATTTGCCACTGATTCGCCTTTTCAGTCCTAATCTACTGCGATCGGCGCGCAAGCCAAGCGCACAATTCGCTTTACATTCGTCGCCATGCACGCCATCAACTGCTGAATCAGCACCTTCGCTTGCCCGCGATACCTTGCCCGGCGGCCTCCATGGCGGTTCATTATCTCTCCTAACTTACGCTCTACCTTGGGATGCTCCCGACGAACCGCATGATACTCGGGCGTCTGCGTCTTCTTTCGGGCTCGTTCGTGTTCGGCTTGATAGTCGCTCTTGGTCACGGTTCGGCCATGACTAACCGCTGCTTTTTTCATGCAGCGATCCGCTAACGGACACTGCTGGCAGGTCGTGGCGGCGAAACGGTATATCACGGCTTGTTTTTGCTTGTCGTAGAAACGCTTGCTGGAAGTTTGCCCGGCGGGACACGTCACCGTACCCTGCGCGGTGTCTTCGATAAAATCTCGCGGACCAAAGAGTCCTTCGTCGCTGGGCTGCTCCTGCGGAGTTGGCACGTAGGTATCGACATTCAAGCCATCGGGGTCTTGAAGTTGACGCAATAGCGGGCCACTGAATCCCGCGCCATCGATCGAAATCGCCTGCACGTCGTTTCCGTGTGCGGCTTCCTCCATTTGCAATAAATCAATTGCGTCAGCCGCCTCATTGCCGTTGGCCGCGAGAACATTGACCTGTGTTATGATCTCGCTATCGGCGTCTACCAGAATGTCCATCAGATAGCCATCAAACCAAGCGCCATGTTTGCCACAGCGGACGTCGGGGTCCGTCGTGCTGAGCGTTCGATCTCCCGCACCGGGGTGTTCTTTGTCGCTGAGGATTTTATGAGCCAAATCACGCTGCGTTAAAAATCGTTCCCAAAAACGGTTCGCCTGGGCGTCTGGTGGCTCAGAAACGGCATCGATCCAGAGCAGCATTTCTCGCAGTTGAGCCAGTCGAGTAACCAGACGCTCGGTCGGCGCTAGCGATTTGGTTGCCTCACGCAGCATTTCCAAATTGACGCGTTCGCCTTCGACCATCTCCGCCGCAAATAGCTCGGCTGCTGACAATAGTTTATCTCGTGTTTGAGCAACCAAAGCCAAGGCAGTCGGCACCGCAAGGTTACCAATCACATGCGTCGCATCCTTAATTCGCAGTCGATCCTTGACGAAACCCAGTTCTCGTGCCGTCCGAACAACCCTGTCAAATATCTGTCGGAATCCATTTTTTCCCAACCGACCGCGAAATTGACAAAGCAAACTTGGTTCGGGGAGTCTCCAGTGCAGAGGCAATTGCAAGAAGCATCGAAAGGCCAGATCGGTTTCTACTCGGTGAATGACTTCGCGATCAGACAAGTTGTAATGATAGCGAAGATATTCAAGTTTGAGCATGAAGACAGGGGAATAGGGCGGTCGCCCTTTATCAGGGCTGTAATAGACTGCCAGCGGTTCGATGAATTCATCCCAGGGAATCACTTGCATCGCGTTGACGAGATAGTGATCCTGCGGTACGACGATGCGGTAAACCTGCTGATCGAAGTCCGTGATGTGTGGGCACATCTGCTCAGTAAGCATCTTTATCCACTCCTTTTAGAACGACACCATTGTCTACTCGAAATTATTCGCTCGCGACTTAAAATCGACTACCTCCCAAAAACTAATTTTTAAGGTTCAACGACAAATGATGTCCTGTCCCCGGCGAACATCCGTTCGCCGGGGACTCATTTTTGGAAGATCATTGGATACCGGAGCCATGCCTTAAAAAACCTTCCGGTCAATTCCGCGCACATCATTTGTCGTTGAACCATTTTCAAGCAGCTTCACAAGGCCATTGGGGTCGATTTGGGACAGTCGAATTACAAGCGACATGTGTCGGTTTTTGAGTTTCACGAAAGTTGGTCTCGACCGTTGGAGTAAGGTTTGGTAAATCCCATGCGGCGAGGAGCACGGATGCACCTGACAGCTTGTGTTTTAAGGGATAATCAATCATGAAACGCTTTGGCGTTCAATTAGCGGCCAGCGGCATTGTAATTCTGCTGGGAGCGCTCGGCGTAGCCCAGGCACAACGAGATTCACATTCGGCACAGTCTAGCGAATGGGAAGTCCCGGCGACGCCCGCCTTAACCCCGCCCCCCGTGCCGATTGCTGCTTTTGAGCCAGATTCACGTGAATTTGTTGCAGATGGCCCGGCAACTCAGTCATTCGGATCGTTCGGCTACCCGGCTGGCCCCAAAACGGTCCAAACGGTGGCTCACGAAGAACCCATTGATCCCGCCGCGAGCGGCCCAGGTGGAATGAGCCTTCCGGCTTGGTCGATGCCAAGCGAGCCAGCGAATGCCAGTAACGGTCCGTCATTTCAGCCTCCAGTCGCAGACTCATCATCGTCCAGTTCAAAGATTCTGCTACCTGGTTTTGATCCGACGATGGCCGATGCAGCCGCACCGCCCGCTGATAACGACTTTTCAGAATTGCCAACCGCCCACGATAACGACGTGATCGCATCGCTGCCAACGCTTCAATTTGATGCCGCGCCAGCCAATGGCCTCCGAGGTACTGCTGGCATTTCTGCAACACCAGCACCAGCTTCCCGCGAACCGACTCGATTCAATAGCACTCCGAACGTAACTTCGTCGGCGCAGTTGCAAAGTCCATCCTATCCGTCGTACCAAGCCGAGCCACTGGTTGATCCAGCAGCAACACTAAGACCCATCGAGTCTGCTCCATCACAACCAGAAGCTCGAATTGCGTCGTTGCCACGCGCCGTTCTTCCGAACCTGTCACCAGCGATCAACCCCAGGGATGAGGAGCTGGTATTAGCAGAACCAGGTGACCGCAGGCTGGAGGGGGTGCAAAGTCCGAGTATTGTAATTCACAAGCGTGCTCCCGAAGAAGTTAAAGTCGGCAAGCCAGCAACATTCATTATCAATGTTCAAAATTCCGGCGGTGTCGAAGCGCTAGATGTTCGCGTACACGACCGTGTTCCGATTGGAATGCGATTGGTCGATGCATCGCCATCGCCAGCGGTTCAAGGTGACCTGCTGACTTGGGAATTGGGAGCACTGGAGCCAGGCGGTGAACGAACCGTCACGATGCAATTGATTCCTGAGCGAGAAGGTGAACTTGGAAGTGTCGCGCGCGTTACATTCGAGGCCGCTGCCTCCGTACGTACCATCAGTACTCGCCCCGAACTAAAAATTACACAACGTGCTCGGGAGGATGTGTTGATCGGCCAACAGCTTGAAATCGACTTAGAAGTCTCCAATCCTGGTAGTGGTGCGGCCACTGGTGTCGTGTTGCAAGTCGATGTTCCCGAGGGCCTGGATCATCCCAAGGGACGCCAACTTGACAACGTGATCGGTACACTCGCTCCAGGGGAAGTGCGCCGGCAGGTATTGCGATTGCGTGCTGTGGCTCCAGGTCAGATTGAAAACCGAGTTCGTGTGACGGGAGATGACGGGCTGACGGCTGAGCATGTGGTGTTGATCCAAGTGACCGCACCACAACTTGCTATTGAACTCGAAGGACCCAGTCGGCGATTTCTCGAACGTCAGGCCGTTTTCAACATAAATCTAGCCAACGTTGGTACGGCTGAAGCAACCAACGTCGAAGTCGTCGCTTACCTTGATCGTGGCTTCTCCTTTGTGGGCACCGAATTCCAAGGCCAATACGATCCCAATCGACACGCGGTCTATTGGTCGCTTGCGGAGCTCCCAGCCAACGGACGCGGGTCCGTACCGCTCACTCTGCTACCGATTGAACAAGGTGAACGCGCCATTCGACTCGAGGCCAAAGGCGACCTGAACTTAGTTGCTCAAAGCTCGAAGTCCGTGAACGTTGACACGCTGGCTGAGTTAACGTTCTCGATCACCGACGACGCTGATCCAATCGAAGTCGGCAGCGAAGCGACTTATGAAATTCGGATTACCAATCAAGGGACTCGCGATGATGCCGACGTAAAGATGCAGATGAAGCTTCCGTCGGGTCTTGAGTTGATCAGCAGCGAAGCCGAAGCCAGTACTGATGGCAATGGCCTGATCGCCTTCGCACCAACGACATCGCTACCGGCAGGAACGGAAACGATTCACCGGGTTCGAGTTCGCGGCGTTACTCCAGGAACTCATGTTGTGAAGGCAATCGTCACAAGCAAACAAGCAAGCGTGCCGGTCACCAAAGAAGAAAGCACTATGGTCTATTCCGACCAGTAAGGACTCTCGTAGAAATAGGTGTCGCCTTTCGCTCCGCAAAAGAACGCTTTTTCGCGGAGCAAAAGGCGACACTGCCGACAATTAATCTTGCCAATTCACAAGTCGCTGTCATTCAGGCTATCGACGAGCTCATCGAGCGCGGCATCATCGTCGCTGGGTTCGCTGTTTTGTGATCGCGTTTTTTTTTCTGTTGCCATCGGATGGTCAGCATCCACACGATTAGGCGGCACACGATCGATCAGTCCATGCATCGCGGGTGTAATCGTTAATGATGGTGCGATGGGCAGGTTCGCTGGCTTGGCAATATTTTCGCGTTGGATTGTTTTGCCGTTCAGTGCTGTCGGTTTGGGACCGGCCAGCGAAACCGTGACGACTTGTCGTTGTTCCAACAATTTCACGATCCCCTCAACGACCTCATTTGGCTTAAAACCGCTTCGCAGATCAACAACGTAAACGCGACGCGAACTCGGTGAAACTGTGGGTGGTTGTGGGTCCAAAACGAACGGTGCCCGGCAAGCATCAACGCCGAGTGTCGCGAGGCTCGCCAGCGTTTGATCGGCTGATCTCCAGTCGACGATTGCCAAGTCATTTTCCAAGCTGGTGATCATCAATCGATCGGTCGAATGTTCTTCCTCTGACTCTAAGGAAGCAACCATTGCCAAGTCGATTCCCGGTCGGCCAAGTAGCTGGATCACAATCTCAGCGACAATACCGACTTGAAGGCTCGTCATTCGTGGTGATTGAACCACGACCACGTTCAGGCGGACACTCACGATGGTTGCCTTTCTCGATGCCGTATCAATTCAAATTCGTCGTACATCGCAAACCAGACA
Source organism: Planctomycetaceae bacterium (assembly GCA_043775635.1). GTDB lineage: Bacteria > Planctomycetota > Planctomycetia > Pirellulales > Pirellulaceae > UBA6163. The sequence goes on along the minus strand of JAYVSE010000344.1, from coordinate 8,269 downwards.
TCGCGGAGATTGGGATTCGTTTCTGCCGTATTTTTAAGGCGTTTTTCAAACGTTGACCATAACGTTAAACGATCCCGCTGGGGGACGGTCGCCAGTTTTTCTGCGGTTAACAACCGGGAAAGTGCCACGTTCCAATCCGTTTGGTGGCAGGTCGGTATCCGCCAAGGCCGCTTGTGGCAGGAAACAATTAGCGAAAAATGCTGCCTTTTACGCAAGCCACGAATCAAACAATAGCGGTCCCACCAAGTTAGCTGCTCATATCCGTCAACGACTAGGCAAGATGAAATTATTTGGCCGCCATCGATTGCCGCCAAAATTTCGCGACAACGATGATGCGTTGCTGACGACAGCGTCAGCCACATAACGCAATCAAACTGGCATTCAAGATCAGGAAGAAGTGTTCTGAGCAGCGTCGTCTTGCCGGTGCCATGAGGGCCGACGATGGCCGCACGCCGACTGGCAGCGAGCGTCAATAACAATTGGTCCACCAACGCCACACGACAGGAATGATCTCGCTTTGAATTCAAATCAAATCGATAGATATTGCGGTCCGGTCGAATGCACCGAGTGGCGAACGGGTTCAAGATACGGTTTGCAATTCCGAGGTAGCCATGTAACCCACGAGCTGAAACGGTTGCTGCGTGACACAATCATGTCCCGAAGAACAGAATAACCGCAATCGAACACACCAACGGATACGTACAAGCGTTCCTTCGTAACTGATCGGACTTAACGGCAATAGACATTCGATGGAATGACGAACAGACAGGTTAAGTTGGTTCAGTTGTGGATCATTCCAACGTTCAAAATGATGTACCTGAAGATCTTCATCGCCCTTGCCTTCAGTAAACCACAGGACCGAGGCTTCAAGCCCAACGACTTCTTCATGCTGCAACCGCCCAATACGCCAATTCGCACGAAGTCGCTGGCCGGCCTGATAGCGACCGTCCGCGCGACACAGGGTGAGTGTTAACGCGGGCGGCGTATCGACAGCCGTTCGGCCGGATGAACGAAAACGGGAAAGTTTAGGCAGAACGATGGCCACGGACGGGAATCTCCACTGACAGCAATCCTCCAACAAACGGCATTATTGGCACTTTGAAAAGAGTGCATCGCGTCCATTGGCAAGTCAAAACGTAATTCTTGTTCCCATGGCCGGTGCGGGTCAATGCTTAAATCACGATCTGTGCAAAGAATCTTTGTGAATGCGATATGGCGATCGATTCGAACGTCAGTGCCCTGGCGATAAGTCGTTTCCTCTTCGCAAATCAGCTCAACCCGCAAACGTCGCAAACTCAAACTACCTGCTTGCGCAATAAACAAGTCGTAGCTCTCCCCCGGATGCAGGGGGTGATTGCCGATTTCGACAATCGTCGCCCCCACGCCAGCGGTTTGCCGCAGCGCATCGAGAAAGTAGCGAAAGGCCCAGACTCCGACGGCAGCGAACGGTATCAGCAAAAAAGACAACACCCAGCGAGGGTGGCCGCTTAAAAACCCGGAAATAACGACTGCTAACAACACAAACCAAGCGGCATTCCACAGCAACGCGAGGGCGGCAGTCGACATCGCTCGCGACGCCATCGAGCCTACGGATGCCAGTCGATAGGCAAGTTTGACGCCAGGGCTGTCGGTCACGCCACGACCCTTAGGCACTCCTGGCAACGATGGTCCATCATCAAGATTGGGCGGCGTAAAATCGATCGAATTAGCCCGTGCCACCATTGCTGATCGGCGTTCATTGCTGGCACCAACACGCAACAATCGATAGGCGATTGCACCACCACCTACTGCGATGGTCGCAAGGGCAAGAATGATCACAATCCAAAATCCCAGCCCGCTGGACGAGGCTTGGTCCGTTGCAGAAGCGGCACCTGCGAATGTCTCGGGCACCGCTTCAGGGATCGCGACGACTAGAAGCGAACGATCGCTCAGCCGTTGAAACAGCATTAACGCGAGCGCGAATACGCCGAGCAAAAACAATGCGGCGAAAAACACGGATTCCCCGACCACACCGGAAAGCGTCCCACCCAGTAGACGCTTTCCTCGCTTTTTGGTCCAAGGCTTAGGAAAACGCATGGGGCGAAAAAACCTTTCTGTCGATGATCGCCCCCGCCGTTCGCCGGCACACTATCCATTGGCGTTTTGGATCGTAACCGTCAGCTTGCGACTGCGGCGTAGCCTTCTCGATAAAATCCAAGTGACTCAAGTGAACTATAAACTTCATCCAGCGTTTTTTCGCCAAAGTTGGAAATCGCAAGCAGCCTCTTGGGACTCGAGTTGAGCAGATCCCGGACGGTAAAAATACCGGTTTCTTCGAGACAGTTGGTCGTGCGAACGGAAAGCCCCATTTCTGCGATGCTGAGGTCCAATCGCTGGGTTCGCAAGCGTGACTGTTCTTCTGCATGGCTAATCGGAATGCGAGTCTTCATGGTCGGTCAATCCTTTAATTTCATGTTTTCTGGCCAACATCCAACGGCAATGCAATTCGCAATCGCCGCTCCAATCGAGAAAGATAATGCATTGTCCCGAAAAGGGAAACCGGAATCAGAATATGAATTTCAGATTTCAGATTGCTAGCGAGCAAGTTACGCGATTGGACTTGGCGGGTAGCGGTTTGATTCGGTATTCCCAGGCACTATGGACGTACGATCGATTCTCATTTGGCTCGCTGCTGCCGCGATCATGATTTCTCCCGGCTGCGGAACCACAAAAATTCAAGAAGCTACCGAGCAGCTCGTGCTTAGCTCGGCGGTTGATCGCAGCGTTGCCATGATTGACTTCCGCCCGCTTGCGGGCCAGCGAGTTTTTCTCGATACGACATACCTAAAAAGCGCTCAACCCCCCCCTCCCAATATGCCTACCCCTGTCGTTAACACGAATTATGTGACAAGCGCGATGCGGCAACAGATCATGGCCGCAGGTTGTTTGCTGCAAGAGACCGCGGAGTTGGCCGACATTGTCATTGAGGCACGGATGGGAACCTTGGGAGCGGACGACCACCGCGTCACGTATGGAATCCCGGAGAACAACGGCCTCTCCACGGCGGCCTCGTTTGTTGTCCGCGCACAAACACCGTCGGTCCCAGAAATCGCCGTGGCCCGCCGGGATGCTCGCGAAGGTGCGGCCAAGATCGCCGCCTTTGCCTACGACCGAGAGACTCGCTTACCCATTTGGCAATCAGGGATTTCGCAATCGATCGCCACTTCACGAAATACCTGGGTGCTGGGTGTTGGTCCCTTTCAAGGTGGATCCATCCGAGAAGGCACGCATCTGGTCAAAGGCACCAATCGGTCTGGTCGTACTCGCCCAGGTGCTTCGCCCGCACAACCATACGATCGTCCGGTAGTCGAACATACGGCGGAAGTACGCTACGATCAGGGCTGGCCAATGACGGGGAAACGCTCGCTACACGGGCCAATGATCGGCAGCGGTCTGCCGATTTTACCGGTCCCAACACCTACTTCCGCTGCTCAACCGGATAAGCCTGCGGAACATCAAAACGAAGTGATTGCGGAACAACCTGCGATGATTGAAGACGAGACGCTGCTGCGCTAGATGAACGCAATTCTGGACTACGAATTGGTAGACTTCGGCAACGGCCGCAAGCTGGAGTCGCTGGCTGGCTATTGGATCGATCGTCCTTCGCCTGCGGCTTCCGCCTGTGAGCGTGCACTGCCTGATCGCTGGCTGGCTGCCGATGCACGGTTTGACGAAATCCGCCGCTGCTGGTCGTACAACCGACCTTGGCCTGAGTCGGCATATCTTGAGGGCGTCTCATTTCGACTCCCCTGGCGCGCGACCCCGTTTGGCCATATCGGAGCTTTTCCAGAGCAGCGAGCGAATTGGCAATGGCTAGCCGAGGTGGCTGCTGCGATGATGGGCAGTGCCGAAAACAATCGCCCCACCGCGTTAAATTTGTTTGCACACACAGGCGGCAGTACCTTGGCGATTGCCGCCACAGGAGCCGAGGTCGTGCATGTGGACGCAGCCAAACCGAACGTGATTGCGGCCCGCGAAGCAGCGATCGCAAGCAATTTGCGTGATGCCAAAATTCGTTATATCGTCGACGATGCAACAAAGTTCGTTGCCCGCGAAATTCGTCGCCGTCATCGCTATCATCTCATCGTTCTTGACCCACCCGCTTATGGGCACTCACCCGACGGCAAAGCTTGGCGTATCGACCGCGATTTATGGCCACTGATCGATGCGTCTTTTAAACTTTTATGCCCCATGCTTGGTGCCCTATTGATCACGGGCCACACCGAAGGCATCGACCAAATATCGGTTTCGGACTATATCACGATCCGTCACCGACAAAGAACCGCGGCAGGGCGATTGCGACTAAACTCAGGTCGATCACAATTGACAGATCGATCCGGTCGTAAACTCGACGCCGGTTTCTTCGTGCGTGCACAATGGTCATGATGATGCTCGATTACCAACACCAGTACCCAGACGATCCCGCTAGGCTCGTTCAACGAATTGCCGAAATCGGTCGCTGCGTGATCGCGTATTCCGGTGGGGTCGACAGCGCCGTGGTGGCTGCGGCAGCTCTACGAGCAGACCACAGTAGACTGCCTGCGGAGTCGCTTGCTGATCACATGCCGTCCGTCGATGGCCGATCCATTGCAGTGACCGCAGACAGTCCCAGCGTGTCCCGCGAGCAGTTGGAGACCGCCTGCCGTGTTGCGAGTGAAATTGGCACGCGCCATGAGGTCATCCACACGACCGAGATCGAACGGGATGACTATCGCCTGAATGATCGACGCAGATGTTTTTTTTGCAAACAAACGTTGTACGCGGCCCTCAGCAAATTCGCGCTAAGTAATGGTGTAACCACGATCTTGTCCGGAACCAACGCGGACGACCTGGGCGATTATCGGCCTGGGATTGATGCCGGCAATCAAGCTGGCGTAGTCGCACCGTTGGCAGAACTCGGATTGACCAAAGCTCGCGTTCGCGCCGTTGCCAGCCGTTGGGGCTTGTCCGTTGCTGAGCGTCCCGCACAACCTTGTTTATCCAGTAGAATTGCCTACGGAGTCGCCGTGACTCGCGAGCGATTACAGAAGGTCGAATTGGCAGAGCATTTTTTGCGGTGTCGTGGCTATAGCCCCCTGCGAATCCGACTGCTTGAGAACGACTTCGCTCAAATTGAAGTTGCACTCGATTCGATCGATCGGCTCACTGAAGAGACTGAGTTCATGGCAGTCACCATTTTCCTTCAATCGATCGGTTTCCAATCCATCAGCGTTGATCCGCGCGGCTTCCGGACCGGATCGATGAATGAACTCGTCCAACTCGCCAATACGCGAGCGAGTGCCACAAAGTACCAACCATGAAACCGATGGACATCGACGAAACCGAATCCGGCCTACCCCACGCTTCGATCGATCCCCTGACGCTGCTCGACGCGAGTGATGCGTCCGCATCGGCGGCGTCGAACCTGATCGGTATCAAGCTGGATGACTACCAGATTTTGCGGCGACTTGGACGGGGCGGCATGGCTGATGTCTACGTTGCACTGCACCAAACACTGGACAGGCAGGTGGCCTTAAAGGTGTTGCGACGTCAGCTCGCTGGCGATGCTGGCTATGTCGAACGATTTCGGCGCGAAGCTCGTGCGGCGGCAAAGCTCAATCACCCTAATATCGTCCATGTCTACGAAGTGGGTAGATCAAACGAATATCATTACATTGCCCAAGAGCTGATCGATGGCGGGAATCTAAAAGATTTAGTCGAACGTCTTGGACCACTGACGCCAGAGGATGCGGCCGATGTGCTTCGGTCTGTATGTTCGGCGCTGGCAGCGGCACACCTCGCAGGGATCACTCATCGCGACATCAAGCCTGAGAATATTCTTCGCTCATTGCGTGGTGAAACCAAAGTTGCCGATTTTGGTTTGGCACGGGTCGGGACAGGAAATGACCTGACGCAAGTTGGCTTGACCATGGGTACGCCTCGCTACATGAGCCCAGAACAGGTGCAAGGAAAAACAGCGGATGCGAGAAGCGACTTGTATTCGCTCGGCTGCACCATGTATTTCTTACTATCAGGCCGGCCACCATTTGAAGCGGAAGATGCGCTCGCGATCGCGCTTCAGCATATGCACGAGACGCCACCACCATTGGCAACATCAAGAGGGCGCGACGATGTTCCGGATTGGTTGCTGGCGATCGTTTCCCGTTTGATGGCCAAAGCGCCAAGCGATCGGTTTGGAGATGCGGGACAGGTCTTAGCAGCGATCGATCAATCCGGCAAAATGACAGACGCGGGAGCCTCCCTGGGCGGTACCGCTGCCGCGACCGTCCAGTTGCAACAAGCAATGAAAACGGAGTCAGCACGACGTCGAAAGCGACGCCGCCGAATTTTGCTGGCCATCAGCTTTCCAATCTTCGCTGGCATCGCCGGTGCGGTGCTTGAGTCGCAGGGTCGATCGCCATCGATTCAACGCCTACTGACACCAGACTTAGTATCTCGCAAATCGACCGTTGAGGAACAGTACATAGCAGCCGCCAGCCGCGATGACATTTTGGCGTGGAAGGCTGTCAGCGAATATTTCCCATCCAAGGAAAGTCAGAAAAACGCAGCCTATGCGGTCAAAGCAGAAATACAACTGGCAAGACTCTTGAGCCGTACCGATCGAGGCAGCGAGGCGAAGGCAATCCTCAGCCGAATCGCAGACGACCCATCCATCGACCTGATGTACCAAGTCATTGCGATGGCCGATTTGATTAAACTTGTCGGTGACGATGCTCAAGCCAGTAAGCCGCTTTGGGCGAAGCTTCGCCAAGCACACAAAACCCTGTTAGACAATCAACCCGAAGCCGAACGGATTTTGCAATTGGTAATTCCGGAAACGTTGCAGAGATTAGAATCTTCTTAAAGACACGAAGGCAAGATAGGTTTAAATCACGATCACTGGCAATGCAACAATTTGATGTGGCGGCTTTCCAGCCTGACGGTTCGAGCTCAATTGGAGCCGATACCTATCGGCGGCAAGCCGGCAAAGGGACGGAACAATTTCACATGTGAATTGCATCGAACGAGCGATTGATCTCGAGGGAGAGGAATCCGTCACAGAACCCGCTGATGCATCGGGAACACGGCATCAATTGGCTGATTCAGTGGCACAAAAGCACGATGCCTAGCCAAGCGAAATTCGAATGCCTTATTAATTTTACTCGCACGTCTGATTAACTCACTCGCAAAACAAAAATACGCACTTTGTTGCCGTTTATTATGCTTAGGACCGTTCGATCAATAACTGTCCGGTTTTGGAAGTGGGATAGGCTTCCAGCCCGGGGCTGTAAGGGTGTGTAGTGACTACAAATCCTGCAGGGCAAGCCTCGAGTCCACAATAAATGGCGTGCGAAAAGTCGCACGCCAAAAGGAACCTGCGGGAGATCAGCGAGAATCGCCTAAATTCGCAGAAATCGAGGAAGGCCATAAGCCGGGTTTTGTATCTCTAAGTATTTCCAAAATTTCGCGGCGCATCGTCATATCCAAATGGCCATAGGTTGGCGATTGATTTCGCCCTTCAAGAATGTCGAGTAAACCTGTATAGATGCGGTTACGTACTTCATCCGGCAACGCATCGAAGGCTGCGCTGTAGATCAAGTAACTGCATGGATAGCGAAACAGTCGTGTCTTCAGATCAAGGTCGCGCAATGACCTGCCTTTTGAATCTTTGATACCTTTCTCACTAAAATCTCCGGCGTATCCGCTAGTACCAGATACCGTGTCTCGCAGTTGAAACTCGTTGCACATGAGCAGGTATCTCAAAACGCGATCGGCCGCAGCGTCGATCCTCCGATCGGCGCTGTCACTGATGTGATTCAATTCACGCTCCAATATTTCGTTCATTTGAAATGTTTGATACAAAGCGTGCCGAGTTTCATAGTTTGCCGCAGCGATCGCATTGTGCATCTGCGTTTGGTGCTCCAGAACCATTAACGAAACAATGTCACTATGCGGTGAAAGGTATGCTGCGGTCGAAATAAATCCGTCCAGCGACTCTGTGTTCGCTCCCTCTTCACGATCGGACTTCACGCTGTTCTCTTCTGTAAACAATCGATTGCCCATGTGTCGCATTGAGCCATGCATTCCCGTCACGTACCAACCGCCCCAGCGTTCTTTAAACGGGCTGGTATGATCACTGTTAAACGTGCCACTTCCCAAAATCGGATGGCCGGCGCGATCAGCGAAGACGCTACGTACCAAGTAGCCAGGAACGCCTTGAGTTCGGTTTGTGGCGTGGCAGGATAAGCAT
>JAYVSE010000343.1:0-7770 GCA_043775635.1 Planctomycetaceae bacterium | reverse complement strand
GCTCAAGCACCACGACCCGAATTTTCCTATCGAACGATGGCACCATCAATCTCGTAAAACCCGTGAATCGTTGCAAAAAATTACCGGATAGACTCTAACACGGCTCTAACGGACGCGATACCCGCGGCTAGCGCCGTCGGCTCACTAAGTCCACGCCATTCGGGGAAGCGTCGCTTGGTAGGGCCAAAGCCGAAACTTCCGCTGTGCGAGCCAGCGGGATTCCTTGCGGGGTGGCCGACGTCATTGCTTCTTCGCAATTTTTAACAGGCTAGCTTTATCCTAAAGCGGCGATCGATGGAAATGGACGTGCTTCCAGACGCCGCTGACTCGCTGCCAAACTCGAGTTTCTTCTGATGCGGAAGTGCGATGGCTGCCCGCCTCGTCTTTTGACTGCACCAGTCGCACGTAGGCGATCACTGCTGCTTCGCCCATGATGCGAACATGCGGGCTGCTGATCGTGATCGTTGGTTCTTCGCCGGGTCGTGCCGGTGGCTTTGGCTTGTCAGGAAAGTAGTTTTGATGAAACGCCAATCCTTGAACCAAATGCCCTTTGGCTTCTGGCTCAATCGCTGTGATATCTTCGGCGCACAACTTGGTGTAGGTAGCCCAGTCGCCGCGAAAAATGGCGACCAACAATTCATAGGTCAACTTAACGATTTCAGTTTCTGGTGATGTCATCGGTTCGTAGTTGGTAAGTGAAAGCGAGGAACGGCCCAACATAGTAATCAAGAGTTAGGATCAATTCCATGGCGGCGAAGCAACTCCAAAAGTCGCAAATTCTCGTCGCCTTCGGACTTGGCAAGTTGCATCGCCGCCTCCGCTCGCTGTGCTTCCGCCTTCGCTTGTTCCGTACCGGTCGGGATCAATCTTCCATTTTTGTCGGTCCAGCGGAGCCAGTTGGAATCGGTGTCTTCGAAACGGCCGGACCAGATCGTTAGTCCTAAACCGATGGCGTCGATCCGCAATGCATCCTCAGCGATTGGTTCATAGGCACTGCCCTGCAACCGATAGCCTCGCAAAGGCGACTTACTGAGAAATAGATCGGGGTCGTAAATGAAATAGTTCGAGACACGAACATCGGCATAAATCTTCAATTTGCTCGTGTCCTCACCACCTTCACGACCAGACACAATTTCAATGGCCACTTCGGGCGGCTTGCCGTAGTCCCAGACAAAATACGATCGATTGAGCTTAGGAAAGAGGTTCTCGGGCAGGCGAACGTTAACACTTAACAGCACGTCTGGCACAATCGGCGGAATTCCAACGCCATAGAATAACCCAACATTTGCCATCGCAACGAACGGCCAGTCAGGCTTCCAAGACGAATGCAATGTACCCGTCAACAACCGCATTTGCTTCTCGCTGAAGATACTGTCCACAGGCGCACCGTCCTCGGTGATAAGATGTTCAACGTCCGGCCATTCCTCGGGCGGCAATGCTTTGAGAATCACCGGTTCGTACTGATTGGTTGGTGGGGTCGATGATTGCATGAACGCGAAACCGATACGAGTAATGAAGTCCAAACAGTATACCTAGTTCCCACGCTTAACAAAATGGTAGAAATTACTTATGAATGCGATCACTCTGCACATGGTCTCCAGTGTGTGCGTCCTATATTTATTGCTTTGCTCGGCAAGTGCGGGCGAAATTTCGATCACCCATGACGCTGCGACTGGCTCGGAGGTCTATACGCTCAAGCAGGGCAACGCCGTCGCTAAAGTCGCTCCTACCGAGGGTGCAAACCTTTACTCCATTCGAATTGACGACGTTGAATACCTAAGACAACCCGAATCTTTGGACGAGCTTCTTAGCGGCGGTTTCGGAAACCCAGTTCTGTACCCGACTCCCAATCGCGTCAAAGGCTCAAAGTTCACCTTTCGATCCCGCGAATTCGTCTTGGATCCGGATTCCAAGAAGAACTTTATTCACGGGGTTGTTCGCGCTGCTGCGTGGACTGTCGTAAATTCGCGAACGACTGACACCGAGGCCGAAATCACGTGCGAGATTTCCTTTCAGCCAGGCGTGGATCACTACGATCGTTTTCCGATCATTCATCGGCTCCTACTTACGATGACTGTACGTGATCGATTGGTGCGTTGGGAGTATCGGGTCGACAATCGCGATGGAAAGTATCCTGTCCCCTTTGGATTCGCGTTGCATCCCTATTTCGTCTATCAAGGCGAGCGAGCGGCAACGTATCTTACCATTCCCGCGACGCACTGGATGAATTCTGAAAAGCAGATGCCGTCTGGCAAACTAGTCGAGGCAAAGCAATTGACCTATCCGCTGGGCAGTCCGATGTCGCTGGAATGCACAACCTTTGATGATGTGTTTTTTGGGATGCGCAACGAAAATCCAACTCTCATCGATTTCCGCAGTGTGAAGCAGCAAATAAAGATCAAGGCATCAACAGAATTCACGCATCTCGTCGTTTGGACGCCGAACCAGACCTATTTTGGCATTGAGAACCAGACCTGTTCGACAGACGCTCACAACCTGGATTCGCAAGGTGCTATCGAGGCGGCGCATCTCCAAGTGTGCGAACCTGGCCAAACCATGAGCGGTTGGGTTGAATACAACTTCACGAAGTAGTGCTAATTGTTTTGCAAGGCGTTTAGGATTTCGACGATGGCGTGGCGTCCGTCGCCGTAGAGCATCAACGAATTGGGGGCGGCGAACAATGGGTTGGGAATGCCGGCGAAGCCAGGGCTTAGACTGCGTTTGATGATGATCACGGTACGCGCCTTATCAACGTCGATAATGGGCATTCCTGCGATCGGACTGTTGGTCGCTTGGCGCGCCAATGGATTCACGACATCGTTCGCTCCTAGCACGATGGCAACATCGCATTGTTCCATCGTCGAGTTGATTTGATCCATATCCTTTAGCAACTCATACGGGATATCGGCTTCCGCAAGTAGCACGTTCATGTGACCTGGCATGCGTCCGGCGACGGGATGAATACCGAACTCCACGATGGTCTGACGGCCAATCAACGCTTCCGTAAGATCGCTCACGGCGTGCTGTGCCTGCGAAACCGCCATCCCATAGCCTGGAATGATGACAACGCGACTGGCAACGTCCAGCAACATGGCGACTTCGTCCGGCGTGGTCGATTTCACGGACGCATAAACCGCATCGACTTCTGCCTTGGTTACGTTTATACCGCCACCAGCACCTGATCCGAACAGTACGTTGGCAAGCGACCGGTTCATCGCGACACACATGACGCGAGTGAGAATGATTCCCGATGCACCGACCAAAGCACCTGAAATGATCAGAACGTTATTCGACAGCACAAAACCTGTGGCTGCAGCCGCCATTCCGGAGTAAGAATTGAGTAGCGAAACAACGACAGGCATGTCTGCACCGCCAATCGAGATCACAAGAAAATAGCCAAGCACAAGGGCAACCACAACAATCAACCAATACAAGATGGTCATCTGTGGTTGCATGAACAGCCACGTCGAAAGCGCCAGACATAGAGCAAGCAATGCACCATTGATTGCCAGTTGGCCGGGCAGACGCAAGTCTCGGGCGATCTTCATTTCTTCAAGCTTGGCATAGGCGACCAAGCTGCCGGAGAATGTTACGGCACCAATCAAGCCTGATGCCGCTGTCGCGATCAAACCCAGTTCATTTTGCGGATGCAGCGTCAATTCCACGCCAGCGACCAGCAGCGATGAACCGCCACCAAAGCCGTTAAGGAGCGCGACCATCTGTGGCATTCCCGTCATGGGTGTTTTGACGGCAAACCAAATTCCCGCGCCGGTTCCAACCAAGAGGCCAATGATGATCCAGGTAAAATCGAGACCAATGGAAAACATTGCTGCCAGTACGGCTATTAACATTCCAATCGCACCGTACAAGTTGCCGCGCACCGCTGTTCGCGGATGCGACAGGCCCTTGAGCCCGAAAATGAAAAGCACGGAGGCAATGAGATAGGCGAGGTCAGTCAGAGCGGGAGACACGGTGCAATCCTATGGAGTAGTTCACAATGTGAGCGGGTAACAAACGGCAGTCATTTCTTCTTGATGAACATTCCCAACATGCGGTGAGTCACAAGGAACCCACCAACCACATTGATCATGGCAAAGGCGACCGCAATGCTGCCCAATATCTTCAAAAACACCCCGTCGCCTTGTCCAGCCGCGAAAATCGCACCGATCAGTGTGATCCCTGAAATCGCATTTGACCCTGACATCAACGGCGTATGCAGTGTTGGCGGAATTTTGGTGATCACCTCGACTCCCACATAAATCGCCATCACAAAAATTGTCAGCAGTGCCACGGGCGACGAACGAGTTGCGTCCACCGCGTTGGTGACAACCTCGGCGAACAGTGGCAATGTGTCGAATATCATCATCGGATCAGGTTCCAAGAACGGGGAACTAGGTTTGCAGTTTTATCACTAAGTTATTCAATCGGAGCAACCAACCCAAGCGTCTCGCGCAATCGCGAGTGAACCACTTGACCACCGTGGGTAACCAGCGTGCTACTAACGACTTCGTCATCACGATTCAGCGCAATCTGTCCGTCTTTAATGAGGGACAATAGAAACGTTGAAACATTGCGGGCATAAAGTTGGCTGGCGTGGCCTGGCACCGTTGAAGGCATGTTCACACAACCAATAATCCTAACGCCTCCATCAATAACAGTTTCGTTCGGTTTCGTTAGCTCGCAGTTGCCACCTTGTTCGGCAGCGAGGTCCACTAGAATCGAGCCTTTGGGCATCTTACGAGCCATCTCTGCCGTCACCAACATCGGTGCCTTCTTTCCTGGAACCGCAGCCGTTGTGATCACAATGTCGCTTTCTGCAACGACTTGAGATAACAGCTCTCGTTGACGGCGATAGAATTCCTCGTCCATCGCTTTGGCATAGCCGCCGGCGGTTGCGGTGTCGCCAGCTTTCATATCGAGTTCCACGAACTTAGCACCAAGGCTAAGGACTTCGTCTTTCACTGCTGGGCGAATGTCATACGCCTTGACGACGGCACCCAATCGCTTCGCCGTTGCAATCGCTTGTAACCCTGCGACGCCCACGCCCATGATAAAAACCTTCGCGGGAGGAATCGTGCCAGCAGCAGTCATCATCATAGGAAACAACCGAGGCAGTTCACTGGCAGCCAGCAACACTGCTTTGTATCCGGCCAATGAGGCTTGTGAAGAAAGCACATCCATGCTTTGTGCACGCGTGATTCTTGGCAGCAATTCTAATGCGAAGCAGGAAACGTTGCGGTCGGCAAGTTGCACCATCATGTTGGGCTCCGCGAAAGGATCACACAACCCAATCATTATTTGACCAGCCCGTAACTTGGCAAAGTCCGCTTGTCCCGCGTCGCGGTTCGCACCGGCAGCGCGCACCTGCAAGATGACATCAGCCATAGCAAAAATTTGATCTCGCGATGCGATGACCTGCGCACCCGCAGCGGAGAAGTCGGCGTCTGCAAAACCAGCTTCAATTCCCGCTCCGGCTTCGACGGCGACGGTTAGATTGGCCTTCTTCAGCGCCGCGATGGCAGCCGGTATTAGTGACACTCGTCGTTCGCCAGGATACGTTTCCCGAGGGACACCAACGACGAGCGGTTTTACATCAGCGTACATGGCCAAAACGACCTTTTAAGCAGTGACGGCGAGGGATTAGAGTCCAGGCAAGGTATATCGACGGGCGGAATTGTAACTCATTCGACAACCTGCCAAAAGCCGGGTCACGATTCGCTGGCACTGGCGTCAGAAATTGCTAAGGGTTTTTGTGTGCCGGCGCGCAGGTGAAGGATAACCAAAGCGATGTCGGCGGGTGTAATGCCGCTGATTCGTTGAGCTTGGTCAAGAGTAACCGGCCGAATCTTGGTCAACTTCTGCTTGGCTTCTGTTCGGAGCGACTTGATCGCCAGATAATCGAAATGAGCAGGAATCGTTTTGGTCGATAAACGCTTGCTGCGGTCCACTTCGTTCTGTTGTCGGTCGACATATCCTGCATACTTAATGTCGATCACGACTTGCTCTGCTGCTGAGTCACTGATCTCACCAAGGAGCGGTTGGTGTGAAACCATTTCATTCCATACCACTTCGGGACGCCGTAAATAAACGTCTCCTGGAATGTGCTCGACTCGCATCTCTCGTAGCAGCTTAGAAGCCTTTGAAATATCGGCGAGCTTATCGTTAAGACGCTGGTTGCGCGCCGCATCGGCCAAGCCAAGTTCGAACGCTCGTTGCGTAAGCCGCCGATCGGCATTGTCTTGTCGCAGTAATAGGCGATATTCCGCGCGACTTGTAAACATGCGATAGGGTTCGTCGGTGCCACTAGTCACAAGGTCGTCAACGAGGACGCCGATATAAGCCTCGTCGCGAGCGGGCACATATGGCTCGGCACTGCGCAGCTTCAGCGCCGCATTCGCACCTGCGATCAAGCCTTGTCCAGCGGCTTCTTCGTAGCCAGTCGTACCATTGATTTGACCGGCGAAGAACAGCCCTTGAACAGCCTTGCTTTCCAAGTGTGGCCAAAGTTGCGTAGGCGGACAAAAGTCATACTCAACCGCGTAACCATAACGCATAATGGTAGCCTTTTCGCAACCAACGATATGGCGAAACATCGCATCCTGCACATCGCGTGGCAAACTGGTAGAGACGCCGTTGACGTAGATTTCTTCGGTTGTTCGTCCTTCAGGTTCAAGAAACAGTTGATGCTGAGACTTTTCTGCGAACCGTACGACCTTGTCTTCGATCGATGGACAATATCTCGGACCACGACTATTGATCTGACCGCTATACATCGGCGCCCGGTGTAGGTTTGCGCGAATCAGCTCGTGCACCTTTTCGTTCGTGTTTGTGATGTAACAGGCAACTTGTTCGGTGGTGATCTTGTCGTTCATATAAGAGAACGGTTGAGGTGTCTCGTCACCGGACTGGATCTCTGTCGCTGAGAAATCGATCGTTCGCGCCGAAAGCCTAGCGGGAGTGCCTGTTTTGAAGCGATCGATCTCGAACCCAAGTCGCTGTAGCGAGCCGCTGATACCGGCCGTCGTCCCTTCGCCCCCGCGGCCTCCGGCAACTTTCGAAGTCCCCGTATGCATGATCGCTTGTAAGAAAGTTCCCGTTGTCAGCACTACGGCACCGGCTCGGTAGATTGCATCGCCTCGGACTCTTACACCCACGATACGAGTCATTCCGGCTGCGGTTGTTTCCGTGACGAGATCCTCCACGGTTTCCTGTCGCAGATCGAGTCCTGGCGTTTGTTCGATCGCATGTTTGATGAACATCTGGTAGCCGCGTTTATCCGCTTGTGCTCGCGGGCTGTGCATCGCTGGACCTTTGCGGACATTCAACATCCGAAATTGAATTCCCGTTGCATCAATCGCGCGGCCCATCAATCCGCCAAGCGAATCGACTTCGCGTACGATTTGCCCCTTGGCAACACCACCGATTGCAGGGTTGCAGCTCATTTGCCCAACCGTATCGAGATTGGTCGTCAGCAATGCCGTTTTCGCCCCCATCCGAGCGGCCGCCGAAGCAGCTTCGGTTCCTGCATGGCCGGCACCAATCACAACGATGTCGTATTCGTAAACGCAATCGCTCATCAACATTCCAAATTAGACGGGAAATCGCCTCCCATCAAAGGAGACGAAGGAACTCAATCGTAACGTCTCAACACTTTCTTTGCAGCCTTACTTCTGACGTTGCCCCCAGCCTGATGACGTGATCTAGGACGCGCGTAAGAATGAGTGTCGCCTTTCGCTCCGCGAAAGAGCGATCTTTCGCGGATCGGCTGTG
>JAYVSE010000342.1:0-13785 GCA_043775635.1 Planctomycetaceae bacterium | reverse complement strand
ATCTTGAGTTTCAGGATTTCCAGATACTGGAGGATCAATTCTCGGGGGCCCTTCGATTTGCTCATCGTCTTCAGCTTTGCTATGTTCGTCGAACAGTTGTTGATACTCCTCGCTCCTTCGGACTTCTACGCGGGTCGATTCCGTGAGTTGTTGTAAAGCCTCTTGTTCGCGCTGGCTGAGCAGTTCCCAGTTCGGTTTCGGCGTGCCGAAGTGAGCCAAGATGCGTTCCAGCGATTGTTAGCCGTAAGCGTGATACTGAATACCACGCGCCATGGCTGCCTGGCCATCTTTCACTGGGTAACCCTGCAGCAGTGAAAGAATGCGAGCGGCTTCACGTCTCCCATTGCGACACTTCTTCTGTAGACAATCGAAGTACTCCGGGCCAATCGATCCCCAGCGCACATACTTTTCACGCAGCACGATTAGCTGCTGGGCATCTGTTTTTTTCCACATAGTCGAAGGGCCGTTCCACTTTGCCTTTGGTCTCGGGGCGTGCTATCCAGTATGCGAATTGGTTGCTGCACGAAGGGAAGCATGAAGATGCAATTCAAGTTGCAATTCAAGTTGCAATGAATGGCCCGCAGCACGCAAAGGGGGCCGGCGATCGCGCCAAGCTTCTTCATCTCATGGCCATTGGCTATGCGTATTCAGACCAAGCGAAACAAGCAATCTTCTTGATGCGAGAAGCAAAGCGGCTCAACCCAACTGATCAGGCACTTGCATCCAATCTGCAAACGATGAAACAGCTAGTAACAGCGCTCATTTTTGTATCGCCTATGCTGACACTGCCTCCCAAAGAGATCCAAAGTGCCGATGATGTGATTCGGCAGGTTGCCGCGTAACGTCCACTGGGTAGATAGATGGGTTGGTTCGCCGAACGCGGCGTCGTCAAGTCGAATACTCAAAGTCAAACGCTGCATCTATGAGCACTTTTTAATGAGCCATCCCGTCAAGCCATCCGTCTTCTTTCTCTCCGTTCGCATAAATTTGGTAAGCGTCTCCCAGTCGCCAGCAAGGCATGCTTCGTGATGCGGATTATTGAAACCGAGACGAATAGTTCCAGGTGTCTTCTCGATGCAGCTTGGTTCCCATTCACCCTTGCCGCCAAGCTTAATAAACCGGGCGTCGGTCGAGTTGGCTGGATTCATGATTCATCCTCCGTTTCAGTCTCATTCGTATCGCGATGCACTTCATGTTCCAGTCGATCATTGATTGCCCCCACAATATCTAGCAGTTCTCCCGCTATCAAGGCTCGATCAAAAACTGCGATTTCATCGAGTCGCCCCTCCCAGCCCGCAGTGTTGTCACTACGGCCGCCGAAAAAGAATTGGGCGAGATGGAGCGGTGATGCAGATACGCCGTTGTATTGAATCTCCGCTTCAGGGCTTCCGTTGAGGTAGACGGAAACGCTGTCGGATTTGCGAACGATCACAACGTGATTCCATGTCCAGCGGTCGATGGTCGTTTTTCCGCTGAGTGATTGACCGTTTGTGCCGTCACCGTGCTGGAAAACCAGCTTCCCAGGAGACGTCGCTGTGCCACCGATACCGAGGTGATCGCCGTGCGAACTGAGGCCGTGGTTGGAATCGCGGGACAACAACCAGCCTGAGGTGCCTCGAGCTTCGTTGGGCATGCCGTTCCAGAGCCACATCGAAATTGTATATTCATCTTTGAGTTCAGGTAACCGAACGCTCATTCTACCGCCCGCGAAATGAGCGCAGCGATTGGTTTCGGATTGACGACAGAACAATTCAGACTTCGGGCCTTCCAAAAAGAACACAACTCCGGGTTCATAGACAGCATCGTGATGATTCGGCAATGAATCGACAGCATGAGGTCCGGCCATTTCATCCATGCGCCACCAGGCGATGGGTTTCAATGCGGCGACGGCGTCAGCAGCGGCACCGCGAGATTGGGCGAACGGTCGGCGAGGGCTTCCGACAACTTCTTCAAGCATCTCCAGATCGGCTTCGACGATTCTTGGTTCCGCCGTCACTTCAAGGCCGGCGGAACGTGCGGCCCAGGTGTTGTAGCCGCCAAGCAGGTGCTGTTCCGGCGGAGGAATGTAGCCGTCGCCGCCGTTGGCGAGTTCAATCACCATCGTTTGCTTTAGCGGTGATTGAAGTTTCAGCTTGAGGCCCGTGAGCGCATACGTTTCGTTTGGCGTCGTTGCAATCGCGATGTCGCCAATGCGAATCGCCTGCACGACGATTTCTGTCGATTGCAGTTTGTGCAGAATCACCTGTTCGCGAGCGTAGACTTCCTCCGTTGTTTGCGGTGGTTTTTCCCCCAGCGCGGCGACGATACGTTCGCTCCATTCAAGACGCTGCTTGTCGGGAACCCGATAATTCATAGGTAAACGCCGCTCCGCCATGGCGAGTTCCGTTGTGGGCGAATACAAAATTGAACCGTAGGCGTCCAATGCGATTTTCAGCAGCCCATCCACATATTCAGTGACGGTTGGACGTTGCAGAGGCGCATCGACCGGCACTTTGTAATCGCGTCGCCAGATATCACCACTGCAGCCGTGAGACATGATCGCGACGAACGGAGGTGCGTCTGCAATAGCCGCGTCGGGTTTCACGGCATCGACCGGCGTGATGTGTTCCTGAAAGCCATTGCAGAAGAGTCCAAAGTAGTCTGGATGCACCGCTTCGGCTACGGAGAAATAATGCATCGAGAAATTCGACAGCACCGCAATCGGACGCCCGTTTGGCGAACGAAAAGCAATCATCGACAAGTCGGGGTCTTCCGGTCCTGATTCTCCCGTCACGTTGTCAAGGTTCGCGCCGGCGTGCATGTTGGCTCGCAGTGTCGGGTTGCCAAAGGGGTCTGTTCCGATGCGATCTGGACGTATAATCCAGCGACGCACTGCGGTGTAGTCAGCGGCGTTGCGAACGGCCCAGCCCACTTCCGCAGGTTCCAAACGAGACTCCGCCTGCGTGATGGCTTCAACAAGCCGCTGCCGCAGAAATACGACGTAGCGTTCGTCCATCTCCGTGCCGAGGGCTCCCATTGACGACGGTGCCGTGTGCGTATGCGTGGCTGAGATGCACATGCGGTCCGCACGGATTTTCGTCTGCTTCGCCGCGAGTTGCTTGGCCTCATCCAGAATGAGGCGACCGACCATACAACTGTCAACGACGACGATCACGATTCGCTCGCTTCCGTTGTCGAGAGCAATCGCCCTGGCATAGAGCGGCGCGATGACCTTATCGGCGGTGCGACTGGTCATGCCGCCGTTCACGAGCACCGGAAACTGCAGCGGCGAGATGTCCACGATTGCGGCACCTGCTTTCAGCTCCGCATGGGCAGCGCGCGATGTCATCGCGACGCAGGCCAAAAATAGACACGCGATGGTTTTCAGTGGCTTGGTTTGCATTGTGGTGGCCTCTCAGAATTGTGACTGGTGGGACCAGCATTGTAATCGCAAAGCCTTTCGCACGTCGTCACCGCCGATAGATTTCTGGCATCCGACTGCGAGCTTGGAAAGCACGCCGACACTCGTTCGCTATGTTATTTCTTCCGCTCGTATTGAAAGTCTAGCGTCGCTTCCGCCAACGTAATGTTTTTGATCGCTGTCAACAGATTGACGCGATTGGGATTGTTACGGTCAAGTTTAACTTCAGCCGACAGCGCGTAGACGGTAATGTGATATGTCTTTGCTCCCGGACCTTTGGAACACATCGGATCATAAGCGGCTCGACGTTTGTCATTGAGCCCCGGCGTCCCTACATGGCGCTCGTTCTTGGCAAGCTTTGCAACGTTCGCTGGGATGTTGTAAACGAGCCAGTAGGATTTTTCCTGATCCGGTGCCGTGTGCCAAAGGCTGATGGCAAACGACTTCGTGTCCTCCGGTGCGCCTGTCCATTCGACAGGCGGCGACGCACTGGCACCATCGCAGGTAAATTCTTTGGGGATCATGCCATTGGGGGCGAAGGCTGAACTGGTGACGACCAACTTGGATGTTGGTCGATTCATCTGCGCTGGCTCAGTGCGTCGCGTACTTTCTGAGGTGGGCTCGTTACTGCGAGGCGGTGGCGGTTGACGACCTCGATCACCTTGTCCGCGACGATTCGCCGAATAGGTTTCGTTAACCGTTTTGCCGTTCGCATCGACAAAGGAAAAATCTACCGATCCATTATCGGACAATGTGTAGCTGATCGAATTTTTCTTGCCTTGCCATTCATAGGTGAGACGGAAGCTGCCCGGTTTGGTCTCGGTAAAATCGGTGACCTTCGCACCTCGGAGCGGTTCACCCGGTGGTCGGATCGAATTGGCGCGCGGCTGCGGGTCGACTTGCCCATCTCGTTGCGTGACTTCGCCGTGGAAACCACCATTGAGATAGGGATATTTCTTGGTTGCGTGATAGTGATACTGGCCATTTGCATCTTCGTGACCGTTGAATGCATCCAGTCCCTTCACTTCCGACCCGTCAGGTTCTTCGTAGCCATAAATCGGATAGCCATCGAGCGCGTAGGCGATCGGCAAGCCTTTACCTACTTGAGACTGAAGATGTACCGGTGCGAGATGATAGTGATAATCATCAGCGCGACCACAATGGCCACCGAACTCATCGAGTTCGCCGAACAGATAAGCGTCGTCGCCACGGTTATTGAGCGGATTGAAAATCGGCACACCGTTGGCGGCCAGGGCGATCGCTCCCCGCAAAAAGTTATTTTTTGCAGTCATTGGGTTTTTCGCAGGCACTGGGTGCAGCGGAATGCGCCACGCGTTGTCACCGAAATACGGCTGTGGCAAAGGAACCTGTTGCTGCCATGCAGTAATGCCGACCATCATTCGGTGGTCGGGAATGCCCTTTGATTCCACATAGAAAAAGCGGTTGTCCCAGCGAGTTTGAATCGCCTTCAATTCAACAAACGCAGCAAACGCCTTGGCCATCTCAGGCGTCCTTCCACTCGCTGAATTCGCTTTCGATTCATCGAACTGGGCAAGCAGTATTGGAATTTGTTGTGCAGCGAGCATGTTTTCAATAACCAATGGTTGATGTTTGTCAGGATCTAAGCGGTTGGTTCTGTGAATCTCCACCATGCGATCTTCGACCCAGCGTTGGCTAGGCGCGGAAAGGTCCGCGAGTTTTAAACTGACCAGCGTGTTATCTGGCGTTCGAATTTGAACAAGGTCGCCTTTTACTGCGACAAAAGAACCACGAACGGACGCAGAGAAATCTTTGTTAAACCATAGCCGATTGTGTGCCGCACTTGCACCTGATGTGCCATGCGAATGTCCTTCATGGGCAAATGAGATCCAGGCAGACGAGATCACTGTCATAAAAACAGCGATCGAGATGAACGATTTGATCATACTGGAGACCTTAGCATTGAAATGTTTATCGTGGTTTTCGCGGTGGTGAATGAGGCACGACGTTATAATTGTTCTGTTGTTGAACCAAAGTTTTTTTGAATCTCGTCAAGACGTAGCGCAGCATCGACGGTCTTTTACTTTGCGTATTCGCCACCTTCCCAGTGCAGGTTGCGGATTTCTCTGGAGCCCTGCCATGCGTGTCCATCGACCTTCACTTTCTGCCCGTCTCTGACAATCACGCCGCTCGGACTCATGCTAAATTCGGTGACCGATTGCCAGTTTGCAAGTGGATCGGTAATTTTGGGATCGGTGGCAAGCAGTTCGTTCAGACTGACGGATATGCTCTGCCAGTCCGGAGAACCTTTTAGTTTTTTGACCACGGTGTAGTCCACCGCCGGCTGGCCAGGAGCGACAGCGCCCCATGCATTACAGTTGAACGTGAGCACGAGTTGATTGTCAGTCTGGCAATTGATTTCAAAGTGCAGCGTCGCGCCGTCCGGTCCGCGCCATTTGGCATCCTTCAGCTTGCGTGTCGTGGCCGTCCATAAAGGCGGATGGTCCCAGTTCAACAGATACCAATCGTGCCAACCTCGCATGCCGTCGTCGATCAACCGTTCTGGTTTGTCAGTGGCCTTCACACCAGGCACCTGTAACTGCCCCGGAGCGGCGGATAGCACCCGAGAGCTGATGGCATAGGTTTCGGACTTTTCCTGCCCAGCAATCTGCGGTCCCGTTCGATACTGCACTGGGGTTTCATAGACGACATTGGTGAAGGCGAAGATCGGTTGCTCAAGATCCATCACCGGGCAGTCTGCCTTCCATTGTTTGCCGACCCTCACAGCCATCGCATCTCGCCAGAAGCGGGTCAGCGCATGCGGGTCGAGCGAATAGTAAACGTCAACCCGCTGCACGGACTGCGATTCATCCGCTGTGACAACGAGCTGGGGAACGCCGCTCTCGGTTTTGATATCCAGAACCATCTGTGGCGTCTGCGGCATCTTGAAGGCGGTGCCTTTCAAATGCTCCTCAAACCACAGGTATTCGGCAATGGCGTTTTCATTGGCATGGCGGTGATTCAGGTGCGGAGAAATACTGAATCGCACGCGGTCATCGGGCAGGTCGCGCCAGTTCCACGCCATGTTGTCGATGTGGCCATGAAAGTCGTTTGTGGGTGACAGCCAGAGAATCGGGCAGGTAATCAGCGGAATGTAGGCGTTGTCAGAAACGCAAGCCAACTCCATCGGGGTTCGCTTGGTTTTGCTTCCTCCAGGCAGTTCGGTCTGGCTCGCAGGCAGATCTCCCGAGCCTCCACATGACGGTACGGCAGCCTTGACCCGTTTGTCGATCCCAGCGAGATCGGTCGTGAGCTTGCCACCCATGGAATGACCGTGGGCACCGATTCTCGCC
This sequence comes from Planctomycetaceae bacterium, assembly GCA_043775635.1. Classification (GTDB taxonomy): domain Bacteria; phylum Planctomycetota; class Planctomycetia; order Pirellulales; family Pirellulaceae; genus UBA6163. The sequence goes on along the minus strand of JAYVSE010000342.1, from coordinate 7,053 downwards.
GCGTCCACTTCTGGTTGCTGGTCGAGGAAAGTAATTGCCCGGCGCGCGGCCATTAGCACCACAAACCAGTTGCTGTTGCGAGGTGATTCCACGGCATCAAGGGTGTATTCATCGGGTGTCAAAGGCCCGGCAAAATGGTTCGCCTTGTTACGTTGCGGCGGATGCGTCGCGTCGAGTTTTCCCCAATCGGTCTGTGGCCCACTCCAAGCTTCTTTACCCAGACTCATCGGGTTGCCGCCCCAATTGATCGAGATGCCCGCATAGCCGCGTTTAGCGTAGGTCACGACATAATTGAGCGAAGCCGACTGTCCGCCGCCATGAATTTCGACCAGGGCTGGCAATTTCGTGCCGCCTTTGGGAAACGCGTAGAACGCGGCGACTCGTGACGACGTTTCTTTGAATATACCGACCTGGTAGCGAACAATCCGGCAGACTACGTCATCTTCCTCCCATTCTTTGAGGACTTCGATCTCCAGCGGTGTGTTTTTATCGAGTTCCGCGAAGCCCGCCCAGAGTTCATTGACGGTCTGCGGGACAGTCCGTTCGACATCAGCCGCGTGAATGATGGTCTGCTGAGCAAGCAGCACGACGATGAGCGCGAGTTTCACTTGATGGTTTCCTCTACTTGATTTGGATCACCATCGGACATGGGCGATCCACAAACGATTCTACTCGGTTTCACGACGACGTTTTGATAGACGCATCGCTTCAAGTTCTTTCATCAGCGGTCGCCAGTATTTTTGATCAACCTGCTTTTCTTTCAACTGTTCTTTTTCGAGTTCCTGCCGCAAAGCGGTACGACTTGCGCCGAGCGTTTCGACAAGCAGTGGTCGCTCCTTAATCATTTCTCGCGCCAGGTGAGGATGTTGAGCGGCAACCTGTATTAACACGTCCGGGCTGCGAGATTCTCGAAGCCAAAAACGGACTTGATCGTCGTTTGGTGCCTCATGATTCTGGTCGTAGTGTGAATCGACCAACCGACGAAGTGGATTGCATGGCCTCGGTCCAGATAAGCCCAATCCATCGGTGGAACAGCAATGCAGTCAGCTTCCAGTTCGTCAAGGGCAGCTACCAACCGATTAAGGTTTTCCTCGTCGGCGACAATGACAATATCACAGTCCCGACTAAACTCGGCCGCGCCGTAGAACACGCATGCCTGCCCGCCCATAAGCAGGTGCCTTACCTCGTGGGAGGAAAGCGTCGAAAGGACTTTGAGGATCGGGTTCGGGATCAAGGGAGCCTCCTACTCGAAGGTAAAACTGCCAAATTTTCATTGACTCTTCCCATCGCTCTTGCGGAGAAAGCCTGTACCACTCGGTCCACGAATCTTCGTGATCGCGGGCTTCGTTTAATCGTCTAAGTCGTTCGTCGGGAGTCATGCCGACATTGTACTCGGCGAATACAGAAAGCAATATCATTTGCTGATTCTGGGTCACAACCGCGTCTTCCAAATCGCAATCTGTTCGGAGACGCGAGCCGGTGCGGTGCTGCCTTCGCTGGTGAAAGCAGCGACAGCGTTGGCTGCGCCGAGGCAACTTAGAATTGACGCATCAATGATCGGAGCATGCGACTGCATCACATCCAGCGGAAGTTTTTCCAGCGGCACGCCGCGCCGTACCGCTTCGGCGACGATCGCTCCAACGGCGTGATGAGCCGTTCGTTGCGGTGTACCCTTGGCGATCATCCATTCCATCATCGTCGTCGCGTCGAGATAGCCTTTCTCAAGCCGCTCCGCAATCGATTCGCGTCGCAACTCAGCTCCGGCGACCAGTGGCGCGGCAAGCTCAAGGCAGGCTTCAATGGTATCGAATGAATCAAACAACGGTGGCTTATCCTCTTGCAGATCTCGGTTGTAAGCCAGCGGTAGATTCTTCACGAGCAACATCAACGTTTGCAAATTGCCCATCACGCGAGCGGATTTTCCACGCGTCAATTCCAAGACGTCAGGGTTCACCTTTTGCGGCATGATGCTGCTGCCGGTGCAGAATGCATGCGACAACTTGATGAACCCGAATTCGACGGTGCTCCACAAGATCCATTCTTCCGCCCAACCGCTGAGATGCGAAGCGATCAGCGACAGCACAAAAGCACTCTCAAGCGCGAAATCGCGATCGCTACTGGTATCAAGACTGTTCGCTGTGATTCCTTCGAAGCCGAGCGCTGCTGCCGTCAAATTGCGATCAATGGGAAGTGTCGTGCCGGCGACAGCAGCGACACCGAGACTGCAGCGATTGACACGACGTCGGCAATCAGCAATCCGCTCACGATCTCGAGCGAACTTTTCGATGTACGCGAGCCAGTAATGCGGTGCCAAGACAGGCTGTGCACGTTGTAAATGAGTGTAAGCGGGCAACACGACATCCAAGTCGCCGTCGCAGCGATCTAGAAACGCGTGTTGTAATGTGTGTAGTTTGGCATCGACGCGGTCAAGTGCGTCACGGACCCACAAGCGAAGATCGGTACTGACTTGATCGTTGCGGCTGCGTGCCGTGTGAAGCTTGCGTCCGACATCGCCGAGACGATCAATCAGCGTCTGTTCGATGTGCATGTGAATGTCTTCGAGTTCGATTCGAAACTGCATTTCTCCGCGTTCGATTTCGCCTTCGATCACCTTCAGCGCCGTCGCGATGGCGCTGCATTCGTCTGGAGATATTAAGCCTTGGTGTGCAAGCATTTGGGCATGGGCGATCGAACCTTGAATGTCATGGCGATAGAGCCGTGAATCAAAGCTGATACTCTCCGTAAACCGCTGAACGCGATCGTCGGTTCCGGAATCAAATATGCCGCTGCGAGAGGGACTTTCCACGAATTACCTGTACGAATGGTGTAAAAAGGCTTTCAGCCATTTTATACCCCACAAGTTTCAAGAGTTCTGGCCCCATGCCAGCTTGCTGGCATGAGCCTAAGTTTTATTGTTAGAAAACGCGGCAACCACCACCACTCCCCAAATCTCTGCGGCACGCAGCCTATGGCTGCGTGCCGCAGAGATTTGGGGAGTTCCGGAAAGGCTTCCACCCTAACTTCAAAACTTATTCACCTCTGAGGCGAGCTCACAGGGGTCTATTTCAACTTGTGGGGTATAAAAAGGCTTTCAGCCTGTCAAATTGAGGTAACAGGCTAGCAGCCTATTTATACCCCACAACTTTGGTAAGACCCCTGCCTGCTTACCTGGAATTAGTGAACCGACGGCGCTAGCGGGCCGTTGGTTTAGTTGTGCTTTGAATTTTAGCGTGCAAATCATAACCCGAATGCGTAAGCGAGGGATCGCAGTGATCCCTCGCTTACGCAGCGGGTTACTAAATCAACAGCCCGCGAGCTGTCCGGTACCAGTCCGATAAACTACGCAAAACACCGAGCGGCTCGCGCCGCTAACAAAATGCATCGCGTTCTCGTTAAGCCCATGCCATTCAGGGATATTCCGTTGGTGACTAAACCGGTAGTTGCCTAGTGTCGCAGAAAGCTTTCGTTCTGCGGAGTAACGTAAGTGTACGATAAACCTGCCTTTGAAAACACAAGCGACGATTCCCTGCGTGAGGATCCGGTGCACGTAGAGGACTTGGAGGTTTGGACAACCTCTGCGGCCGAATTGTACGAAGGTTCGGATGTCGCTTCAGGCCGGGCTTTTCAATCGAACAACGTTCGCCGTAATGGCAGTCCGAAATCTGGTGCTACGGTAAATCCAACGGTCGAATTCCGCCCAGGTGGTGTCGCCGATGATCATTCTCCAGCCACATGCAAGTTGGTCAACACGATACCTGCCGGCGGGCGGTATCTGATTGGAAATGGGATTGGCAGTGGTGGTATCGGAAATGTGCTTTCCGGATGGGACATCCAACTGGGGCGCGAAGTCGCGATCAAGGTGCTGCGAGACGAATATAAAAACAATCCAGCGACTGTCAGGCGATTTTTCCAAGAGGCACGCTTCACCAGCCACCTGCAACACCACGGCATTCCGTCCGTTCATTCCGTCGGTGTGTCGCCCGACAACCGGCCGTTTTTCGTAATGAAACTGATTGATGGAGAAACCTTCGATCGGGTTCTCGCCCGCCGTACGAACCATGCGGATGATTTGCCTCAACTTCTCACTGTTTTCAAGCAGATCAGTGAAACGATAACGTTCGCACACGTCAAAGGCATCGTTCATCGTGATCTTAAACCGTTAAATATAATGGTCGGACCGTTCGGGGTCGTGAAAGTTATTGATTGGGGCCTCGCAAAACGGCTGGGCGACGTCGAATCGTCTCACGAACGGTCAAGAACCAAGACCGACTTCCAATGGGCCACTTCCATCCGTCAATTGGAATCAGCGCCCCCAGGCTCCGACACCTCGACGCTCATGGGAGCCGTATTGGGTACACCAGCCTACCTTTCACCTGAGCAGGCCCGTGGAAACCACGAGTTGGTTGATCACCGCGCGGACATCTTTGGGCTCGGCGGCTTGCTGTGCGAGATTCTGACAGGATTTCCACCTTATACGGGCAAAGATACTCGACAAGTTTTCCGAAAAGCGATGGCCGGCAACACTGCCGAAGCCATCGCGAGAATCAATCAAAGTCCAGTTCCCGTTAGCTTGATTGAATTGGCGATCAGGTGCCTTTCCGCTGAGATGAACGACCGACCTCAATCGGCCGCCGAAGTTGTCGACGTGATCACTCAATACTTACTAGCCTGTCAGCGTCAAGTGGATCAAGACTTGGTCGCGTTTTTTGATTCAAGCCTGGACCTGTTTTGCATTGCCAGCACAAGTGGATTTTTCCACCGAATCAACAAACATTTCAGCGATATCCTTGGGTACACAATCTCCGACCTTCAATCACGACCATTCCTGGAGTTCGTCCATCCGGACGACCATGAGAACACGCTGAGCGTATTGGAGAAATTGAACTGTGGTGAGACATGCATCGGCTTTACGAATCGCTACCGGCATGCCAATGGGCATTATGTATTGTTAGAATGGAACGCACAGGTCGTGCCTAATCAGCGCGCCATCTATGCTGTGGCTCGAGATTTAACAAATCATCAAAGATAATTTCACCGTGCCGCGATGGCTCGCGCGACGGGTGCTCCACCAAACAGCACGAGTGTATTCTATCGGGGCAACCCTTCCGGCCAAGCTCCAGGCTCGAGTGTTAATGCACCGCTGGCAAACGATTCCAACTGCAAAGCCCAGTCGATTGCAAATGGATCGCAAACTGGCTTTTCGGTTGTGATCAGTCCCAGTGAAAGCGGCACGATGCGGCGATGACCAGCCTGGTCGTCCACCAGTGGCATCCCCTGGGGATTGCCGGGGCCAGAATACATGCGGCATTGGTCAGCCCAGATCCGGGCGATGCGGTGGAGGGCAACGATACGAAACCAATGCCAGGGTCTCTCAACACGTACGTTCCGCTGGCACCAAGTCCAATCATGAAACTTGCGTAAGTCATGTTCGCGAATGAGGAAACCTCGCACGCATCGCTTGCGAACCACCTTACGATCTTCTGCGGTCAAACAAAACATCCAAACCGCTCGCTCACTTGGGGCCGTTGCCAATGTGCCACTGACCCAACCAGCAGCATCGTTGAGCACCTCAAAACCAATCGTCCCCTGAGTCGGCAAGATAGGCTGATCGAGGGTCGTTTCATCACCCAGAGAACGAACGATCGCGGCGGCCGATGGGTTGTCGTAGACCTGTTCAATCGTTCGCTTTTCGGCGACATTGCGAAACAGCAGTTGCACGACCTCATGGTCACTAGCGTCAACCGCAACGCGATGTAAGTAATGAGCTTGAAACAGAAGATCGTCCGAGTCGCCTCGTTGCAGCCTCCCCATGGACTGTAAACGGCGACGAATCAAAAGGAACCAGCTCAGCATCACGCCGATTCCGACCCCCGTTGCCTTCCCAATCATCTCGGGAATGACAACGCTCCAGTCCCAATTGTCAATCAGATTTCGAAACCACAGTTCCATGGATGTTTCACTTTCGGTTGCCGCTAGATTCACTACCTGCAGGGTCGCCTTTCGCTCCGCGAAAGAGCGCTCTTTCGCGGAGCGAAAGAGACACAAAAGACTTCCGTGCCACGACGAGCCCAACGACATAATCACGACAAACCCGAATGTGGAAAAGAATCCTCCGCTTTGCCACATCGCTCGCGATTGTCAGCGGCTCGTCGGGGCTACGGAAGGCCTTGGAAGTCGATACGAGAAGTACAACTTCGCAACGAACCGACATGCCGTCATTGTCGCGAGAACGGCGACGTGAAGATTGCCAACGAAGTTGACCACATCATCCCGACAAACGGCCCGGACGATCCGAATCATTGGGACCCAGAAAACCTGCAATCGCTATGCAAGTCATGCCACAGCGCGAAAACGATTGCCGATACACGACGCGGACTGACGCGAACGAACACGACGAGAAAGTCATGAGCGATGAAGAAGGCTGCGAAGAAGAAGGCCAGTCCAAGAGAACCGATTGGAACGGATTCTTCGAAGAAAGGCACAAAAGGCAAGGCCCCGTTTCCGCGGAAACGCAAGGCCACGAAAGCGTCAGCAACGAAGACTACCCGCGACTCGCCGCAGGAACGGAAGCATCGCCCGGCTACGGCCGCGCCACCGTCCAAGCCCTGCTCGATTCAGCCGCCAAGTTGGCTACTGATGAAGCCGATCGCCTGCAGCAAGTGGCGGGAGTTGCTGGCGGAACTTCAGATCCGCAGCCTGGTAGTGTCGATCGACTTGGGACTGTTCGCCTTGTTCTGCGAGGCGTGGCAATCGTACTCGGATGCCTGCGCAAAGGTCGATGAGACCGGACTCTATTTCGAAACGGAAAAAGGTTATGTCGGAATCCATCCTGCCGAACTGGTCAAAGACAAGGCCATTAAGCGAATCATTTCCCTTGGCGATCGGCTTGGCATTGGCGTGCTTGCTCGCAAGGGGCTGCCAACCGGCGATGGCACTGGCGGACCCGGCCAACCGGCCAACGTCGATCCATGGGTCGCCTACGCCAGGGGCAAAATCTAAGCCGCCTGGCGTAAGCCTGCGGGCGCGTAGCAGGACGGAACCCTTGCCCGCAGG